>JBHAJK010000072.1:0-9674 GCA_041826605.1 Lachnospiraceae bacterium | reverse complement strand
TTCTTCGATTTTAATTTGATTTTCAAATAGTTTGATAATCAAATTACTTTCTGTAATATACATCTATTTGCTTTGAGTGTCAAGATATTTTTATAAAAATTTCAACAGCCTATAATCTTCCCAGGTTCTAAATCAGCGCTCAAATTGTATATGCTCTATCTAAAAAGGCTGCCACACCAACCAGTGCGACAGCCCTATTCATTCTTGCCTTTATTTACTTCTTCTTCTCCTCTTCGGGAAGTTCCACTCTTATTGCCTTTGTATCAATTTCCTCTTTAATCTGAGCAATGAACTCTGCAATAGTCTTCTGTCCCTCGTTGCCCTCAAATCGGCTTCTTACAGATACAAGACCATCCTCTTCTTCCTGTCCGCCTACAACCAGCATATAGGGAAGCTTGTCCATTCTTGCCTCTCTGATTTTATATCCAATTTTTTCAGAACGATTATCAACAGTTACGTCAATACCTGCTTTCTTAAGCTCGGCTCTTACCTTTTCGGCATAATCCTCATACTTATCAGAAATAGGCAATACTCTTACCTGCTCAGGGCAAAGCCATGTAGGGAATTTTCCTGCATAGTGCTCAATGAGCCATGCCAGAGTACGCTCATAGCACCCCATAGATGTACGGTGGATAATCCAGGGAGTTTTCTTCTCGCCTGTTTCATCAATGTAATACATACCAAACTTCTCTGCTGCTGCACAGTCAAGCTGGATTGTAACCATTGTATCTTCCTTACCGTATACATTCTTAGCCTGAATATCAATCTTAGGACCATAGAATGCAGCCTCTCCGTCAGCCTCTGTAAAGGAAATATTATGCTTATTCATTACATCCCTTAGATACTGCTGTGAGCTGTTCCAGTATTCTGCATCTCCTAAGTACTTCTCTGTATTATTTTCATCCCACTTAGAAAGACGATATGTAACATCTCCCTCTAATCCAAGAGTTGTCATTACCTCGTTACATAAATCTACACATCTTGCCAGCTCTTCCTCCGCCTGTGCAGGTGTCATAATAATATGAGCCTCTGTAATGGTAAACTGACGCACTCTTGTAAGTCCGTGCATTTCTCCTGAATCTTCATTTCTAAAAAGTGTTGAAGTTTCAGCCATTCTATAAGGTAAATCACGATATGAATGTTGGTCGCTCATATATACATAGTACTGGAATGGACATGTCATAGGGCGAAGAGCCATAGTTTCCTTGTCCTCTTCATCCTTATTTAAAATAAACATTCCATCCATATAATGATCCCAGTGACCTGAAATCTTATACAAATCAGACTTTGCCATAAGTGGTGTACGTGTACGTACATAGCCCCACTCATTGTCCTCTAAATCCTCAATCCACCTCTGAAGCTTCATAATCATCTTTGTACCCTTTGGTGTAAAGAGGGGCAAGCCCTGACCTATTACATCCACAGTTGTAAAGAGCTTCATTTCTCTTCCAAGCCTGTTGTGGTCGCGAAGCTTAATATCCTCAAGGTGTGCCAAATGTGCAGCCAAATCATCTTTATTTGTAAACGCGGCACCATAAATTCTTTGAAGTCTTGCCTTGCTCGAATCCCCCCTCCAGTATGCCATTGAGCTGGAGATAAGCTTGAATGCCTTAATCCCCTTTGTGCTCATAAGATGAGGTCCTGCACAAAGGTCAGTAAATCCGTCTCCCTGTGAATAGAAGCTGATAACAGCATCCTCAGGCAAATCCTTAATAAGCTCCACCTTATATGGCTCATTCCGCTCTTCCATAAGCTTAATTGCTTCAGTCCTTGGAAGCTCAAATTTTTCCAGCTTATTGCCCTCTTTAATAATCTTCTTCATCTCAGCTTCCAGCTTATCCAGCTCTTCTCTGGAAAAGGGATTTTCCACATCAAAATCGTAGTAGAAGCCATCAGCTATGGCAGGACCTATTGCAAGCCTGGCATTTGGATAAAGTCTTTTTACAGCCTCTGCCAATACATGTGAGCAGGTATGTCTGACTACTTTAAGTCCCTCATCATCATTTCCTGTTAAAATGTTTAAACTGCAATCCTTGTCAACAACGGTTCTTAAATCCACTACCTCGCCATCTATTTCTCCTGCACAGGCAGCTCTTGCCAAGCCCTCGCTTAAATCAAAGGCTATATCAATTACTCTTTTAGCTTCGCCATACTCTTTAACAGAGCCATCCTTTAATGTGATTTTCATATTTTCCTCCTACTATTATAAAGTTTTCATCCGCGCACAATGCGCGGGCTGTGCCTTTAGGCTAATTTCCTTGCCGTGGCAGTATTTAAAAAAAATTAAAAAATCCCACGCACAATAATTTGTGCATGGGACGTATTATCTACGCGGTTCCACCCTGCTTGCCAAACTCAGCCACTCTTAATGCCTGTAACGTAGGCTTACGAACCGGATTAGGGTCACTCGGAGGTGGTTTTCACGTCGCTTCCTGTTAGAAATCTCCCAGCCTAGGATTTCCTCTCTTAAACATTTCACGGGCTACTGTCCTCGTCATCGTTTTATGTCATTATCCGCTGTTTAAATGCGTCTGTCAAGCCTTTGTTTAAAATTATTCCTCACACAGCAAATCGTCAATCAGAGCATATATCTCTTCACGCCCTGCCTTGGTTTCAGAAGAAAAAGGTATTATAATCGTATCCTTTCCGCAATTTAAGGTGTCCTTTAAAAGCTTTAGCTGTTTGGATATCTGACTTCGCTTAATTTTATCCAGCTTTGTGGCAATGATAATTGGTTCATAGCCGTTTTCCAAAATCCAGCCATACATATCCTTATCATTCTGCCCCGGAGCATGCCTTATATCTATTAATAAAAATACTGCCTTTAATGCCTTAGAGGTTTTTAAATATCTTTCAATCATTTTGCCCCAGGCAGCCTTTACCTTTACATTGGCGTTGGCATAGCCATATCCCGGCAAATCCACAAAATAAAGGGCGTCATTTATATTATAAAAATTGATGGTCTGAGTTTTTCCGGGCTGTGAACTGGTTCTTGCCAGTGATTTTCTATTCATTAAAGCATTTATCAGTGAGGATTTACCCACATTGCTCTTTCCCGCAAATGCCACCTCAGGCATGGTATTTTCAGGCAAAACACTGGTTACTCCGCATACAGTTTCCAAGCTTACATTTTTAATTACCAAACAATCGCCTCCTTTAAAACCTCTTTCATATCCGAAGCATATATCAGCTCCATATCTCCTATAATCTCTGTAGAGAATTCTTCAATATCCTTTTCATTCTCTTTTGGCACCAGCACCTTTTTAATACCCGCTGTATTTGCAGCCAATAGCTTTTCCTTTAATCCGCCAACGGGCAATACCTTACCTCTAAGTGTCACTTCTCCCGTCATTGCAGTTTTTGAAGCTACCTTTTTTCCTGTTATTGCTGAAAAAATAGCTGTTGCCATAGTTATTCCCGCACTTGGTCCGTCCTTTGGTACTGCACCCTCCGGTATATGAATATGAAAATCTGTTTCCGCAAAATATTTATGCTCCACACCATATTTAGCTGCAATAGAACGTACATAGCTCATTGCAATAGAGGCGGACTCTTTCATCACATCCCCCATTTGTCCCGTAAGCTTGATATTTCCCTTTCCGGGCATGGTGTTTACTTCTATTTCCAAAGTGTCTCCACCCACCGCTGTCCAGGCAAGTCCTGTTACAATACCTATTTCATCCTTACGATTTGCCATATTCAGGGTGTATTTGCGTTTTCCTAAATATTTGCTTAAATTCTTTGAATTAATAACTATTTTATCGTTAGTATTTTCCAGTCTCTCTTTGGCAGCCTTTCTGCAAAGCTCCCCGATTTTTTTCTCAAGACCTCTTACCCCTGCTTCACGGGTATAATAGCTTATAATGTCTTTTACTGCACCGTCTGATATGCTAAGCATTTTGCTGTTCATACCGCTTAATGCAAATTGCTTTTTCATAAGATGATTTTTAGCAATATGGAATTTTTCATTTGCCGTATACCCCGATACCTCCACTATCTCCATTCTGTCAAGTAGAGGGCGTGGAATATTTGAAGTATCATTTGCTGTAGCAATAAACAGTACTTCTGATAAATCCAAGGGCAGCTCTATATAATGGTCGCGAAATGCCTTATTCTGATCAGGGTCAAGTACCTCCAAAAGAGCAGAAAAGGTATCCCCCTTATAATCGTTGCTTACCTTATCTATTTCATCCAAAAGCATTAAAGGGTTGGCAACAGAAGCATTTTTCAGTCCCTCTGCAATGCGACCTGCCATAGCACCCACATAGGTTCTTCTATGTCCCCTTATTTCAGCTTCATCGCGAACGCCGCCTAAGCAAATGCGCACATACTCCTTATTAAGAGCTCTGGCAATACTGCGGGCAATAGAGGTTTTTCCTGTTCCGGGAGGTCCTACCAGACAAATAATAGGGCTTGTTCCCTTTTCAGTGAACGCTCTGACTGCTAAAAATTCCAGTATACGCTCCTTTACCTTTTCCATACCGTAATGGTCTGCATTAAGTATACGCTCTGCATTTTTAATATCCGGATTATCTATGGACTTATTGTTCCAGGGCAGCTCCAGCAAAGCTTCAATATACATTCTCTGCACTGAACCCTCTGAGGTTTGCTCTGAAAGATTATCGAAACGTTTTATTTCCTTTTTTATCTTCTGTTTAATTTCTTCAGATGCATTAAGCTCTTCCAACTGCTTTAAGAAGTTTTCAATATCACTTTCCCCATTTTCCTCAGAAAGCTCCTTACGAAGAAATTCCATCTGCTCCCTAAGAATATATTTTTTCTGAGTGTCCTGTATATCGTCCTTGATTTTTTCTGATAGCTCTGCCTGAAATTTTGAAACATTTGTCTCCTTTTTCAAAGCATTAATCAGCTTCAAAAATCTTCCATCCAAAGTGGCTTCTTCCAATATTGCCTGCTTATCCTCATAGGGAAGAGGTACATTCATGGCAATAAGAAAGCATATCTGCCCTATGCTCATAGACTCTTCCAATAATCCCTCAAGGCTTTTTACCACTCTGGGATAATATTCTGAATAATCTGATAAAGTATCATATATTACTCTGTAAGAAGCCTGAATTTCCTCCTCGGAAAATTCTTTTTCTATTTCAAAGATCTCCTTAGCAGCTCCTAAAAGATATCGTTTTTCCTCTTCCACCATTCCGTGGAGCTTAGCTCTTCCCACGCCCTCCGCAAGCAAGCGCACTACACCTCCCGGCATCTTGGTAAGCTGCTTTATCTGAATAATGGTTCCCACTGTATAAAGGTCTGAAATGCCGGGATTTTCCACAGAAATATCCTTTTGTGATACAGTAAGCAATCTGCCATCATTTTTCATTGCAGCCTTTGCTGCCGCTATTGATTTTTTTCTTGTTAAATCAAAATGTATGACTGCTTCCGGATAAATTACTAATCCCTGAAGCGCTGCAACCGGTATATTCATCAAACCTCCAATAACTGCATTACACAGCAGTATCCTCTATGAAATATCTATTTTAATAAAATCCAAAATACGCTGCCATAAGGGCAGCGTATTATTTAATCTCTATAAACCCTTGGAGCTTCTGCTCCCTCTACGGCAGCCTTTGTAATCACACATCTGGTAATTTCTTCATCCGATGGAATATCAAACATTACATCCACCATAAGCTTTTCCATAATTGTGCGCAGCCCTCTGGCTCCTGTTTTTTGCTCAAACGCCTTGTCTGCAATGGCATCAATGGCGTCCGGCTCAAAGGAAAGCTCTACCTTATCAAATCCAAACAGCTTCTGGTACTGCTTAATAAGAGCATTCTTTGGTGTAGCAAGTATCTTGACAAGCGCATCTCTATCAAGTCCCTCTAAGGACACATGAATGGGCACACGACCTACAAATTCAGGAATAAGTCCGAATTTAACCAAATCCGTTGTAGTTACCTGATTTAAAATCTCTCCTATTTCGTGTCCGCTCTTACCTACAACCGAAGCATTAAAGCCGATTGCTTTTCGGTTCAATCTTTCCTCAATTATCTTATCCAGACCATCAAAGGCTCCTCCGCAAATAAAGAGAATATTTGAAGTATCAATCTGTATAAGCTCCTGATGAGGGTGCTTACGTCCACCCTGAGGCGGTACGCTGGCTGTTGTCCCCTCAATAATTTTAAGAAGTGCCTGCTGTACTCCCTCTCCCGATACATCACGGGTTATGGACACATTTTCGCTTTTCTTTGTTATTTTATCTATTTCGTCAATATATACTATTCCGAACTGAGCTCGCTCCACATCATAATCAGCAGACTGAATAAGCTTTAAAAGAATGTTCTCCACATCCTCGCCTACATATCCTGCCTCTGTCAAAGTAGTCGCATCAGCTATAGCAAAGGGTACATTTATTATCTTTGCCAATGTCTGAGCCAAATAGGTCTTTCCGCTTCCTGTAGGTCCCAGCATCAGAATATTACTCTTTTGCAGCTCCACCTCATCATCGGTGTCCTCGCTCAAAACTCTCTTGTAATGATTGTATACAGCAACGGAAAGCACACGCTTAGCGGCATCCTGTCCTATAACATAGTCATCTAAAAATCTTTTGATTTCTACCGGCTTATGCAGGGTAATATCCTTAAGACTTGAGGTTTCCTCAGTAATATCTCCAAATTCTTCCTCAATAATATCACTGCAAATCTCTACACATTCATCGCATATATATATGCCGTTAGGTCCGGCTATAAGCTTCATTACCTCTTCCTGAGGCTTGCCACAGAAAGAACAGCATATTCTTGCCGAACCGGAATTAGTCATTCTTGCCATCTGTTTTAACCTCGGTTCTACTTGAAATAACCGCGTCTATAAGACCATATTCACAGGCTTCATTAGCATTCTTCCAGTTATCTCTTTCAGTGTCGGCAGCAACTCTTTCATAGTCCTGTCCTGTATTTTCTGCAAGAATCCTGTTTAATTTTTCCTTGGTCTTTAAAATGTGCTCCGCAGTAATCTGGATTTCAGTAGCCTGCCCCTGAGCACCGCCACTGGGCTGATGAATCATAACCTCTGCATTTGGAAGAGCATATCTCTTGCCCTTTGCACCGCCTGCAAGCAAAAATGCTCCCATACTTGCAGCCATACCGATACAGATTGTTGAAACATCACATTTTATGTACTGCATTGTATCATAGATAGCCATTCCCGCAGTAACAGAGCCTCCGGGACTGTTAATATAAAGACAGATATCCTTTTCAGGATCCTCTGCTTCAAGGAATAAAAGCTGTGCCACTATTGTAGCCGCATTATCCTCTCTTACTTCCTCTCCTAAAAATACAATTCTATCCTGTAATAATCTTGAATAAATGTCATACGAACGCTCGCCACGACTGGTCTGTTCAACGACATATGGTATTAAACTCATTCTGTATAACCTCTTTTCTTAGGAATTATTTTTCCTTAGCGTTATCTGTAACAAATTCTGCTGCCTTGCTTACTGCCAGGTCATCCATAATCTGCTTCTTTCCTGTCTCGCCTAAAGCTTCCTTAACCTTATCAGCTTCCATCTTATAGCTTTCCGCCATCTTAGCTACTTCCGCATCAAAATCTTCCTCTGTAGGAACAATCTTTTCTGCTGCTGCAACTGCCTCAAGTACAAGTCTTGACTTAATTCTTGTTTCAGCCTGAGGAGCTACCTGCTCTAAGAAGCTTTCCATATTCATACCTGTAAACTGCATATACTGTTCAAAGGAAAGACCCTGTGACTGAATTCTCTGTGCGAATTCATCCACCATCTGTCTCTTCTGTGTCTCAATCATAGCCTGTGGAATATCCATCTTAGCGTCAGCAATAATAGCCTCAACTACCGCGTCTTCCTTAGCATTTCTTGCATCCTGTGCCTTTTTGTCTTCAAGCTTCTTTCTTACATCAGCCTTATACTCTGCAAGAGTATCAAATTCAGATACCTCTGAAGCAAATTCATCATCTATTTCAGGAAGCTGCTTTTCCTTAATCTCTAAAACTGTGCACTTAAATACAGCAGCCTTACCCTTTAAATCTTCTGCCTGATAATCTTCAGGGAATGTTACATTTACATCACACTCTTCCCCAATGTTCTTACCTACAAGTTGCTCTTCAAAGCCGGGTATAAACTGTCCTGAGCCTATTGTAAGAGGATAGTTTTCGCCCTTTCCGCCTGCAAATGCCACACCGTCAACAAAGCCCTCAAAGTTTAAGATAATATCATCTCCATCCTTAACAGCTCTGTCTGTTACGCTTACGCTTCTTGAATTTCTCTCGGCTTCATCATTAACAGCCTTGTCTACTTCTTCGTCAGAAACGCTTACATCCACCTTGTCTACTTTAACACCCTTGTATTTTCCTAACTCAACTTCAGGCTTTAAAGCTACTTCAGCCGTAAAAATAAAAGGCTTTCCTGCTTCAAGCTGTACCACATCAATCTTGGGTGTAGATACAATATTCTCTCCGCATTCATCATATGCCTTTTCATATGCATCAGGAATTATCTCATTAGCAGCATCTTCATAAAATACTTCCTTGCCGTACATTCTCTCTACCATCTGGCGGGGAACCTTACCCTTACGGAAGCCGGGAACACTAATCTGCTTCTTCTGCTTCTGATATACCTTTTCAATAGCCTTTTCAAGCTCTGCTGCATCTACCTCCACAGTAAGCTTAGCCATATTATGCTCTAATTTTTCTACCTTTACACTCATTATCTTTCTCCTTACATTATTTACTCTGTACCACAGGGCACAGTCACAGTCATTATGGTATTGTAACACAAAAAAATCCGCAATTCCATATGTTTATAAGAGGTTTACGGATTTTGTGAAATTTTTATTATTTAATTATTCTCTGACCCTGTCATATATAACCTTGCTGTTAATTCCCTCAATCATTCCAATTTTTCCCGATAAGGTACTTATGATATTCTGTGGTGCGTCCATTGCCACACTTATTATATTTACTCCCTTTTCCCTGTTGGGTACTCCCATTCTGCCTATAATATATCCTGCATATTCATGCAGCAGCTCATTTAACCGCTCTACGGAATTAGTATTCTCTACAATTATTCCTATAAGCGCAATCCTTGTATTTTCCAACTCTCCACCTCTCTTTATTACACTGTTGTATAGGACAAAATTATTGATACTTCGCCTACATACCTCTATTTATCACACCGTTGTATGAGACGCAATTATCAATATCCCGTCTGCCACCCTTTCTTTCATCAGATTATACACCCTTTGCCTGTTTTCTTCATCCAGTCCATTATAGGGCTCATCTGCAAGTAAAATATTCCCATCTGCCAGGCAGGCTCTTGCTATTGCAACTCTTCGTTTCTGACCGCCACTAAGCTCCCTTACAGGCTTATAAATATCCTTTTTATCCAATACCTTTAAAAGAATATTTTTCGCCGTCTTTTTATTGCCGCTTATAAGTTCCAGATTACTTATTGCTGAATAGTCCTCACACAGTCTGTTCTCTTGAAATACCATTGATATTTTTCCATTTACCGATAGATTCCCTGCCTCCGCTTTTTCAATACCGGCTATCAGCCTAAGCAATGTAGTCTTTCCCAATCCTGATTTCCAGTCTAAAAGATATTCCTCTCCCTGTTTAAATGTACCCGAATAGTTTTCTAAAACAGGAATGGCTTCAAAGCTTTTATATATATTATTTAGCCTTATTGCAGT
>JBHAJK010000071.1:0-5688 GCA_041826605.1 Lachnospiraceae bacterium | reverse complement strand
TCTTGCTTATTATGCATTCACCATTGTGAATCGCTTGGATGACAATGACAATATACTAGCGACGAGAGAATTTGATAAAGCTGCAAAAAAGCTAAAATAGGAGGGGGTTTCCCTCCTATTTTTTATGGTAAACTTATACTGACTAATTTGAGTTTTTACTATATATTAACCACTGTATTTTTTTCAGACAGTGTGAATTGTGTTACTTTTTCTCCACCTGAAAGACTACCACTAGTGTCCTGACATATTGATATTAGTCTAAATAGTCCTATATATTGTTACTGACTTCACAAACACAGGACGATGAAACTCAAACAGAAACAGTCGATGAAGCTTTTGTTTCGCAAGAGGGAACAGACGAAGATAGTACGGCTAAAATCGAAGAAAAAGAAGAGCTTGCAAATATTACTTGGGTTCTTGACAGCGGAAAAAGCGACAAAGAGAAATTTTCATCCGAAACGGCGGGAGATACTTTCGTTTTCGTGCCCGTACTTCCTGACGGATATGTTGCAAGCTGTGAGCTTCCTACTATTAAGGTTCGCATAGAAGCTGTAAATGCGACGCAAGAAGTTGCACTGTCTCTTATGGAGCAGCTCCTAAAGAAGTTCAGGAGCTTCTTGGACACTCCGATGTAAGTACCACGATGAATATCTACGCCCATGCTTCAAGGGAAGCAAAACGCACATCGGCAAAGCTGTTAGATAGTGTAATGGGAATGGATTAAACAAAATTTCCCTTAAATACTTTCAATAAAGGGGAAAGGATGTTGGTATGACAGTAGATAGAAAAGTAAGCAGTATTGAAGCCAGCTTTAAGATGGAAAGCATGCCATTTGATACAGAATGTCGAAGAAGAGTTAAGGATGTACTTGATAAGAAAGTGTCTCCAGCTGATGCTATTGCAGATTTAAATAGGAAATACCGAGTATCCCTGCAGGAAAAATGAAAGACCAAGAATATGATTATTTCTATGATGACGAACAGGATGCAGAGTATTGTTATCCGGGAACTAATATCTTAAAGAATAAGCTTAATATCAGGGATTTGGATACACTGCATGATGCTGAGAGGGACTGATTGGAAAATGTTTAATTAAACTTTAGCCTTGTGCTGAAATATCTGTCAAGAAAAAATACTTGACAGATATTTTGTTTTATAATATATTATCTAAGGTGCGTTGGTATCAAGTATATTTCCTTGACACAAAGTGAGTGTGATATGGACAGAATTGTTGAACGGGGAATTCTTTATGACTTCTACGGCGAATTGCTTACAAGTCATCAGAAGAAGATATATGAAGCCTTAGTATATAATGATATGTCTCTTAGCGAGATTGCCGGAGAATATGATATATCAAGGCAGGCAGCCCATGATTTGATAAAAAGGTGCGACAGGCTTTTAGAAAATTATGAAAGCAAGCTCCATCTGGTAAATAAATTTCAAATCATTAAAAACAGGGTGGAAGAAATCGGACAGCTAACGGAAGATGTGAAAATCAGGCAGTTGGCAGGAAAGATACTTGAAGAAATGTAGTGGATACAGTGGAGAATATTTGTGGCATTTGAGAGTCTTACAGATAAACTGCAAAAAGTATTTAAAAACCTAAGAAGTAAAGGACGTTTGACAGAGGAAGATGTGAAGCTTGCCTGTCGTGACGTTAAAATGGCTCTTTTAGAGGCAGATGTAAACTTTAAGGTTGTTAAACAGTTTGTTAAAAGTGTGGAAGAAAGAGCTGTGGGTCAGGACGTAATGAATGGTCTTAACCCGGGACAGATGGTTATAAAAATCGTTAATGAGGAAATGACCTCTTTAATGGGCTCGGAAACAACTGAGGTTTTGTTTCAACCGGGAAAAGCAATCACGGTTATTATGATGTGTGGTTTGCAGGGTGCCGGTAAAACCACTGCTACAGCAAAGCTGGCAGGACAGTTTAAGAGAAAGGGTAAGAAGCCTCTTTTAGCTGCCTGTGATATATACAGACCTGCGGCAATTAAGCAGCTCCAGATTAACGGAGAAAAAGTAGGTGTGGATGTTTTTGAAATGGGTACTGATGTAAGCCCTATGGAAATAGGAAAAGCAGCCTATGCCTATGCTGAAAAGAATGGTCATAATGTAGTTATTTTAGATACTGCCGGACGACTTCATATTGATGAGTCAATGATGGAAGAGTTGCATGGCATAAAAGAAAATATGGATGTGCACCAGACCTTTTTGGTGGTGGATGCCATGACAGGTCAGGATGCAGTAAATGTGGCTTCTGAATTTAAGGAAAAGGTAAAGCTTGACGGTGTAATCCTTTCCAAGATGGATGGCGACACCAGAGGTGGTGCGGCTCTTTCTATTAAGGCTGTTACAGGACTTCCTATATTATATGTAGGTATGGGAGAAAAACTGGAGGATTTGGAACAGTTTTATCCTGACAGAATGGCAAATCGTATTTTAGGCATGGGAGATGTGCTTACTATTATTGAAAAGGTAGCACAAAATGCCGCAGATATGGAAATAGATGCCCAAAAAGAACGGGAAATGGCAGAACGCGTTAAAAAGGGTAAGTTTGATTACAGCGATTATCTGGAAAGTATGAAACAGATGAAGAAGCTGGGTGGACTTTCAAGTATAATGGGTATGCTGCCCGGTATGGGAATGGGTATAAAGCCGGGAGATTTAGAGGGAGCTGTGGATGAGAAAAAGCTTGCCAGAACAGAAGCAATAGTGCTCTCTATGACAAAGGCAGAGCGTGAAAATCCAAAGCTTATGAATCCAAGCCGTAAGCACAGAATAGCCAAGGGTGCAGGCGTTGACATTGCTGATGTCAACAGATTTATTAAACAGTTCGAGCAGAGTCAGAAAATGATGAAGCAGATGAAAGGTATGATGGGAAAAAAAGGAAAGTTTAGGCTGCCTTTTTAAATAAAAAAACATTTTCAATTAAGAAAGGAATTTATAATCATGGTAAAGATGAGATTACAGAGAAACGGAAGCAAGAGAAATGCTCAGTACAGAATAGTTGTTTCGGATTCAAGAAGCCCTCGTGATGGAAGATTTATTGAGGAAATCGGAATCTACAATCCTAATGTAGAGCCATCAAGCTTTAAGTTTAATGAAGAAAAGACAAAGGATTGGTTAAGCAAGGGTGCACAGCCCACAGAAGTTGTTGGAAAGCTCCTTAAACTTGCAGGTATTTCTAAGTAATTGCTTGTGCGTAAATTTGAAATGGAGAGAACTATGAAAGAATTAGTAGAGGTAATCGCTAAGGCGCTCGTAGATAATCCGGAGGAAGTAGTAGTTGAAGAAAAGCAGGAGGGTAAGAATACCACTGTTTCTCTCCATGTTGCTCCTTCCGATATGGGTAAGGTTATTGGCAAGCAGGGAAGAATTGCAAAAGCAATCCGTACTGTAGTTAAAGCTGCAACTGTGAACGATAACAAGAGGGTTGACGTAGAGATTGGATAATATTGTGGGCTTCTGTTTGTCAGAAGCCCCTTTTAACATTCAGGTTTAAGATTATGGAAGATTTATTACAGGTGGGTATTATTACCTCTCCTCACGGAGTAAGAGGAGAAGTAAAGGTATATCCTACAACAGACGATATAAAAAGATTTTCAAAATTAAAGGAAGTATATCTGGCTAAGAACAATAATAATAGCCTGCTCCATATAAGAAACGTAAAATATTATAAAAATATGGTTATTTTAGGCTTTGAGGAATTTAATTCTATGGATGAAGCAGAGGCTTTGCGCCAGTGTTCTCTTTTGGTGGATAGAAGAAATGCAGTAAAGCTTCAAAAGGATGAGTATTTTATTGCTGATTTAATAGGGCTTAATATTATAGCGGATAAAGATGACCTTACAGGAGAGCTTAAAGAGGTAATCCGGACAGGAGCCAATGACGTATATGTGATAGAGCTTAAAGACGGAAGAGAGCTGCTGCTTCCTGCTATAGCAGATTGTGTCCTCAATGTGGATATTCAGAACAGAGAAATGAAAATACATATACTGGATGGCTTATTAGATTAGTGAGGGTTTATGAAGTTTCATATTATGACATTATTTCCTGAAATGATTGATAATGCAGTTAATACAAGCATCTTGGGAAGAGCCATTGAAAACAATCTTATTTCCGTTAATAGCGTAAATATTAGGGATTATACGGAAAATAAGCATAATAGAGTGGATGATTATATATATGGTGGCGGTGCAGGAATGTTGATGCAGGCGCAGCCTGTATATGATTGTCATAAGGCAATTATTAAAGTCTCTGAGAGTAAAAAAATTCGCACTATATATATGACGCCGCAGGCCCCTGTATTTACCCAGGAAAAGGCAAGAGAGCTGGCAAAGGAGGATGAGCTAATCTTCTTATGCGGTCATTATGAGGGTATTGACGAAAGAGTGCTGGAAGAGATTGTAACGGATTATATATCCATAGGAGACTATGTGCTTACAGGCGGGGAATTGCCGGCTTTGGTATGTATGGATGCGATTTCCAGAATGGTGCCCGGGGTTTTGGGAAATAATATAAGCGGGGAAACAGAGTCTTTTGATGACGGACTTTTAGAATACCCACAGTACTCCCGTCCGGAGGAATGGAGAGGGCGTAAGGTGCCTGAGGTGTTGATGTCCGGACACCATGCAAATATAGAAAAATGGCGGGCGGAGCAGTCTGTTTTAAGAACCAGAGCCAGACGCCCGGATTTATACGAAAAATATGTTGCAACTAAGAGTAAGATGTGATAAACTCTATGAGTCGCGATTATAGATGGTCCTCTGTCACTTAGGTGTTATGAACGTCCATGTAAGATAAAGGAGAATAAAATGAACAGTCAGATTATTAGAGAAATCGAAGCAGAACAGCTTAAATCAGAAGTAGCTGATTTTAATGTTGGAGATACCATTAAGGTATACAACCTTATCCGCGAGGGTAATAAGGAGCGTACTCAGGTTTACGAGGGTATCGTAATTAAGAGACAGGGTGGAAGCAACCGTGAAACATTCACTGTTAGAAAGCTTTCAAACGGTGTAGGTGTTGAAAAGACATGGCCTTTACACAGCCCTCATGTTGAGAAGATTGAAGTAGTTCGTAGCGGTAAGGTAAGACGTGCTAAGCTTTACTATCTTCGTGACCGTGTTGGTAAGGC
This sequence comes from Lachnospiraceae bacterium, assembly GCA_041826605.1. Taxonomy (GTDB): domain Bacteria; phylum Bacillota; class Clostridia; order Lachnospirales; family Lachnospiraceae; genus Colinaster. The sequence continues at coordinate 552 of JBHAJK010000071.1, read as the reverse complement.
AGCAAAGGTTAAGGAAACTATTAAATAATTGGATTTCTGTTAAAATTAAGTTAGGACGGTGCATTTGCATCGTCCTATTTTGCTATATGTAAAATTGCTCATATATAGTAGAATAGTATAGATGTGAATTTATATATTTATAAAGGAGTTTCATATGACAATATCCCAGTTAAGATATGTGATTACTGTGGCTTCTTCAAATTCAATGAATGAAGCTGCTAAAAAGCTGTTTATATCCCAGCCCTCTTTGTCTACTACAATCAGAGAGTTGGAGGAAGAAACAGGTATTGAATTATTTTTAAGAAGTAATAGAGGTATTGCTCTTACTCCCAAAGGCGAAGAATTTATCGGATATGCCCGTCAGGTAGTGGAACAGTATGAACTTATGGAGCAGAAATATATTACAGGGGAAAAGCAGAAAAAGCATTTCAGTGTATCCTGTCAGCACTATGCCTTTGCGGTTGATGCCTTTGCCAGAATGGTAAAGCAGTTCGGAATGGATGAATATGAATTTGCCATATATGAAACAAGAACCCATGATGTAATATCTGA
>JBHAJK010000070.1:0-14202 GCA_041826605.1 Lachnospiraceae bacterium | reverse complement strand
TTTTTGCCTTGCAGTTTTACTGCTTAGGTTTTAATCTTAGTTGCTGTCGTTTGCGACAGCTTGATTATCTTAACACCGCTTTTGATTGGTGTCAATAGTTTTTATAAAAACTTTTTAAGAAATTTTATAAAAACTTTTTAGAACTGATTGATAGAGCTAAAACGGAGAAAGAGGGATTTGAACCCTCGCGCCGCGTTAACGACCTACACCCTTAGCAGGGGCGCCTCTTCAGCCTCTTGAGTATTTCTCCATATCTGAATTTGCCACTACCAACTATTCAGTTCCGCGCCTCAAAGGATATTGCTTTTTGAGTGACGCAAAAGTTATTATACCTACGTGTTTTCTAAAAGTCAATTACTATTTTATTCTTTTTTTAGACCATTTTTACCTATAAGAAGTTTTACATTCTATATATAGTAGAAAGAGACATTATATATAAGAACTTGTAGCATATATAGGAAAATGCTATATTTATATAAGAAGTAAAATTTTGTATCAGAAGTAGTAGAAAGGAGATTATTTTATGGATAAGTATTTTTGCAACCCTTGTGGCTATACCTATGACCCTGAGGTAGGAGATCCCGAACACGGTATTGCTCCGGGTACAGCTTTTGAAGATATTCCTGATGACTGGGTTTGTCCTAATTGTGGAATTACAAAAGATATGTTTATGAAAGTTACAGGCTAATAGATATACCAATGACCACAGCAAAATGCTGTGGTCGTTTTATATATCTAAATCTGGTACTATCGACAATTTTCATTACAATATTTAGTCTATTTCTTCTATATATAAATAATGCACTTCTACTCTTATAATTTCGTGTTATAATTATAAAATCATACTTAATCGTTGTAGTATGAACTAAAATATTATGGAGGGAGTTGTTTATGAGCAACGAATTTAAACCTTATGTTCCGGCAGACAAAATAACGCCGGAATTAACCGTTACATCCATTATTATGGGTCTTATTTTATCGGTTGTTTTTGGTGCAGCTAATGCTTATCTTGGTCTTCGTGTGGGAATGACTGTATCTGCATCCATACCGGCCGCTGTACTTTCAATGGCGATTATCCGAAGTTTTTTGAAAAAGAATTCTATTCTTGAAAGTAATATGGTACAAACCATTGGGTCTGCCGGAGAGTCATTGGCTGCCGGTGCCATTTTCACAATGCCTGCTCTTTTTTTATGGGCAAATGAGGGGGTCATGGACAGACCAAACCTTATATCAGTTACTATTATTGCATTAATAGGTGGTCTTTTAGGTGTACTCTTTATGGTTCCGCTTCGTAATGCACTTATTGTAAGCGAGCATGGTGTACTTCCCTATCCCGAGGGAACTGCTTGTGCAGAGGTTCTACTGGCAGGCGAAGAGGGGGGAGCTGATGCTTCTTCCGTATTTATAGGTCTGGGTGCCGCTGCCGGCTTTAAATTTTTAGTAGATGGCATAAAGGTAATCCCGGGTGTTATTACAGCTAAAGTTGATGCTTTAAAAACCGAATTTTCCGCCGAGGTATACCCTGCCCTTATTGCTGTAGGTTATATCTGTGGTCCTAAGATTGCTACTTATATGTTTGTAGGTGGTATTTTAGGATGGTTTGTATTCATCCCTGCAATAGTACTTTTCGGAGATAATACAGTTATTTATCCCGGAACAGTTACTATTGGAGAAATCTATACCGGCTCAGGTGCAGGTGCTATCTGGTCAAGCTATATCAGATATATTGGTGCAGGTGCTGTAGCAGCCGCAGGTATTATTTCTCTTGTAAAATCTTTCCCCCTTATTATCAAGGCATTTGTAGATGCCATGAAAGGTGTTAAGAACTCTGCTGTTACAGAAAAAAATCGTACTAACAGAGATTTGGATATGCGTTTTATCCTGATTGCAATCCTGGTACTTATTATGCTGATTTGGCTGGTTCCTGCCATTCCTGTTACCCTTGTGGGAGCTATTATTGTAGTAATATTTGGCTTCTTCTTTGCCACCGTTTCATCCAGAATGGTTGGACTTGTAGGAAGCAGCAACAACCCTGTATCAGGTATGACCATTGCTACACTTTTAGTTGCAACATATTTCCTTAAGCTTACAGGAGATGTGGGTGCCCATGGTATGCAGGGCGCTATTGCTATAGGTTCTATTATTTGTATAGTTGCTGCTATTGCAGGCGATACATCTCAGGACCTTAAGACAGGTTATATCCTTGGAGCTACTCCCAGAACACAGCAGATTGGCGAGCTCATGGGTACATTCATCTCTGCCATATCAATTGGTGGTGTACTTATACTTATGGACAAAGCCTATGGCTATGGTTCAGCAGCTCTTCCGGCACCTCAGGCTACTTTGATGAAAATGATTATCGAGGGTGTTATGGATGGAAATCTTCCCTGGGCACTTATCTTCATCGGCGCATTTGTAGCTATCGGTGTTGAATTGCTTGGTATTCCGTCACTTGCAGTAGCTATTGGACTTTACCTGCCCCTTGAGCTTTCAGCTACTATTTTTGCCGGTGGTCTTGTTAGAAAATATGTGGATAAGAACACCGGAGAGAAACAGAATGACGCCGGAAAGGGTGTGCTTTTCTGTTCAGGTATGATTGCCGGAGAGGGTATTGTGGGTATTTTACTTGCACTATTTGCAATATTTGGCATTAGCGAAAAGATTGACCTTTCAGGTGTTATAAATACCGGAACAATCGGTGGAATAATACTCTTTGTTATAATGATTGCAGTAGTGGCTAAGGTTGCTCTGCCTAAGAAGTCAAAATAATATGGCTAAAAAGAATGATAATTTTCTTGAATATATTTTTCAAAAAAATCCCTCTTTAAAATGGGAGATTGATGAGAATGAGGCTGTGACTCTATTTCAGGAAAATAAAGGTTTATTTAATTTCATAGCCCAAAAGCTTTTCAAAAAGCCCAGAATATCCAATATTCATATGGAGGATATGGGAAGCTTTATCTGGAGCTTTATAGATGGTAAAATGTCAGTATATGAAATCGGGCAACAGGTTTCCAGGCATTTTGGAGACAGCGCCGAGCCCTTGTACGAAAGGCTTTCCGTATTTATGAAGCAACTTGAAAGCTATGGATTTATAGAAAAGATATAATCAGCATAAAGTCGGGGCAACCCGGCTTTATGTATTTATAGGCAATTCCACTTTAGGCTCTTTAATTACCAAGCCAACAGATAAGTGTATTTTATTTTAGAGAAATAGATGGGATTTATTTATGAGAGAAACGAAGGAAGACGAGCTACTGAAGCGCAGATTACGTGAACTGGCTGACAAATGCTATAAAAATAATATGTATACTTTTACCGACTTTTTAAGTCTGGCAGATTTATCTGTATACTATGACATAGAAAGGGAGCTTAATTTCGTGGAGGCTACCCCCTGGGGCGGTAATGAAATCTGCGAAAGGAAGATATTACGCTTTGGCAGTGAAAAGCAACTGGGATTTTCAGAGGACTTTCCCATTACCACTCTTTGTATAAAGCCTCTAATGCAAAAATTTGCAGATAATCTTTCCCATCGGGATATATTGGGTTCCCTGATGAATTTAGGTATTGAACGTGAAGTATTGGGAGATATCTTTTTAGTAGATAATGTGGCATATCTTTTTTGTTTACATAATATGGCTGACTATATTTGCCAAAGCCTTACCAGAGTCAGACATACCACTGTTATGTGCTCTATAGTGGAAGAAATTCCCAGCCTTGGTGCTACCAATAAAACGGAAAAGCTTATACAGGTAAATTCAGAGCGTCTTGATGGTGTAATTGCCAAGGTGTGCAATCTGTCCCGCAGCCAATGCGCCTTACTTTTTACCCAGAGAAAGATTTTCATAAATGGCAGGCTATGCGAAAACAGTAGCCGTACTTTAAAGGAAAAGGACGTTGTTACCGTAAGGGGCTTTGGACGATTTACCTATCTGGGCATTTCCGGCACCACCAAAAAGGGAAAGCTGAATATTGTAGTAGAAATGTAAAACCGCCCATTGGCCGTAAGGCTTGAGCGGTTTTCTTATAGGGAAGTTAATCCCTTTTATTTTACCTGTCCTGAGCAGCTATTAATTCATATTAGCTGTGAATTAATAGTGGCAATTCATAAAATATTTAAATCCAAGTGGTGTTGTGTAGAAGCCTTTTACAGCATCATCTACCATATAAATATCTGTATAGTAGTACAGAGGTGTGATTGCACCTGTGCTCATAAATAAATCTTCAGCTCTATGCATAAGCTCAAATCTAACTGTTTCATCTGTACATTTTTTGATTTCAGAAACAAGAACATCATATGTCTCAGCCCAAGTTCCATTCTCTACCTTAACATCAATTCCCAAGTCTGTAAGGTCTATGCTATAAGCCTTAATGCTTGCGTGATTTCCTCTACCAAACTGGACGTCATTATTTCCTGAACCGCTTGTCCACATATCAATAAATGAAATAGGGTCATTGTAATCTCCTAACCATCCATGACGAGCAAGCTGATAGTCTCCATCCTTACGTGTAGGAATGAATGTTCCCCATTCCTGATTCTCAAGGTTAAGAGTAATACCAACACCAGCTAATGCATTCTGAATGTACTCTCCTATAGCCTTATGTCCCTCACCTGTATTATAAAGATATGTCAAAGTAGGGAAATCTGTAAACTGCTGTGAAGCCTCATCAAAAGTATAGTATTTCTTTAATACTTCAAGGGCCTGCTCATAATTGCTACCAAGAGCATCCTCTGAAACATCATAGTATCCTGTAAATGAGTTTGAGCCGGCATTCTGGTAGAATTCCGAACCATCAGCGTCTGTAAGACCCATAGCAACATATGAAGATGCAGGAACCTGTCCGCCCTGTGAAATGTCATTTACAATATAGTTACGATCAAGTAACAAGCCAACTGCCTTACGAATTTCTGCTCTTGCGTTCTCTGCGTCGGCACCTGTTAAGGTAGAGCTTGCAGGAAGAAGTTCTGTATCAACAGTCCAGCAAACAAAATATGTTCCAAGCTGACCTGTAACATAGTACTCATCAGGATATTCAGCCGAAATTGCAGCGATTTCATTTGTAGGAACATCATCAATCATCTGCCAATCGCCATTCTTAAAGTTTGTAAGCATATTATTCTGGTCATCTGAAAGATAGAAGTTGATTACAGGCATAGTAACACTATCCTTATCAACATATGTCTCGCTCTTTGTAAGAGTGATAACACTGTTATGTGTCCAATCAGTCATTTTATATGCACCATTTCCTACATATGTAGATGGGTCTGTTGCCCAGTTCTCATTAGCTACAACATCCTCACGTACAGGAAGATATGTAGGGAATGCAAGCAACTGGTCCCAGTAAGAAATTGCGTTTGATAAAGTTACAACAAGTGTTTTGTCATCCGGAGCTTCCACATTAAGTTTAGCATCTGATGATACTGACGCTTCTGCATAGCCATCAATAACCTCGAACATATAGCTATAGTCTGCTGCAAGCTCAGGGCTTACTGCACGATTCCATGCAAACACATAATCATGTGCTGTAACAGGCTGTCCGTCAGACCACTGAAGTCCATCACGGAGAGTATATGTATATGTTACAGTACCGTCTTCATTTGTTACTCCCTCAGGAAGTTCTGTTGCTTCATCAGCTACAAGCACTACATCTCCAGCCTCATCAAGCTCCCATTTAGCGAGACCAGAGAATAAATGAACAGCTAATGTACCTCCATCTACAGTAGTATTAAGAGCAGGGTCAAGTGTTGCAGGCTCTGAAGCCAGGCAAACGTTGAGTTCATTAAGTGACGCATCTGCTGATGTTGCATCCGGTGTTTCCGCATTAGGTGTTGAAGCTGCAGGTGCGTCAGGAGAAGTTCCTGAATCGCCACATGCTACAAGAAGGCTTGAAGCTAAAACTGTAGCTAACACAAGTGATAAAATTTTCTTTTTCATAATAAGCATACTCCTTTCAAAGTATTTGAGTGTTTATATTCAAAACATATATATCCTCTCAGGAAGAACCATATATGAATTTGACAATTAATTAATTTCTTCCGCTCTGTGGCAGGCTACAAATCTGCCACTTTCTATCTCCCTAAGCTCAGGCATTGTAGCCGAGCAGGCAGGGGTAGCATAAGCACAACGTGTATGGAACGGACATCCACTGGGTGCATTTAACGGACTTGGAATTTCTCCGCTTAAGGCAATTCTTTTATTAGCTCTTGCCGCCTTAGGGTCCGGCATAGGAACTGCGCTCATCAAAGCTTTTGTATAAGGATGAAGAGGCCTGTCACAAATACTGTCAGTATCTGCCAATTCCACCAGCTTGCCAAGATACATTACTGCAATCCTGTCAGATACATGACGTACTACCAATAAATCGTGAGCTATAAACAAATATGTAAGATTTAACTTATCCTGTAAATCCTCAAACATATTGACAACCTGTGCCTGAATAGACACATCCAGAGCTGAAACCGGTTCGTCACATACTACAAAGGATGGATTAAGCGCCAATGCTCTGGCAATACCGACTCTCTGGCGCTGACCGCCTGAAAACTCATGAGCATATCTGGCTGCATGCTCAGAATTAAGCCCCACCTGGTCCATAAGCTCAAGTATTCTTTCGCGACGCTCTGCCTTATTAGCATATGCCTTATGTATATCCAGAGGCTCTCCGATAATATCGGCAACAGTCATTCTGGGGTCAAGGGATGAATATGGGTCCTGGAATACCATGGTGGCATTTTTACGGAATTCCTTAACATCCCCTTTTGTTATTATTTCTTTTCCTTTATAGAAAATCTGTCCGCCTGTGGGCTCATATAAATGAAGCAGGGTTCTGCCGGCAGTAGTTTTACCACATCCAGACTCTCCCACAAGTCCTAAAGTCTCTCCCTCATTAATCGCAAAGGATATATCATCCACCGCCTTAAGAGGCTTACTTGAAAAGAAACCTGTACTTATAGGGAAATACTGCTTTAAATTTCTGACCTCAACAAGGGGCTGTTTGTTATTTTCACTGCTCATTAGTCATCCCTCCTGTCTGTATCAGCTATATTGCCATTAACCGGAACAAGGTTTAAATCTCCCTCTTCCACATTTTCTATTTCGCCATTTTCAATACCAAGACGCACATTCTGCCAACATGTAGCCATATGGTCCTCATTAATTACCATGCGTTCTGCCTTATGCTTAATACATATTTTCATTGCAGCCTCACATCTGGGTGCGAAAGGACAGCCCTCCGGCATATTAAGCAAGTCGATAGGTGTACCTGCTATCGGCTGAAGCTTTTCATATTCATTGCCTACAGTGGGAATTGATTTAATCAGTCCCTTTGTATATTCATGTCTTGGATTGTAGAAAATTTCGTCAGCAGTTCCCTGCTCACAAATACTTCCTGCATACATTACAATAACTTCATCACAGAGCTGTGCCACAACCCCAAGGTCATGGGTTATCATAATAATAGCCATTCCCAGCTCTTTCTGAATGTCTTTCATCAGCTCAAGAATACCTGCCTGGATTGTTACATCCAAGGCTGTGGTAGGCTCATCGGCTATGAGTATATCAGGCTCACAGGCAAGTGCCATAGCAATCATAACACGCTGTCTCATACCACCTGAAAATTCATAGGGGTACTGCTTCATTCTCTTTTCAGGCTCATTTACATTAACAAGACGAAGCATTTCTACTGCTCTTTCATATGCTTCTTTCTTGTTTCTGCCTGTATGAAGCAAAATAGCCTCCATAAGCTGTCTGCCTATGGTGTAGGTAGGATTTAAGCTTGTCATCGGGTCCTGGAAAATGATGGATATCTTGTTTCCTCTGATATCTTTCATAACATTCTCGCCTGCTCCCACAAGCTCTTTTCCGTCATATTTTATGGAGCCGGATACAATCTGACCGGTAGAGGCAAGAATCTGCATAACCGAATAGGCTGTTACGGATTTACCGGAACCGGACTCTCCTACTATGCCTAAAACCTTACCTTTTTCTAATCTGAATGAAACTCCGTTGACTGCACGCACCTCTCCCGCATCTGTGAAAAAGGAGGTATGCAGATTGTTGACTTCAAGTAAACTCATTATTATTTCCTTCTAAAAACTTCTATGTTTTGCAATATTACTTACTTAATTTAGGATCAAAGGCATCTCTAAGTCCATCTCCAAAAAGATTGAGAGAAAGTACTATAAGCGAAATAACTATTGCAGGTATAATCAAACGATACGAATATGAACTTATACCATTAAGAGCATCTGATGCAAGAGAGCCCAAGGATGGCATGGGAGCATTTACACCCAATCCCAAGAAGCTCAGGTAGCTCTCAGTAAATATGGCACTGGGTATCTGAAGTGCAGTGCTTATAATAATTACCGAAATACAGTTAGGTAAAAGGTGCTTCAAAATAACCCACAGGTTTCCGGCACCGCTGGCTCTTGCTGACAGCACGTATTCCTGTTCCCTTAAGGAGAGTATCTGTCCACGTACAAGTCTTGCCATAGAAACCCAATATAAAAGCGCAAAAATCACAAAAAGTGAAATGATATTTGATCCAATCTTCGCAAGCACTGTTCCGTCTAGCGAACTGCCAATTGCCACCTTTAAAACCGACGCTAACAGGATAACCATAAGCATATCAGGCAATGAGTATATGACATCAACAAATCTCATAATAATTATGTCAACCTTACCACCTGCATTTCCAGCCACCGCTCCAACTAAAAGTCCTATTGCCAAAACTATAATGCTGGCAAAAAATCCGATTGCCAGGGAAATTCTGGTTCCATATATAACTCTTATAAAATAGTCACGTCCTGCTGCATCTGTTCCAAATAAATGCGGAAATACAAACTCTCCATCGGCACGAAGAGCCTCCTCAGCAGCTCCATATGCCATGGGTGCCAGATTGTTGTATGAGGCATCCACCGGCTTTCCGGGTATCATTCCCAGCATCTGCTCATATTTATATGGCCAGAACATTGGTATAAAAATAGCCGCAAGGGTTATCAGTATAATTATATACATTGATGTCATAGCCACCTTATTTTTGCGTAATCTTGCTACACCATCCTTAAAAAATGTGGTAGATGGGCGCATCTGCACCATATACTCTTTCTCTTCCGCAGACGCAGGCAGAAATTGCTCCACATCAACATGCATTGTAAATTTCTTTTTAAAATCCATATCTCTTATCCTATTCCAGATTAATTCTCGGGTCTACAACCTTGTAAAGTATATCGGAAACAAGGTTCATAACAACAATTAAGCTTGCAAGTATTATAGTTGTACCCATAATCAATGTATAATCACGTCCGGTAATGCTATTAACAAATGCTCTTCCCAAGCCGGGTACTGCAAATATCTGCTCTACTACAAGGGAGCCTGTAACAATATATGCAATCTGTGGTCCCAGATAGGTAATAACCGGAAGCAACGCATTCTTAAGGGCATGACCGAATATAATTCTTCTTTGGCTTACTCCCTTTGCCTTAGCTGTACGAATATAATCCTGTCCCAAAACATCAAGCATTGATGAGCGGGTAAGTCTTGTAATATATGCCATTGGATACAGCATCAGGGTAATAACAGGAAGTATCAGACCTGCTGGTGTGGAACCATTTGCAGGGAATACATGGGTCTTAACAGCAAATGCTACCAGCAAAAGTGAGCCCATAATAAAGGATGGCATGGACACAAAGGCTGTGGTCATAACCATAATAATTCTGTCTACCAATGTATTTCTCTTAAGAGCTGCAAAGGTTCCAAATATAATTCCCGTTACAGTTGCAAAGAAAGATGCCAAAAGGCCAAGCTTCATAGAAACCTTTAATCCATCTGAAACAATGTCAATAACCATTCTTCCTTTCTGCTTAAGGGATGGACCAAATCTAAACTGCACAACATCCGACAAGTAAGTACCATATTGAACAATCAGAGGCTTATCCAAGCCATATTTAGCTTCCATAGCTGCCTGTACTGTAGCGGACACGGCTTTTTCACTAACAAATGGACCGCCCGGAACCGCATGCATTATAAAAAATGTAAGCGTAATTACAACCCAGACTGTAAAAGCAGCTAATATAAGTCGTTTAATAATATATTTCAATGTTTTAGGGTTCATATATATCTCCATGTAAATAACGTATTTCAGCCCTTTATAACATCACAGTGATGTCAAGCATAAGGTGTATTCTAGCACAACATCATTAGATTTTTCAAGGGTTTTTCAAGAGTTAATCTGATGTTGCAAAGAACTATTAGTGCAACGCATTAAATCGTCACGGCGCGCTAATGTATATTTATTCACTACAGTACTCTTTTATTACATCTTTATACAAATCGTTTCCATCCCGGTCTATGATTACAATGCAGGGGAAGTCTTTTACCTCCAGTTTCCTTATGGCTTCTGCGCCTAAATCTTCATAGGCTACAATCTCGCTTGAAAGGATTGCCTTGGATAATATGGCTCCTGCGCCTCCCACTGCCGCAAAGTATACACAGCCATTTCTGACTATGGCATCCAGTACTTCTTTGGTGCGTTTCCCTTTTCCAATCATCCCCCTGAGTCCCATATCCAGTAACTGCGGAGTGTATTTATCCATTCGTCCTGCCGTGGTAGGTCCTGCCGAACCAATCGGTCTTCCCTCTCTTGCCGGAGATGGTCCCATATAATAAATAATATTATTTTCCAGCTCTATGGGCAGTGGCTCTCCCTTTTTTATAAGCTCGTCCATTCTCTTATGAGCAGCGTCTCTTGCCACATAAATTGTACCTGTTATATATACATAGTCTCCGCTGTGAAGATTTTCTATTGTTTCCTTATTTAATGGGGCTGTAATATACTTGTCCATTTTTTCTCCTACCGGCTATATTTCCCTTACTCTATAATTCTCTTACTCTATAATTCTCTTACTGCATGTCTGTTTACATGACAGCATATATTCACTGCCACCGGTAGCCCTGCTATATGGGTGGGGTATGTATTAATATTTACTTTAAGTGCTGTTGTGACACCTCCAAGCCCTCCCGGACCTATGCCACTTTTATTTATTTTTTCCAAAAGTTCCTCTTCCATAGCCTTAACCCAGGGAATTTCCGAATGTATATTTACAGGACGTATCAACGCCTCCTTAGCCATAAGGGCACATTTTTCAAAGGTGCCTCCAATACCCACACCCACTACCATTGGGGGGCAGGCGTTGGGTCCCGCTTCCTTTACCGCAGTGAGAATGGCATTTTTAACTCCCTCTTCTCCCTCCGCAGGCTTTAGCATAAATACCCTGCTCATATTTTCAGAGCCAAAGCCCTTTGGAGCTATGGTAAGTGTCAGCTTATCTCCGGACACTATCTCATAATGTATTACAGCAGGAGTATTGTCATTTGTGTTTTTTCTTATAAGAGGGTCGGATACTACTGATTTTCTCAAATAGCCCTCCGTATATCCTAAACGAACACCCTCATTAATAGCCGCATTTAAGTCTCCGTCTATGTGAATCTCCTGCCCCAGCTTCACAAACACTACTGCCATCCCCGTATCCTGACATATGGGTATCATATCCTTACCTGCAATTTCCAGGTTTTCCTCAAGTTGACATAACACTTGTTTTCCCAAGGGGGATGCTTCACTATCCTTTGCCTTGGATAATGCAGCTTTCATATCCTCTGTTAAATAATGGTTGGCTTCAATGCACATTTCCTTTAATGCCTGAGTGATTTCTGTTGAACTGATATTTCTCACATTTACTCCTATTCCCAGCTTAATCTGTGGAGGTGTCCCTCTTTTTCCATATTTAAAAAGTTGTTCTGTCTAAGTGCTTCGTATAATACAATGGCTGCGGAGTTTGACAGATTGAGAGAGCGGATATCCTCGTTCATAGGTATTCTAATACAGCTTTCCTCATTAGAAACAAGAATTTCTTCCGGTATGCCTGCGCTTTCCCTGCCAAACATAATAAAATCATTTTCTCCAAAGCTTACATCACTATAGCAGTGCTTTGCCTTTGTGGTGGCAAACCATATTTTTGCATTTGGATTTTTTTCGAGAAAATCCTGATAATTTATGTAGCGTCTGACATCCAGTGCTCCCCAGTAATCCATTCCTGCTCGCTTAATAGCTTTCTCATCCAGGCTAAAGCCCAAGGGCTCTATTAAATGGAGTACGGTACCGGTAGCCACACAGGTTCTGCCTATATTTCCTGTATTTGCCGGAATTTCCGGCTGGTGTAATACTATGTTCATTTATATGCCTTTCTTTATTTCATATATTTTAAGGCTGACAGCTTAATTGATTTCTTTCCTTTACTATGACAATTCCATATTTATAAAGTATTCACTGCCCGCTGTTTTTACCTCTGCCCTTGCCCCACATATAATAGGAAGCATTGGTGGATGATGTCCTATATCCACATCCATTAATACAGGCACATTAAATTCAGATATTATGTCAACCACGGCTCTGTATTGGTCAAGTCCCATCATCGGCTCATTAAAATGGGCAGGTCTTCCTATAAGAAAGCCACTGCAATTATCAAACCAGCCTGCATTCTTCATCTGCCACATTCCACGGCGTATGCCCATTACATTTAAATCACAGGCCTCTATAAACCATAAAATTCCATCCTCTGCATATTTTTTATTAAATTCTGATACCTTATCATATTTAGTACCTGTCAGATTAACAAGACAGTCCATACAGCCGCCAAGCAAACGTCCTTTCAAGGTAATATCCTCTGCGGTTTCCTCAGTCTTACCTGCTGCAAATTTATGAATAATTGTTTTTTCCGTAATATTATAGGGAACAAGTGGATTGTCCTCAGATTTAAGCCCCTCCATTTCCCAGCCATCATAGCCTCGGAAAGAAAGTTTTTTTCCTGTAAGCAATGCCATAGCATCCTCAAGGGCACTATGCCGGGGTTCCATCCCGAAGCTGGAAGCACAGGGGGCATAGACTGCCGCTGTGTCGCAAAGAGTTGCGGAAAGAAATGTAAAATTAGTATTATCCGAATAGCCCATATACCACTTTGGTTCGGATTCACTGATTTTATTAAAGTCAATATATTCCAGAGTTTCGCACATCAGCTCGCCGCCACCGCAGGAAATAATAATATCATTATTATGGCTTAAATAGCTTTCTGTTAATTCCGTGCCACATTCATAGGGAGTATTGCTTATTCCTATTCCCTTTTCCATATAGCAGTTTCTTCCTATATCAAGGCTATAGCCCTGCGCCTGCCATTTTTTCTGTGCATTTTTAAATGCTGACAAATAAGGCTCGGATGCGCAACCAAAGGAGGGAGCCACAAAGCCTATTGTTCCATTGTCCCGTAAAAATTTTGGATATCTCATAGTATTCCTCTATTCCGAAGCTAAGCCAGTACATTGTTTTCTAAATAGCTGCACCATTTACACAGTATATTTTTCTGTCGCTTAGTGTGTTTTTACACGATGTCTCTATCGTAATTGCTTCCCTTAGTTATTTTCAACAGTCCCCGCATAAACGCAAATGCGCTGTCTGGCCCCTCATCTCTCATTTTCTTCAGAGCCGCCTCCAGCACTGCTCTTGTGTCCGGGTCAAAGTCCAGATACACCCCGTTTTTACTGTAGTAATCCCAAGGGTCGCTATTTTGAAAGCCTGCACCATTATATGCCACACATGCCGCATATCGGTCCGCCACCATTTCTGCCACATATCTCATGGGCATTTTACAGCCTATGATTTCAGGCTCACTGCCCGTACTGTAATCTGTCCAATACTCAAAATGATGCTTGTTCCTGCCCTTATGATGAAGCCAGCTTGTAGAAAGTCCGTTAAGTACCTTGTCCACAGCATTGGGAGAAAACGTGCCTGAATAGTATCTTACGCTGGGGATAAATTCCGTAGGGGAAAATTTGCTTAAATCGTGAATTATTCCCTGCCAGTATATTCCCATTTTAAAGCAGGCACGGCGCACATTTCTTTTATGGGTTATAACCGTATTTATGTGACCGAAAAGTCTTTGAAAAAAAGTCTTTTCCTTATAAGCATTATAATTTCTTTCGGGCTGCATATCTTTCCTCCAGCGCCACAAGTATGGCTGCTGTTATTACACATATTATTACAACTATCGTCACTGACAGGGCAAAGCTGAAATCTGCCAGATAACCTGAAGCCAGCCTGTATATTCCCCAATGTATGCAATATATGGGCAGGCTTAATTTTCCTAAATATGAGAAA
>JBHAJK010000069.1:0-31091 GCA_041826605.1 Lachnospiraceae bacterium | reverse complement strand
TGTAAGTGCAGTAATGTATGCAGCTGATGGTTACTAATAGGTCGAGGGCTTATCTAATGTTTAACAGAGATAGGAGAAGGAAGTTGACAGGAGTCAACAGTTGTTATTAAATAGGAATTACAGTATTCGATTTTGAGAGAACAAGTATGTAAGAGACAGTCTGTTAGGCTGTCTTTTTTTGTATAATAAGAAATTGATTTGCAAGATTATATTCAAAGTCAATTATAAGAGGATTTTACATGGTTAAGAAATTCTTAGGAAAATTTTATAGTATATTTTCCTAAGAATTTTCAATTTTTTCAATAGAATTTTGTATTAAATTATTATTCATTTACTGTTATCCTTTGTCTTGTAAGTTAATCACTTCGGCAAATTGCCGACAAAAAGGAGGATATTAACAAATGAAAAAGAAATTGTTAGGCGCTTTACTTAGCGTAGCAATGGTAGCAAGCTTACTTGTTGGTTGCGGACAGAAGACAGCAGATACTTCTGCAACTACAACTACAGAAACTCCCGCAGCAACAACAGAAGAAACTGCTCCTGTAGCAGAAGCTAATGGCAAGAAGGTAGCAGTAGCAATGCCTACACAGTCATCAGAGAGATGGATCAATGATGGTGCAAACATGAAAGCTAAGCTTGAGGCTCTTGGATACGAAGTAGATCTTCAGTATGCAGAGGATGATGTACAGGCTCAGGTTTCTCAGATTGAGAACATGATCGCAGCCGGTGCTGACTGTCTCGTTATTGCAGCTATTGACTCAGGTGCTTTGGTAAACGTGGAAGCACAGGCTAAGGAAGCCGGTATTCCTATTATCGCATATGACCGTCTTTTGATGGATACAGATGCTGTTTCTTACTACGCTACATTCGACAACAAGGGTGTTGGTACAGCAATCGGTAAGTACATTGAAGATAATGCAAACCTTGATCCTGCTAATCCTCAGACAATCGAGTTCTTCATGGGCTCTCCTGATGATAACAATGCAGTAATGCTTTACAATGGTCTTATGGAAGTTCTTCAGCCATACCTTGACAATGGCGCACTTGTTTGTGAGTCAGGAAGAACATCTTTCGAAGATACATGTATCTTAAGATGGTCTCAGGAAACAGCTCAGCAGAACTGTGAAAACTACTTAACAGGTTTCTATGCTGACAAGACTCTTGATATCTGTGCTACAGCTTTCGATGGCTTTGCTTACGGATGTAAGGCAGCTTTAGAGGGCGCCGGATATAAGGTTGGCGAGAATTGGCCTATTATCACAGGTCAGGACGCAGAGCTTATGGCTACAAAGAACATCATCTCCGGTTCACAGACAATGTCAATCTACAAGGATACAAGACTCCTTGCAGAGAAGTGTGTAACAATGGTTCAGGCAGTTCTTGAAGGAAAAGAGCCTGAAATCAACGATACAGAGCAGTACAACAATGGTAAGCTGGTTGTTCCCTCATACCTTTGTACACCTGTAGCAGTAGATGCTAACAACTACAAGGAACTTCTCCTTGACGGTGGATACTATACAGAGGCTCAGTTAGCTGACTAATATTTACCAAATATTGAAAGACTTTGAAAGGCGGCGAATTGCCGCCTTTCTTAAAAGAAAGAGACTAAAAGAAAAAGGAGCTAAAAATGTCGGATTACATCTTGGAAATGAAACATATTGTAAAAGAGTTTTCAGGAGTCAGAGCCCTTGATGATGTTAATCTGCAGGTAAAGAGGGGCGAAATTCACGCTCTTTGTGGTGAAAACGGAGCCGGAAAATCTACTCTTATGAATGTACTGTCCGGAGTATATCCCTATGGAACATATTCCGGAAAGGTAATGTATAAGGGAGAGGAAAATAAGGTACATAATCTTAGAGATTCTGAGGCAAAGGGTATTGTTATAATACACCAGGAATTAGCATTAAGTCCGCTTTTATCAGTTGCAGAAAATGTATTTTTGGGTAATGAGCAGTTGGTATGTAAGGGAGTTATTGACTGGACGAAGACTCGTCAGAGAGCCGCTGAAATGTTGGCAAAGGTGGGACTGGAGCATGAAAATGTTAATGTTCCCGTAAGTTCTTTGGGTGTAGGTAAGCAGCAGCTTATTGAAATCGCTAAGGCAATGGCAAAGAAAGTAGAATTACTTATTCTTGATGAGCCTACAGCAGCCCTTAATGATGAAGAAAGTAAAAAGCTTTTGGACATCATGCTGGAACTTAAAAATCACGGAATTACCTGTATCATTATTTCTCATAAATTAAATGAGATAAGCTATGTAGCAGATGCAGTTACAGTTATCAGAGATGGTAAAACAATTGAAACACTTTACAAGGGCGTGGACGATTTCTCGGAAGAGAGAGTTATTAAGGCGATGGTAGGCAGAGAGCTTACCAACCGTTATCCTGTGCGTGATGATGTGGAAATAGGTAAAACAATTTTTGAAGTCAAAAATTGGAATGTTTATCATCCGGATGATGCTGAACGACAGATATTAAAGGATATTAATATAGAAGTAAAAGCCGGAGAGGTAGTAGGTCTTGCAGGTCTTATGGGCGCAGGCAGAACTGAGTTTGCAATGAGCGTATTTGGTAGAAGCTATGGGCAAAAGATTTCAGGAACTATTAAAATCAATGGACAGAAAGTAGAAATTAAGAGCGTGAAAGACGCCATAAATAACAAGTTGGCATATGTTTCGGAAGATAGAAAGGTTTATGGTCTTAACCTTATTGGAGAAATCAAAGAAAATATGACAATTGCAGCCAGACCAAAATTTTTCTCCAGACGGGGAGTTATTAATGGTAATGATGAAATTGTGGCTGCGGAAGAGTATAAGAAGAGAATTAACGTAAAAGCAAATTCCATCAACCAGGTGGTTGGCTCCTTATCGGGAGGTAATCAGCAAAAGGTAGTGCTTGCAAAATGGATGCTTACACAGCCGGATGTCCTGATTTTGGACGAACCTACAAGAGGTATTGATGTAGGTGCTAAGTATGAGATTTACTGTGTTATTAATGAGTTGGCAAAGGCGGGAAAGGCAGTTATCGTTATTTCCTCAGAAATGCCTGAGATTATCGGAACCTGCGATAGAATTTATGTAATAAATGAGGGAGAAATTGCAGGAGAGCTCACAAGTGCAGAAGTATCACAGGAAAAGATTATGCAGAATATTATGGCACATAATAGAAAGGGTGATGGAAATGAATAATAAAAAAGTTGTCAATGTAGATATGAAGCAATACGGAATGTTCCTTGCGCTTATTGTTATCTATGTAATATTTGCCTTTTTGACAAAGGGTAAGAATTTATCTCCTATGAATATTAACAACCTGGTAATGCAGAACGGATATGTAGTTATCCTGGCAATAGGTATGTTGCTCTGCGTACTTACGGGTAACGTTGACTTAGGTGTGGGTTCGGTAGTTGCATTATGTGGTGCTACAGCCGGAATTGTAATGATGGACTATAAGATGAATATGTGGGTGGCAATTGCAGCAGCCCTTGCAATTGGTCTTTTAGTTGGTATGTTTGCAGGATTTTTTATTGCATATTTGGGAATACCGCCTTTCGTTGTGACTCTTGCAACAATGCTTATGGGACGTGGTCTTACATATACATTGCTTCAGGCACAGACAAAGGGCCCTCTTCCTACAGCATATAACTTTATCGGAGCAGGATTTCTGCCTACAATTAAGATATCCTTTGCCGGTGGAACACTTGACCTTATAAGTATTGGAGTTGCAATTGTAGGAAGTATTGCCATTGTTGTAACAGAGTTTAGAGGAATTAGAATTAAGAAAAAATATGGATTTGCTACAAATCCTTTGTGGCAGGTAGCATTAAAGCTGGCAATATTGTTATTTATTATCTGGTTCTTCTTTATAAAGCTGGCACAGTATAACGGATTACCTTTTGTACTGTTTATTATGCTTGTACTTATTTCAATATATGCCTTTATAACCTCTAAGACTGTTGCCGGAAGACAGATTTACGCTTTAGGTGGAAATAGAAAGGCTGCAAATCTTTCAGGTATTGATACAAAGAAAGTATTCTTCTGGGTTTATACAAATATGGGTATACTCTCAGCACTGGCGGGTATTGTACTTTCTGCACGTAATGGTTCTTCAACACCTAAGGCAGGAGATGGTTTCGAACTTGATGCCATCGCCTCATGTTATATTGGTGGTGCAGCCGTTGCAGGTGGTGCCGGTTCTATTTTAGGAGCAGTAGTCGGAGCGTTCGTAATGGGTGTACTTAATAATGGTATGTCACTTTTCGGATGGTCTACAGATATACAGAAGATTGTAAAGGGTGCCGTACTTTTAGGAGCGGTTACCGTAGATATTCTGTCTAAGAAAAAGAAAGGTTAATATAACGGTGGCAACACCGGATGTTTAATCTGATATAGCACCTTTTTGGGAAAGCGGTTTGTCATTTTGGCAGACCGTTCTTCTTATTGTGCAGTAATTGTGGTACAATTTAACATAAGAATTATTAATGGAGATTTGTAATGACAATAAATATTCTTTCAATAATATATGTTTTAGGGGCGCTGATTTTATTTTATCTAAAATGAGCATATATCCGGGGCCTTTCGAATAGGGGAAAATTCAATTCTATATACTATTATTATTCCGATAGGATTTTCATTTTACTGTTTTCAGGGAATTAGTTATCTTGTGGATGTATATAAGAAAAAATGTGGTGCTGAGCATAATATTTTTAAATTTTTAATCTATATGTGTTGGTTTCCTAAATTTATCAGCGGACCTATAGAGAGAGCTGATATTTTTTTGAACGTATATCAGGAATTTCAGAAGTAAAATTTTTTGATGAGGAACGTTTGAAAAAATCTGTAAGCTATATTGTAATGGGACTTTTTTATAAGCTTATGGTGGCAGACAGACTTTCTACAGGAGTATCAGCCATATTTGGAGCACCTGAGGAATATGGTGGAATAATACTACTTCTGGGTATACTGTTATATTCGATACAAATTTATTGTGATTTTGCCGGATATTCTATGGTAGCTATAGGCATTTCAAGCTTATTTGGAATAGAGCTTACAGAAAATTTTGCAGCACCTTATTATTCATCAAATCTTATATATATGCAATTTTAGGAGTGATTTTGAAAATAGATAGAAAATATATTATTGTAACTTTATATATAGTATTATTGGTAATCACACTATCCTTTGCTAAGGCATTGCTTAGTGTGAAAAGCGAGCATGGTATACGTCAGGCAAGGGATATGTATATTCAGCCTAAGAACTCAATAGATGTGGTATTTATGGGCTCAAGCCATGTACATTGCGATGTAAATACTGCACTTCTATGGGAAAAATATGGAATTGCGGGATACAATTACAGTGGCGCGGAGCAACCCTTATGGATAACATACTATTATCTTAAGGAAATTTGCAAATCTTTTTAAGATATATGTTTGAATTTGCTTCATATCATAAAAGATATAAAGACTTGTCGAAAGAAGACTGGGACTATGTATTTAGTGATAAAAAAGAACTGGCATCCTTTAAGGGATATACACCGTATTATAAGGTAGAGGCTCAAGAGGAGCCGGAGTTAAGTGAAAATAAAAGTGGTGGAATAACTTTAAAATCTGAAATATATTTACAAAAAATGGAAGATGTAAATTTACTGAATATTTCGGGGATGATATAAAGAGTAAATATGATATACCTGACAGACGCGGACAGGAAAAATGGGAGTCTTGGGACAGGCATGTAGTGGAAATTAATAAGGCTGCTAAGGAAGCGGGATATTAAGGTAAGAAAAGGCAGAGGAAATATATGGATTACTATAAGGTAATGTTGGTAGATGATGAGGAAGAGGTGCGCGAAGCTATTAAGCGCAGGCTGAATTGGGAAGAATTGGGGTTTAAGGTAGTGGCTTCGGCAGAAAATGGAGAAGAGGCCTTGGAAAAAGCCGAAAAATATTTGCCGGATGTGGTCATGTCGGATATACATATGCCATTTATGGATGGTCTTACCTTTTGCAGATATTTGAAAAAGCAGTTGCCCGGAACAAAATTTATTATTTTTTCGGGGTATGATGAATTTGAGTATGCAAAGGAGGCTATACGCTTAGAGGCGGAGGAATATATTCTAAAGCCAATAGATGCAGAAGAGCTTAAGAGCGTATTTTCAAGATTAAAAAAACGTCTGGATGAGGAATATGACAGGCGAAGAAATATTGAAAGCTTGGAAAATTATTACAGGGAGAGTCTGCCCATATTAAAGGAGCAGCTCTTAATAGGGCTTTTAGAGGGTAGAATAAATGCAGGCGCAATAGGACATTATATTAATGAATATAATTTTGATATTAAGGCGCCCTTTTACTGTGTGGGAATATTAGAGGCTACGGCAATCTCTGAAAATGACAGGGTCAATCCTCAATTACTGGCAATTTCATTAAAGCAGATAGTGGATGAGCAGGCAGGCAAGGATGTGGAGTATAGAAGCTTAAATTATCTGGGAAGTGTAATCGTACTTGGTATGCTAAAAAGTACTAAGGAGCATCAGGTGTTTACATCCTTTATAGACTCTCTGTGTAAGCTTTCTTCAAAGATAATGGGGGTGGATGTTTCCGCAGGTATTGGAAGAACTGTAGGAATGTTAAAGGATTTGTCCCGCTCCTTTGCAGAGGCAAAGGATGCCTTATCATATCGTATGATATTGGAGGATAATCAGGCTATCAGCATACAGGATGTGGAGCCGGGATTTACCAATTATTTTGCGCTAAATGATGACCAGATTAATAATTTAATAAGAGAAATCAAAATAGGTACTAAGGAAAAGCTTTCTGAGGTAATAGACAGTATTGTAAGAAATTTTGTAAATTCCTCGATTACCATTTATCAGCTACAGCTATATTTTATGGAAATATATGTAGAAATAATGCGTCTTGCAAGAAGCTATGAGCTAAGTGTAGAGCAGATAGGCAATTTGGAAAGAGATGTTTACTCGGAAATTAAAAAGTTTACGACACCGGAACAGATGAAAGAGTGGCTGGTGGAAATAAGCTTACTTCTTAGAAGCTATATAAGAAAAGAGAGACAGGACAGTACCCGATTATTGGTGGAAAAGGCCAAGGAATACATAAAGGAAAGATATGCGGACTCGGATTTAAGTGTAGATACGGTATGTAGCTTTTTAGGAGTGAGCTCCACCTATTTTTCTTCAATATTTAAGAAAGATACGGGAATAAGCTTTGTAACCTATATCACAGGAATAAGGATGGAACAGGCGGTGCATTTATTAGAGTCCACCTCAGAAAAAAGCTATATAATTGCAGGAATGGTGGGCTATGAGGACCCCAATTATTTCAGCTATGTATTTAAAAGGGTGTATGGCATATCTCCCTCAAAATACAGGTCCAAGCAGGAAAATACCATATGATGTCACGAATTAGTGTTGTGCTTTATAAAATAAGGGAAGCATATAAACAGAGAAGTATTCAGCTTATTATTTCTCTGTCATTTACTATGCTTTCAATTATCGGTATGGCATTTATGCAGCTTGCCACATTTTCCAGCTACCTGAACAGCTCCAGAGATGCGGCAATAGAAAGTAATAAGCAGATAATTGATCAGGTTAGCTGGAACCTTAATTCATATATCAGAAATATGATGAGCATATCTGACAGTATGTACTACAACGTTATTAAGGATAAGGATATGACCAGTGACACCATTGACAAGGAAATGAGCCTTTTGTATGAGGCTAATAAGGACAACCTTATAAGTATTGCCTGCATTTCACAGGATGGTGCGCTTATAACTGCGGCACCGGTAGCCACACGAAAAGCCAATGTGGATTTTTCTAAGCAGGAATGGTTTACAAATGCGGAGGACAGAATAGAAAATCTGCATTTTTCTACGCCCCATGTGCAGAATATGTTTGAGAGCAGTAATTACAGATATTATTGGGTAGTGTCCTTAAGTCGTAGTGTGGAGCTTACATATCTGGGACGTATAAGTCGGGGAATATTGCTGGTAGATATGAATTTCTTTGCCATTGAGCAGATGTTTGACAAGGTAAATGAGCAGGGAACGGGATATGTATACCTGATAGACAGAACAGGAGAAATAATTTACCATCCCTATCAAAAAGCCATTTATTCAGGGCTTTTAGCGGAGAATAATATAAAGGCCGCAGGATATGATGATGGCGAGCATATGGAAAAATATTTGGGCAGGAAAAGGGCTATTACCGTAAAAACTGTAGGATATACAGGCTGGAAAATTATAAGTGTAGTTCCTGTAAATGAGCTTACGGTTAATTATGAGCAGATTACCTTTATTACAGGCATTATTTTTACAATTACCATTATGCTTATGATATTTGGTAATATGTTTATTTCCAATGTAGTAACAGACCCCTTAAGACGCCTGGAGGAGTCGTTGGCTTATCTTGAGAGTGGAAGTATGGACCCTGATACTATTTATCTGGGAGGAACTCATGAAATAAGGCATCTGAGTAGGACTATTAAATCAATGGTGCGTCAGATGAGAAAGCTGATGGAGGAAATGGTAAAGGAGCAGGAGGAAAAGACAAAGAGTGAGCTAGACGCCCTGCAATCCCAGATTAACCCTCATTTCCTGTATAATACACTGGATTCCGTGGTGTGGATGGTAGAGTCAGAGCGTTATCAGGAGGCTATCTCCATGGTTACCTCCCTTGCCACACTTTTTAGAATCAGCTTAAGCAAGGGCAATAATATTATTACAATTAGAGATGAAATAAAGCATGCCAGCAATTATTTAAGCATACAAAAGGTCAGATTTAAGAATAAATTTGAGGCTGATATTGATATAGACCCTGCAATAGAGGACTGTATTACTATTAAGCTTATTATTCAGCCTCTAATAGAAAATGCCATATATTATGGAGTGAGCCAGATAGGAGAAGATGGTCTTATTTCCATAAAAGGCTATGAAAAGGATGGGGATGTATATATAGAGGTAGCAGATAATGGAATGGGAATACCTGAGGAAACCATAAAAAATCTTCTGACACATAAGAGTGAGAATAGGGGCAAGGGCTCAGGAATTGGTCTTTGGAATGTTAATCAGAGAATTAATCTTTATTTTAAGGGAGATTACGGACTGTCCATTGAAAGTGAGTTGGATGAGGGCACAAAGGTAACCGTCCATCTGCCTAAAATAACTTTTGAGGAATATAAGGGAGGGGAAGTGAAATGAGAAAATATAGCAGAACCATCCTTATAACGATAGGAATATTTTTATTTGTTATACTGTTGGAATATTTGACATTTAATATTTACAGAAAGATAAAGAGGGAAGAAATCAATATATCTATAGTGCTTTTTGATGATGGAAAGGACTGGGACAACTTAAAGGCGGGAGCTGAGCTTGCTACGAAAAACTCAAATGCAGAGGTTACCCTGATTAGGATGGCAAATAATAGCAGCAGTGAGGAGCAGTTGGACACTATTAAGACTGAAATTGCAGGAGGAGCCGATAAGGTACTGGTGGCAGCAGGGGATAGTGAGAGGCTGGGCGAGCTTTTAGATGGAAGCTTGAGAGATAAAGTGATTTTTGTGGCAAGTGGCATTGATGATAAAAGATATGTGAATGTATCTCCAAACAACTATCAGATGGGGGTGGATTTAGGACTTCTTATTAATAATAATGAGAAAATTGAAATGGATATTGCGGTGTTGGATTTCCATGATAAGAAGACCTATCTTAGAGAGAGACGTGAGGGAGTAGTGACTGCTCTTTCAAGTACGGGAAGAAATACGGAAATATGGGAGATAGATGCTGAAAACAATATCTATGAACAGGTATTAAAGTATTTAAATGATGATAGAAACATTGCCATAACAGTAACCAGCGAAGAATACCTGGAAGATGTAATGCGGGGAATATCCGCTGTATCTAAAGAGGTAAAGGTATATGTAATCGGCAATTCAGATGCGGCGGTTTATTTTTTGGATAATAAGCAGTTGGAATATTTAATATTTCCTGATGAATTTGGAATAGGCTATGCTGCGGTAAATTCCGTGATTAATCCAAAGGAATACAAAAATAAGAATTATAAAAATATTATCAGATATAAAATCATCAGCAGACCCGATATGTATACCGGGGAATATGAGAAAATATTGTTTCCATTTGTAAAATAGATATGAGGAAATTGTAGTGAAAAAAAGGAAAATTGTAAGAGACAGAAGAAAAGCTGTCTCTATACTTTGCGCAGTACTTACATTAGGAGCTTTATTGATAAATGGATGTAGATTGCCAAATGAGAAAAGGATAACGACAGTCAAAATAGGAATTACCATGTATGATGAGTTTGATCCGTTCACGGCGACCATTGCTGAAAAAATCCAGGAGAGTGCCAACAATATAGGGGCAGCAAATAATGTAAACGTAAGCTGTGAAATAACAACTTCCAATAAAAGCCAGCTAAGGCAGAACGACCAGGTAAGAGACTATATCAATAAGGGATATGATGTTATCTGTGTAAATTTAGTGGATAGAACAGATGCTATGCAGATTATTGATATGGCTAAAAAATCAGATACCCCGATTATATTTTTTAACAGGGAGCTGGTAAAAGAAGATTTGGAGAGATTTGATAAGCTGTATTATGTGGGGGCAAATCCTGAACAGAGCGGTAAATTTCAAGCGGAAATAATAACAGATGCTCTTGGAGATGCAGAAAGATTTAAGGAAATAGACTTTAACCATGATGGTGTCATACAATATGTAATGTTAGAGGGAGAAGCAGGTCATCAGGATGCTCTTATAAGGACAAAGGTATCAGTGGAGGAAATTAAGGCAGCAGGCTTTGAGGTAGAAAAGCTTAGGGACGAGATTGCAAACTGGAGCAGAGAGCAGGCCATGACTAAGATGACTAAAATCTTGGCAGGCTATCCATGGCAGATAGAGCTGGTAATAGCAAATGATGACAATATTGCCCTGGGAGCCTTGGATGCCCTGGAAAATTATGGAGTACCCAAACTTCCTGTTATAGTGGGAGTCAATGGAGAAAAGGAAGTCTTTGACAATATTGCCGAGGGTAAAATAGAGGGCACTGTATATAATAATGGAATAGCTAAAGGAGAACTGATAGGGAGAATGGCATACAGCCTTAGTACCACAGGGGAATTGCCGGAGGATATTAATCTGACCGAGGGAAAATATATATACGTACCATATGAAAAGGTTAATAGAGCTAATTTGGCTGAATATATGGACAGAGCAGTGTATTAAATAAAATAAAATTTATATATGGTTTAAATAAAAGGAAATATTGATTTTACACAGAATATTATTTATAGGACTGTATTTATAAGGTGTTGCAGGTCTATGGGAGCAAAGAATGAGTACAATAAGAGAAAGCCTTGAACAGTGGGAAAAAGAATATTTAAGTCCATACGCTACCCTTAGCATGAATTCCAAGGGAAGAATAAAGGATGAGGAGCAGTGTGATATACGTCCTGTTTTCCAGAGGGACAGGGATAGAATTTTGCACAGTAAATCCTTTAGACGCCTTAAGGATAAAACCCAGGTTTTCTTAACTCCTGAGGGAGACCATTACAGAACGAGACTTACTCATACCTTGGAGGTAAGCCAGAATGCCAGGACTATAGCCAAGGCTTTAAGGCTTAATGAGGATTTGGTGGAGGCAATAGCTCTGGGACATGATTTGGGGCATACTCCCTTTGGACATGCAGGGGAGCGGGCTCTTAATGAAATATGTCCTTTAGGCTTTGAGCATCATTTACAGAGCCTGAGAGTGGTGGATGTGCTGGAAAAAGAGGGGATAGGACTAAATCTTACCAGAGAAACAAGGGATGGAATTTTAAATCATCAAACCAGTGGTATGCCCTTTTCCTTAGAGGGAAAGATTGTAAGAATATCCGATAAGATTGCATATATACACCATGATATGGATGATGCCATAAGAGGCGGTATTCTGACAGAAGAGGATGTGCCTAAGAGTATAAGGGAAGTAATCGGATTTACTACCGGAGAGAGACTGGATAATTTTATTCATGATACAGTGACTACAAGCTTTGGCAAGGATGAGATTAGAATGTCAGATGATGTGGCTAAGGCAATGCTTGAGCTTCGTCAATTTATGTTTGAGAATGTATATAAAAATCCGGAGGCAAAAAGTGAGGAAAGTAAGGCGGAAAGTCTGGTTAAGACATTATATGATTACTATCTAAAGCATATTGATAAGCTGCCAAGGGATATGAAGCAGATGCTCAATCGCGGGGAACAGAGAGAAAGAGTGGTATGTGATTATGTGGCATCAATGACTGACAGATTTGCTATTAACACTTACGAGGAATTATTCATTCCCAAGTCTTGGCCTACCTATAGATTTTAGTAGATTTTACCCTTATATAAAAGGTGAGGCAGATAAAATAGAGGATACCTATGTATTATCCTGATGAATTAGTTGAGGACATAAGAAGTAAAAATAATATTGTGGATGTAATATCGGGCTATGTAAGATTGCAGAAAAAAGGCGGAACATATTTTGGACTCTGTCCTTTTCACAATGAAAAGACCCCCTCCTTTTCTGTGTCTCCTGCCAAGCAAATGTTTTATTGCTTTGGATGTGGAGCCGGCGGAAATGTGTATTCCTTTTTAATGCAGCATGAAAATGCCACATTTCAGGAAGCCATTAAAATGCTGGCAGACAGAGCGGGGATAAAACTGCCAGAAATAGAGGTTACTCCTGAAATGAAAAGGGCAGCAGGGGAAAAGGCACTGCTACTTGAAATAAATAAGGAGGCTGCAAAATATTTCTACTATTCTTTAAGAAGTGAAAAAGGCAAAATCGGATATGATTATTTCAAATCCAGACAGCTAAGTGATGAAACCATGAAAAACTGGGGGCTGGGTTATGCTAATAAATATTCGGATGATTTAGTCAAATATTTGCGAAGCAAGGATTATTCTGATGAAATGATTGTTAAGGCTGGGCTTGCAAGCAGAGACGAGGCAAGAGGAATCCACGATAAATTCTGGAACAGGATTATTTTTCCAATTCAGGATATAAATCATAGAGTTATAGGCTTTGGCGGACGAGTAATGGGAGATGGAGAGCCCAAATACCTGAATAGCCCGGAAACACCAATATTTGATAAGAGCAGAAATTTATTTGGTCTTAATTTTGCCAGAAGCTCCAAGAAAAATCATTTACTCTTGTGTGAGGGATATATGGATGTAATCTCCATGCATCAGGCAGGATTTACGGAGGCGGTGGCATCTCTTGGAACGGCATTTACCTCAGGACAGGCAAATATATTAAAGCGCTTTACAGATAATGTAATATTATCCTATGACAGTGATGGTGCAGGAACAAGGGCGGCGCTTAGAGCAATCGGCATATTAAAGGAAGTAGGCCTTACAGGTAAGGTACTTGATTTAAAGCCATATAAGGATCCTGATGAGTTTATAAAAAATATGGGTGCAGAGGCATTGCAGGAAAGAATAGCTAATGCCAGAAACTCATTCTTTTTTGAAATCGAGGTACTCTTAAGGGATTTTGATTTAAATGACCCGGAGCAAAAAACCAGATTTCATAGGGAAATAGCTAAAAAACTTTGCGGATTTGCCGATGATATTGAGAGAAACAATTATTTGGAGGCTGTAGCAAGGGAATATTCCATTTCTGTAGAGGGCTTAAGAAAGCTGGTGGCAGGGGAGGTAAACAGAACAGGACTTGCATCTGCCACAAGGATAAAACCCAAATCAGGTATGCACCAAAAGGAAACACCTGAGGAGGGAAAACGTAAGGCACAGCGCATACTTATTACCTGGATTAGTGAGGAGCCATGGATTTATCCTAAGATATCCGAATATATTTCAGATAAGGATTTTACAGAGGAATTGTACAGACATGTGGCAAAAATGCTGTTTGAGGGCATAACAAGGGGGAATTTTGAACCGGCCTCCCTTATATCACAGTTTGAAAATGAAGAGGACCAGAAAACTGTGGCATCCATGTTTAATACAAAGATAATGGGACTTGAGAGCGATAGTGAGCTGTCTGAAAATAAAAAGGACAGGGAACATGCTCTAAAAGATATAGTAATCAAAGTAAAGGAAAACAGCTACGAATATTATTCAAAAAGTCTGGGCAGTGATGTAAGTGCTCTAAATGAAGTAATAGAGGGTAAAAAGCTGTTGGAAAAATTAAAGAAAACAAATATTGAATTAGGATAGGCTATACCTATCTGCGAAAGAAGAGGGAGATTGTATGCCAGGAAAGAGCAAAAAGGCAGAACCAAATTTGATGGAAGAGGAAATCTTGCAGGACATAATGGAGGACGCTTTGGATACAGAGCTTCCGGAGCCGGAGCTTGATGATATTCCGGAAGAAAATGAAGAGCTGTCCATGGGAAAATTTATGGATAAGCTTAATGATTTAATAACTCTTGCCAAGAAAAAGAAAAATGAGCTGGAGTACAAGGATGTGCAGGAACAATTTGCAGATATACCTCTGGATGATGAACAGTTTGAGCGTATTTTGGAAATGCTGGATGCAAAGGGCATTGACGTGCTTAAAAAGGAATTTGCCCAGGAGGACACAGAGGATGATTTGATTGATGATGAAATTGTCTTAAGCGATGAGGATGAGGTTGATGTAGAAAATATTGACCTTTCAGTTCCTGAGGGCGTAAGTATTGAAGATCCTGTAAGAATGTATCTTAAGGAAATCGGTAAGGTACCCCTCTTAAGTGCAGACGAGGAGATAGAGCTGGCGCTTAAAATGGAGGATGGGGATGAAGAGGCCAAGAAAAAGCTGGCTGAAGCAAACCTTAGACTGGTAGTAAGTATTGCCAAGAGATATGTGGGTAGAGGAATGCTGTTCCTTGACCTTATTCAGGAGGGCAATTTAGGACTTATTAAGGCTGTAGAAAAATTTGATTACCGCAAGGGCTTTAAGTTTTCTACATATGCAACCTGGTGGATTCGTCAGGCTATTACAAGAGCTATTGCAGACCAGGCCAGAACTATCAGAATTCCCGTGCATATGGTTGAAACCATTAACAAGCTTATCAGGGTATCAAGACAGCTCTTACAGGAATTAGGAAGAGAACCAACCCCTGAAGAGATTGCTGCTGAAATGAATATGCCTGTAGAAAGAGTGCGGGAAATATTAAAGATTTCACAGGAACCTGTGTCCTTAGAAACACCTATCGGCGAGGAAGAGGATAGTCATCTTGGAGATTTCATACAGGATGATAATGTGCCTGTACCTGTGGATGCTGCGGCATATACACTATTACGTGAGCAGTTAGAAGAGGTTTTGGATACTCTGACTGAGAGAGAAAAGAAAGTTTTAAGCTTGAGATTTGGTCTTGAGGATGGCAGAGGCAGAACCTTAGAGGAAGTGGGACGTGAATTTAACGTAACACGTGAAAGAATAAGACAGATTGAAGCAAAGGCTTTAAGAAAGCTGCGCCACCCCACCAGAAGCAGAAAGCTTAGAGATTATTTGGATTAAAATATGAAGCTTAGCAAAAGAATGTTGATGAATATTTCTCTTATAAAGGGCAGTAATCTGCCCTTAGGGGAAATCGGAGTGGCAGATATTGGATGTGACCATGGTTTTGTTGCCATATACCTTGTGGAAAATAAGCTTGTAAGCCATGCCATTGCCATGGATGTGGCTATGGGACCTCTTTCAAGTGCAAAAGAAAATATAAAAGAGCGAGGCCTGGAAAGTCTTATTGAGACAAGGCTTTCAGATGGGGCAGGGGCACTGGAAATTTGTGAGGACGGAAGTCTGGAAACAGATGTAATACTGATTGCAGGAATGGGTGGACGACTGACCCTTAAGCTTTTAGAGGACAGTATTGAAAAATGTCTTTTGGCAAAATATATTGTTATCCAACCTCAATCAGAGCTGGAGCTTGTAAGAAAAAGGGTTTATGAGCTGGGCTTTGTAATAGACAATGAGGATATGGTGCTTGACGATGGCAAATATTATACAGCCATAGGACTTATTCCAAGAAACCGGGAAGCAGAAGATAAAAATGGTAAAAATGGCAAAGCATCTCACTTAACAGATATAATAGAGCGTTTGACTGACAATAAAAAGGGGATGTCCATTGCCGAATATAAATACGGTGCAGTACTTTTAGAAAAAAAACATCTTGTGCTTAAGGATTTTTTAGAGTATAAACGTAAAGAATTTGAAAAGATATATGGGGAAACAAAGGATAATTCTCCGCAAAAGGCAGCACAGATTATGGCTGAAATAAAAATAGTTGATGATTGTATTAGGTTTTTTACAGGTTAAAGATACATTGGTGCATTGAGAGGTGGCGTGTATGGCAAAGCTTATAATTGAGGGACAGATACAGGAATATCCAATTGGAACAACTTTCGAGGAAATTGCATGGGATAATAGGGACGAGAGCAGACCACGTATTGCTCTTGTGACTGAAGATGGAAAAATAAAAGAGCTTAGTAAAACTGTTTCTAAGGATTGTGAACTTAATTTTATACGTCTGAATGAGCAGGCGGGTCACAAGACCTATGAGCGTACGGCAATTATGCTTTTTGTAAAGGCTCTTAGTGACTGTATTGGAAGTCCTGTGGCAGGAAAGGCCAAGCTTGAATTCGCCATAGGAAACGGGCTTTATATTTCGCCTCAGGGAGATTATGAGGTTGATGATGAGCTTATTGCTACTGTGGGAAACAGAATGAGAGAGCTTGTAGCCCTGGATTTGCCCATTATTAAGCAAAGCTATCATATTGATGAGGCAGTCAGAATGTTTAAAGAGCAGGGAATGCCCGATAAGGCACAGCTTTTTAAATACAGACAGAGCTCCAGTGTCAATGTATACAGCATAGAGGACTATAAGGATTATTTTTATGGATATATGCTGCCAAGTACAGGCTATATTAACTGCTTTGAGTTGCTTTCCTATGAAGATGGCTTTTTGCTGTTGCTACCGGATATAAAAACACCCGGAAAGCTTGGGGTATTTGAGCCAAGACAGAAGCTCTTTGATGTGCTGACAGAGTCCACAGCCTGGGGAAGCAGTATGAATGTGGAGGATGTAGGCGGATTAAACGACCAGATTTGTGCCGGCAACGAAAAGCAGATGATACTTGTACAGGAGGCTTTGCAGGAAAGAAAGATAGGAGAAATAGCAGGAGAAATAGTTGCTAAGGGCGGCATAAGATTTGTTATGATTGCAGGTCCCTCATCCTCAGGAAAAACATCTTTTTCCCATAGGCTTTCTATACAATTAAAGACCCACGGGTTAACACCACATCCCATTGCACTGGACAATTACTTTGTAAACAGGGATAAGACTCCCTTGGATGAAAACGGGGATTATGACTATGAGTGCTTAGGCGCTTTGGATGTGGAAAAATTTAATGAGGATATGCTTTTACTCTTATCAGGGGAAGAGGTGGAAATGCCTACCTTTAATTTTAAAACCGGTGTAAGGGAATACAAGGGGGATAAGCTTAAGCTTGCTCCTGATGATATTTTAGTAATTGAGGGTATTCATGGACTCAATCCTAAAATGAGCTATGCCCTGCCGGATGAGAGTAAATTTAAAATATATATCAGTGCCTTAACATGTCTTAATGTGGACAGACATAATCGTATACCCACTACGGACGGACGACTTTTAAGACGTATGATAAGGGACAATAGAACAAGAGGTGCCAGCGCCCAGAGAACTATTCAGATGTGGCCAAATGTAAGAAAGGGAGAGGAGGAAAATATTTTCCCTTTCCAGGAGGGTGCAGATGTAATGTTTAACTCAGTGCTAATCTATGAGCTGGCAGCCTTAAAGCAATATGCGGAGCCTATTTTATACAGCATTGGACAGGATGAGCCTGAATATTATGAGGCAAGGAGACTTTTGAAATTTTTGGGATATTTTTTGAGTATACCATCAGAGTCACTTCCTAATAATTCCATTGCAAGAGAGTTTGTAGGTGGCTCCTGCTTTGATGTGTAAGAAGTTTTTTAGGAAAGAAAGCGGAATAGGAGTATTATGATAAAAATTGATGTAATTTCAGGCTTTTTGGGAGCGGGTAAAACCACTCTTATCAAAAAGCTGCTTAGTGAGGCCTTACAGGGTCAAAAGGTAGTATTGATTGAAAACGAATTTGGAGAGATTGGTGTAGACAGTGGCTTTTTAAAGGAAGCAGGTGTTGAAATTACCGAAATGAATTCGGGATGTATCTGCTGTTCATTGGTAGGAGATTTTGGCACCGCTCTTAAGGAGGTTGTGGACAAGTATAGTCCTGAGAGAATTATTATTGAGCCCTCAGGAGTAGGAAAGCTTTCGGATGTTATGAAAGCCATTAATGATGCCAATCTTTCGGATGTAGCAGTGTTAAACAGTGCAGTGGCTGTAGTGGATGTATCTAAAGCCAGGATGTATATTAAAAATTTTGGCGAATTCTTTGTTAACCAGATTGAAAATGCCGGCACTGTTATTCTTAGTCGAAGTGGTAATGTTTCAGAGGATAAACTGGAAAAGGCAATTGAGCTGATTAGAGAGCATAATGATAAGGCCACCATTATTACAACTCCCTGGGAACAGTTGGAGGGGGCTGCAATTCTTGAAACCTTTGAGGGTGCAAAGGATTTGGAAAAGGAGCTTATGGAGCAGGTAGCACATGAGTACCATCATCATGAGCATGGCGAGAACTGTGGCTGTGGACACGAGCATCACGACCATGAGCATCATCATGAGCATGACGAGCACTGCGGCTGTGGACACGAGCATCACGACCATGAGCATCATCATGAGCATGACGAGCACTGCGGCTGTGGACACGACCATCATCATGGACATCATCACGCAGATGAGGTATTTACAAGCTGGGGTAAGGAAAGTACCACTAAATATAGCAGTACAGATATTGAGAATATTCTTAAAGCCCTGGAGGATGAAGACAAGTATGGTATTGTGCTAAGAAGTAAGGGCATGGTAAGAGATACTGAGTCAGAGGAGTTTATTTATTTTGATTATACTCCGGGCGAAGTAAATGTAAGAGTTGGTAAGCCTGATGTTACCGGAAAGATTTGTGTAATTGGTTCAAAACTCAAGGAAGATAATTTAGAGGAATTGTTTGCAAAATGAAATTTAATAACTCAGTGTCCGTTTATATGATTAACGGATTTTTGGAAAGCGGAAAAACCCAATTTATAAAATATACATTGGCACAGCCCTATTTCAAAATAAAAGGAAAAACTCTTCTTATCCTGTGTGAAGAGGGAGAAGAGGAATATGATGAGGCACTTTTGAAAAGCAGTAATACGGTTCTTGAGCTTGTAGAGGATGAAAAGGATTTTACAGTTGAAAGGCTTACAGAGCTTGAAAAGGAAGTACACCCGGAGAGAATTGTAATAGAATTTAATGGTATGTGGAATCCTAAGAATATTACTCTACCCTCAAACTGGAGTCTGGATCAACAGATTACTCTTATTGATGCGGAGAGCTTTCCGATGTATTACACAAATATGCGCTCCCTTGTGGCAGAGCATATTCGTGGCAGTGAAATGATAATCTTTAATAGATGCAACAGTGATAATGTATCGGATTTGGCAAATTTCAAGCGCAATGTTAAAGGCGTAAATGCAGCGGCAGAGGTTATCTTTGAGGATAGCAATGGCGAGATAAATGTAAGTCTGGCAGAAGATTTGCCCTATAATCTGGAGGATGAGGTTATTGTCCTGGATGATGCGGGCTATGCAGTCTGGTATATTGATATAATGGATAATCCGGAGCGTTATGAGGGAAAAACCATTGAATATATTGGTACTGTAGTAAAGCCTCCTACATTTGAAACTGAATATTTTGTGCCCGGAAGAATGGCAATGACCTGTTGCGCCGATGATATGGTATTTTTAGGTTTTGCCTGCAAATTTAAGGGAGCAAAGGATTTACCTGAAAAGAGCTGGGTAAGAGTAAATGCTACTATTCATTTAGAATATTTTGAGGCGTATCAGGGACAGGGACCTGTGCTCTATTCAAATAAGATAACAACAGTTAAACAGCCTAAAAATCCTGTTATTGATTTTAGTAATTTATAATATATAAAAGGGGAGCAGGTATTTTGCATAAGCAGATATAAATATGCAGAGCCTAAAAAACATATGAGTGGATATACAGTTTTCCAGTGGCTATTTTTCTTTTATGTGTACTGTATAGTCGGCTGGATTTGGGAAAGCAGTTTTTGCTCTGTAAGGGCAAGAAGATTTACTAATAGAGGCTTTATGAAAGGACCGGTTATTCCTATCTATGGTAGCGGAGCAGTGGTTATGATAGTGGCTGCCGCACCTTTTACGGATAATCCGGTGCTGACATTTATCTCCGGAATGATATTGGCGTCCATCCTGGAATATGTTACAGGAGCGGTTATGGAAGCGGTATTTAAGGTAAAATACTGGGATTATTCCAAGCAGAAATTTAATATACAGGGCTATATCTGTCTTGGAGCATCCATAGGCTGGGGCTTTGCCACGATTTTAATGACAAATATTGTCCAAAAACCGGTGGAAAAATTATCCCTTATGATGCCGGGAACGGTACTAAAGGTACTTGTAATAGTATTTTCTGTTTTATTCATTTTTGATTTTATGATATCATTAAGAGCTGCTCTTGATATGAGAGATATTCTTATTAAGATGGAAGAGCTTAAAGCAGAGGCTGCAAGGCTTCAAAAACGTTTTGATGTGGTGCTGGCAGTGGTTAATGATGAAAAGCAGCAGGGAATGGAAAAAGTACAGGAACGCCTTGAGGATATGGTAGCTGTCCTGGAAAGCAGAATGACATTCATTGAAGAAAAAGTGTATGCGGCTAAGGAAAAGCTAAGCTTGCCGGAGGGACTGAAGGAGGAATTATCCGACCTTAAAGCAAAGGCCCTGAGTATTACTGAATTTAGAAGTAAGCTTTCCGGTATAAGTAAAATTTCCTCTATCAGAAGATTTTTAAGTCGAATGACAATAAAGGGAAATCCATATCTGTCCTCATCAAAGTTTAAGGATAGTTTGGATGAACTGAAATCACGGATAAGGTCTGTGAGAGAATAAATTAAATAATTATATGTGTGGAGTGGACGGTCGCGGCTGATATTATCAGGTGAGGAAAGTCCGGGCTTCGCAGGGCAGGATGCCGGATAACGTCCGGTGGAGGTAACTCCCAGGCTAGTGCAACAGAAATATACCGCCACAGCAATGTGGTAAGGGTGGAAAGGTGGTGTAAGAGACCACCGTAAGGCTGGTAACAGTCTTAGCCATGTAAACCCCATCCGAAGCAAGACCAAACATGAAGACAATGGGGCTGCCCGTCCCGTCTTCGGGTAGGTTGCTTGAGGCGGCTGGTAACAGTCGTCCTAGATAGATGACCGTCTTAAAAGACAGAACCCGGCTTACAGCTCCACACATACTATTATAAAGTTGACATAAGTTATCCTTTTACATATAATTACCCTATGCAGATAAACTACATTATGTAATTATAATTTTAAGGGGTAATACTATGAAATGTCCTTTTTGTAACCATGAAAACACCAGAGTAATTGACTCAAGACCTGCGGAGGAAAATAATTCCATTCGCAGAAGAAGAGTATGTGATGAATGCGGCAAGAGATTTACCACATATGAAAAGGTGGAAACAATTCCTCTTATTATCATAAAAAAGGATAATAACAGAGAAACCTATGATAGAGCAAAGATTGAAAGTGGTGTACTTAGAGCCTGTCATAAGAGACCTGTGAGTGCTGCTCAGATAACAGGGCTTGTGGATGAAGTGGAAAACGAAATCTTTAATCTTGAAGAAAAGGAAATTCCCAGTGACTATGTGGGGGAAATTCTTATGAGAAAGCTAAAGGCATTAGATGAGGTAGCATATGTAAGATTTGCTTCCGTATATCGTGAGTTTAAAGACCTTAATACATTTATGGATGAACTTAAAAATGTAATGGCTGGACGATAAAGATGTTGATTTTTTTGAAAATACTGATATAATATTCGACGGTAGTAATAATACTACCGTCGTTTTTCTTTGTCAGGCACTTACCTGACAGGGAGGATATTAATCGTACAGCAGGTCTAATGACCGGAAGGAGGAGAAGATGAAAAAATTCTTCAAAATTTCCCTCGTTCTTATGCTTGCGTCACTTGCTACTGTATTCTGCGGTTGCGGAAACAAAAAGCAGGCTGATGAGTCTACGATTACTATTGGTATTGCTCAGGATATTGAAGACAGTCTTGACCCCCACTTAATGGTGGCGGCAGGAACCAGAGAAGTATTATTCAATATTTATGAGGGATTGGTAAAACCTAATAGTGATGGAGATTTAATCCCTGCTATAGCCAGTGAGGTTGCATCAGATGAGGATGGAACAGTATATACTTTCACACTTCGTGAGGGTGTTACATTTCACAATGGAAAAGAGGTTACAGTAGAGGATGTAGTTGCTTCGATTATGCGCTGCGCTGATACTAAGGATGGAGAACCTCTTGTATCGGCGTTTTCTAATATTGACAGTGTTACAGCTTCAGACAATAAGACTGTAGTTATTACACTTAAAGAAGCTGATACCGACTTTATGTCCAGCATGACTACAGCCATACTGCCGGCAGATTATATTGCAGGTACAAGTACGGAGCTTGTAGGAACAGGACCTTACAAATTTGTATCAAGAAGTCCGCAGGAAAACATTATAGTAGAAAGATATGATGGCTACTGGGGAGAGGCGGCTCACATTGCCAATGTTGAATTTAAGGTAATTGCAGATGCTGATACAATAGTTATGAATTTGGAAAGCGGAGCTATTGATATGTTCCCAAGAGTAACAACAGCTCAGGCAGCTCAGCTTTCAGATAACTTTAATATTTTAGAGGGTACTATGAATTTAGTACAGGCAATGTACTTAAATAATGCAGTAGAGCCCTTAAATGATGTGAGAGTAAGACAGGCACTTTGCTATGCTATAGATCCACAGGAAATTATGGATTTTATGGCTGACGGTAAGGGTAGTGAGATTGGAAGCAGTATGTTTCCCTCCTTTGGAAAATACTTTATGCCTGAATTAAATGATGTTTATAATCAGGATATAGAAAAGGCAAAGGAGCTTTTAACAGAAGCAGGATATCCAGATGGATTTACCATAAAGCTTACTATTCCCTCTAACTATGGACCTCATGTTCAGACAGGAGAGGTATTAAAGGAGCAGCTAAAGAAAATTGGCGTTACAGTTAATTTAGATTTAGTAGAGTGGAATACATGGCTTAGCGATGTATATTCCGGCAGACAGTATGAAGCCACAGTAATAGGTGTGGATGCTTCAACACTATCGGCAAGAGCACTGCTTTCAAGATTTGTTTCCGATGCAGGAAATAACTTTATTAATTTTAACAGTGCAGCATATGATGAGGCATATGCCAATGCAGTAAAGAGTACTGATGATGCAGAGCAGACAAAATATTATAAGGAATGTGAAACAATCCTTGCAAATGAAGCTGCAAATGTATATATTCAGGATATGGCAGAGCTTATAGCCTTGAACAAGAAATACACAGGGTATGAATTTTATCCCCTATATGCACAGGATGTTAGCAAGCTAAGACTTGCAGAGTAATTAAAGTGAGGTATGATATATGACCACAGTATTTAGAAAAATTGCAGGGGCAATTATTACAATAGTGGCAGTATCATGCCTCGTTTTTATTGCATTTAATCTTATTCCGGGGGATCCGGCGGTGGCCAAGCTGGGAACTCAGGCAACAGAAGCTAAGCTTACTGCCCTTAGAACACAGATGGGGCTTAACAGACCCATTTGGGAGAGATTTTTTATATGGTTTGCAGGAATACTAAAGGGAGATTTTGGAAATTCATATAGTTACAGTATGCCTGTTACAGAGCTTATAGGTCAGAAGCTGCCGGTTACAATAATTTTATCCTTTTATTCATTTATATTGATGGTGGTTATTACAATTCCTGTAGCCATATTTTCAGCACTACATAAAGGGGATAGATTTGATAAGCTGATACAGATATTAAATCAGATAAATATGTCCATACCTCCCTTTTTCGGTGGAATTTTGATATCTTTAGTTTTCGGAATGGTATTTAAGCTTTTTTCTCCGGGAGGATATATATCATATAATAAAAATCTTTTAGGTTTTTTAGGCTATATGTTTTGGCCGGCTCTTGCCATTGCAATTCCTAAGGGAGCTATGGCAATCAGTATTTTATATACATCAATTTCAGAAGAAGTAAAGAAAGATTATGTGCGTACTGCCTACAGCAGAGGGAATAGCAGTCTGGATGTATTTTACAAGCATATACTTAAAAATGCAGCAATTCCCGTAATTACATTTTTTGGAATGGCATTGGCTGATATGATTGCAGGCTCTATTGTTATTGAGCAGGTCTTTAGTATACCCGGGCTTGGAAGAATATTATTGTCCTCTATTCAAAACAGGGATTACCCGGTAGTGGAAGCTATAATTGTATGTATTGCATTGTTTGTGATTATTTCAAATCTTTTGGTAGATATTTTATACAGAATTATTGACCCAAGAGTGAAATAGGAAGAGCTTATACAGGCTTTAGGGAGTGTGCAGGTTCGGAATAAATGAAAAATAAATATAATTTAAAATTTAATTTAATATTGGGTATGGTTTTGACTGGACTTGTATTAATTCCGGCTCTTATAGGAATATTCTGGACGCCCTATGATACAGAGAGCATGAATTCTTCCTTAAAGCTGGCAGGCTTTAGCTGTAATCACATTATGGGCTGCGACAATTATGGAAGAGATGTATTTAGCCGTGTAATGAAAGGAAGCAGTATTACCCTTTTAATAGGTATCGGAACGGTAACATTGGGATGTGTGGCAGGTACTATTGTGGGAGCTTTTACCGGATATTACGGAGGACTGGCAGATGAAATACTTATGCGAATAAATGATGTATTATTTTCATTTCCAAGTATCTTACTGGCATTGGTATTTGTGGCACTCTTGGGGTCAGGTACATATCAGGTAATGCTGGCTTTGGGAATTGCATTTATACCAAGCTACGCCAGGGTGGTAAGGTCTGAATTTATAAGAAACAAATCCATGGACTATGTAAAGCTGGCAAAGCTGTCGGGGGCATCGGATTTAAGAATAATGTTTGTGCATATACTTCCAAATACTATTAAGGTGCTAATATCTTCAATACTTATAGGCTTTAATAACGCAGTGCTGGCGGAGGCAGGACTTTCCTTTTTGGGAATTGGTGTGCAACCGCCTACAGCAAGTCTGGGAAGTATGCTAAGTGAGGCTCAGACCTATATTTTTTCAAGGCCGGGCCTTGCACTAAATCCCGGTATTACTTTGATTGTTATGATTTTGGGAATATCCCTTTTAAGTAAAGAGGTAGGTTAATGGAAAAGCTGCTTCATGTAGAAAATCTGAATATAGAATTTCATGACCACAAATTGCCGGAGACAGTAGTTTTTGATTTTGATTTGGATATGGAGGCAGGAGAGATTGTAGGCTTGGTGGGGGAGTCAGGCTCTGGAAAATCCATGTCTGCTATGGCAATCGCAGGCTTACTTAGCCGTCACGATATGGAAAAAAGAGGAGTTATAGAGTTTGACGGAAAAGATATGCTGTCCTGCAAAAGAAGCGAGCTTAGGGAAATACAGGGAAATAGTTTAAGTGTAGTATTTCAAGAGCCTATGACAAGTCTTAATCCTCTGAAAAAAATAGGATGGCAGATAGAAGAAACTATGCGTATCCATAAACCCAATATGACTGATGAAGAACGTAAGCTAAGGGCGATAGAGGTTATGGAGCAGGTGGAGCTAAGGGAGCCTTTAAGAGTATATAATTCATATCCACACCAGCTTTCAGGTGGTATGCGCCAGAGAGTAATGATTGCAGCGGCAATGGCAATTCCGCCAAAGCTTTTGATTGCGGATGAGCCAACCACCGCTTTAGACGTAACTGTGCAGATGGAGATTGTGGAGCTTTTAAAGGATATCAGAGACAAGCATAATACCTCTATTTTATTTATTTCCCATGATTTATCTTTGGTAAAAACACTTTGCGACAGGGTATTGGTTATGCAGCATGGAAGAGTGGTAGAGGAGGGGAATGTAAATGATATTTTTAATTTCCCTAAGGAAGAGTACACCAAGAAGCTAATTGCCTCAATTCCCAAAGTGGAATTATAGTGAGAACTAATTATGAATATACTGGAAGTTAAGGATTTGCGAATATCCTTTAAAGAGGAAAAAAAATCAATATTTGATAAGACTGTTTATACCGAGGTACTTAAAGGAATTTCCTTTTCTATGGAGGAAAATGAAATAGTAGGCTTGGTGGGGGAGTCGGGCTGTGGAAAGTCCACCTTATCCAAGGTTATATTAGGGCTTCATCCCCAGGGACAGGGAAGTGTCATACATAATAGCAAGCATCCGCAAATGATATTTCAGGACCCATATAGCAGCTTAAATCCTGCTAAGACAATAGGATTTATACTGGAAGAGCCTCTTAAAAACTGTACTGATATGGGGGCTGCTGAAAGGCGGGAAAAAGCCGAATGGATGTTAAATGAAGTGGGATTATCCAAAGATTTTTTAAATAGATACCCCAAGGAATTATCGGGTGGACAGAGGCAGAGAGTATGTATTGCAGAAAGTCTGAT
The DNA here is from genome assembly GCA_041826605.1 of Lachnospiraceae bacterium. Classification (GTDB taxonomy): domain Bacteria; phylum Bacillota; class Clostridia; order Lachnospirales; family Lachnospiraceae; genus Colinaster. The sequence goes on along the minus strand of JBHAJK010000069.1, from coordinate 4,405 downwards.
GCTTGGTTCAAAGCTATTGATTGCAGATGAGCCTGTATCGGCATTGGATGTAACAATTCAGGTTCAGGTATTAAACCTTATAAAGGAGCTTCAGGAAAAATATAAATTGTCAATCCTCTTTATATCCCATGACCTAAGAGTGGTTTATCAGCTTTGTAAACGCATTATGATTATGCAGGAGGGGCTTATTATAGAGAGTGGAAGCAGGGATGAAATATATAGAAATCCTCAAAATGAATACACAAAGAGGTTGCTTAAAAGTGCAGGGTTGTAAGGAAAAATGCTTCGATAGAAGATACCGGGGATATAGGACTTGTAATTATGTAAACAATAATGTAGAATATAATGTACCTCTATTATAAAATAGCAGGTGCATTTATTTTTTTCTAAAGAAAAGGAAAAACTTTTCGATATATATAATATAAAAGAAAAGAATTTTTATATTTAATAAAAAACAAAAGGAAAGGTGGTGAGAATATGGGCATAAATAATATTGGCTTTGGGTTTTATGAGTCTTTTAAAAGTGATTACCGTGTAGGTAATATACCTAAGGCGCAGGTGTCAGATGTGACTGATGTAGAAAATACATCCAATAGTACACAGGGCACAGACAATATTGAAGCAGGCAGTACTGTAGATATTAGTACTCCCAGAGAGTTTACGCCTATAAATCCTGAGGATATCTCACTTACCTTTAATAGGGGCGATGACTTCTCGTATATAGGAAGCGAGAGGGATATTAATGACCTTGATATAAATAAAGCAATTTCGGATATGAAGCAGGACAGTATTCTTCAGGAATATAATTATTTTGTGGGAAATGCAAATAATGTATTTAACTCGGAGGATGGTCGAGTGCTTGCCAAGTAATTACAATGTTTGAACGTTTTTATCCAAAGGAATATTATAAATCAGCATATGAAGTTCCATATGAGGAACTTTACGAAAAAGGCTACAGGGGTATTATTTTTGATATTGATAATACCCTTGTTACTCATGGTGCTCCGGCAGATGAAAGAAGTATTGCACTTTTTAAAAAGCTGCGAGAGCTTGGCTATGAATGCACCCTTTTATCCAATAACAAGGCTTACAGAGTAGAGATGTTTAATAAGGATGTAGGTGCACATACAATAAGCCGGGGTGGAAAGCCAAAGATAGCCGGATATTTAAAAGCATGCGAGCTTATGGGAACTGATATTAGCAATACTTTTTTCGTGGGCGACCAGCTTTTTACGGATATATGGGGAGCAAATAAGGCCGGAATCCGAAGCATTTTGGTAAAATATATTGACCCAAAGGAAGAAATACAGATTGTTTTAAAAAGATATTTGGAAAAAATCGTTCTTTGGGCGTATTTTAGAGAATAAATTGTTGAATTTATTGTGAACATAGTATAAACTGTTAGAGGATTATTTTTGTCGAAAATTTAGGAGGAATTTATATGATATCAGCAGGAGATTTCAGAAATGGCGTTACTATCGAGCTCGAGGGTAATATATTTCAGATTATCGAGTTCCAGCACGTAAAGCCGGGAAAGGGAGCTGCTTTTGTACGTACCAAGCTTAAGAATATTAAGTCAGGAGGCGTAGTGGAAAAGACTTTCCGTCCCACAGAAAAATGTCCTACCGCTCGTATAGATAGAAAAGATATGCAGTATCTTTATAGTGATGGCGATTTATTCTACTTTATGGATAATGAGAGCTATGAGCAGATAGCAATCGGACAGGATGCAATCGGAGATGCACTTAAATTCGTTAAGGAAAACGAAATGTGCAAGGTTTGCTCACACAACGGTAATGTATTTGCAGTTGAAGCTCCTCTGTTTGTAGAGCTTATGATATCAGAGACTGAGCCCGGCTTTAAGGGAGACACAGCTACAGGCGCTACAAAGCCTGCTACTGTAGAAACCGGCGCAATGGTTCAGGTTCCTCTCTTTGTAGAACAGGGCGAGACCATCAAGATTGATACACGTACAGGAGAGTATCTTTCAAGAGTATAATTTATACTAAGTATGATGCTTGTAAGGCAACGACTAAGTCGTTGCCTTTTTTGATGCAAATATTTAAAGTAAAGGAGAATTAAAATGGGTATAACAGAAAACAACTATAGTATGGATAATTTTTCAGACAGAGTATTAAGAAGACTCAAGGATTATTACGGAGAGGAATATAGTGTAGAAATACAGGATGTAAAGCGCAATAATGATTGTGTTAAAAGAGCAGTTATCATCAGGGGAAAGAATGAAAAAACAGTTCCCACAATTTATCTGGAAGATTTTTACAGAAGATATACAGAGGGGGAGACACTGTTTAATATTGTATCAGAGCTTATTGAAGTTAGAAAAATGCATGCCGTGGAATGGGACATAGATGTAGAATTTATGATGGACTATGAGCAGGTACGGAACAGGCTTGGAATAAAACTTTTGAATAAGGCTAAGAATATGGAGCTTATACATTCGGCACCTTATATGGAATTTGCAGATATGATACTGATATTTATGGTAATAATGGAAGATGAAAATATTGGCAGGGGTGCAATAACAATTAAAAATGAAATGTTTGAAAAATGGGGTGTAACAAAGGAAGTACTTTGTGTAGATGCCAGGAATAATATGATGAGAAAATTTCCGCCTAAAAATACTGATATCATAGATTTACTCATAGATATGTATAGAGAGAAATATGATGATGGAACAGAATTTGCCAAGGAGGAAATGGAATATCATCTAAGAGAAATGGAAAGCTTAAGGCGTGAGGATAGCAGCTTATATGTTATTACCAATAAAGAAAGATGGTATGGGGCATCGGTAATTACCTATCCTGATTTGCTGGAGGAAATTGGAGTGTCTTTAGGCAGGGATTATATTATACTGCCAAGCTCGGTGCATGAGGTTATTCTGGTGCCATGTAATGAGGGAGTTCAGTATAATAATCTGTCGGATATGGTAAGGGCTGTAAATGAAAATGCGGTGGAGGCTGAAGAGGTACTATCAGACCACGCATATAAATACCATAGGGCAAATCACTGGCTGGAATCATTGGATTGAACAGGTAGCAGGGAGATAGCCGAAAATAGGAGTACTATGGCAATATACCTGAAATCACAGCTACAGGTATAGGGATATTTAATGACGAATAGGATGTAGGTAGCAAGTATTGTCAGATATGCTGAGAGCAAAAATGTACCAATGGCTATGCTGCCTCGTCTTATTCGGATTATGGGCTTTATAATGGATAGAATGGCACATAAAAGGGCTGTAATTATGGTTAGTATATAAACAAGCCTGCACAATAAAAGCATTGCGGGAGAAATATCAGCCGGCCATATCTCTGTGAAGACGGAGGTTTCAAATAGTATTTGCCAGATATTATGGCAAAAGGCGGCACTTTCTGAGTGAAAGGGAAAGGAAAGCATAGAGCGTTCAGGCCAACCAAGTCGTTGCCAGAGAGAGAAATCTCCCATATATTGTATGGAAGAAGAGTCGGCAGAGGAAATACCGGGACCGATATGGAATAATATATAATTGCGTACACTCCATAAAAGACCTATGGGAAGTGAAATAAGAGCAAAAATAATATATTCTTTAATACATTTAATAAGAGTATTGCTTTTTAATGAATTTATAAGTCTAAGTAGCATTATTAAAGCTACGGGGCAGGCTATAATCACCACATTCATTTTAATCAGCATACCAATTCCTATTGAGAGGGATATAAGGAAAAGGTATTTTGCAGGATAATCTCCGTCTATCCACAGAAGAGTCAGGTATGAGATTAAAAAGAGTACCATTGTGGCCATCATATCGTTGCCAATACTTCCGGTCATATAAATCAGCCCCGGATGAAAAGAAATAAGAGCAAGGGGGAGGATGATTTTTCGCTCATCAATACAAAGAAGCTTAAGCGTTTTATAAGCGATTATAAGAGTAATGATACTATATATAAAAGTAGGGATTTGAGTTGCCTCAAAAATAACAGGCTCAAAAAAGCCAAGTGTATATGCCATCCTTACAAAAAAGGCGGCAATAATATGATGAATGGGAGGATGATAATAAGAGAATATTGAAAACGGATTAAAATCCGGAAGTCGCATAAATTTGGCAAAATATTCAATATATCCTAAGTGCCCCGGATTAACAAGTCCGTCACTAAGAAGAGTAGCATATCCCAAATCGTGCTGACGCGTGCCGATATCAGTATAGAGTACATACCACAAGCGTATTATGGATGCTGTTCCTATAATCAATACATTTATATATTTCTCCGGGTTTTTGGCAGTTTTTTTCATGGATAAAGTATAGCATTTTACATAAAAAAGTGGCAAATGCTATACTGATAGCTATGAATAAAAAAATTATAAAAATAGCAGGTTTCTTACCTCTTTTTCTGTCAATAGTGGCAGG
>JBHAJK010000068.1:0-4498 GCA_041826605.1 Lachnospiraceae bacterium | reverse complement strand
TTTCTATGTTGACCTCGCCACTGCTCTTTCCAATAAATCCGCCTGTCTGCTTTCCCGCCAGATAATTGTCAGCAAAGGATTTATTTATATTTACAGTACCGTTATTTGTTCCTACAAGTCCCCCTACGCTCATGCTCATTGTATTAATAGGAGCACCGGTTTTAGCTATTGGTGCAGCGCTTTGATTTCCTTTGCCTGCAACAGTAGCACCATAGGAATACTCAAAAGACAGACTACCACTGTTTTTTCCCACCAGACCACCTGCATTTACACCGTAAATCCAAATATTATTCTCACTTTTGCCGGTATGTCCATCATTTGACAGCCTTGACCTTACCCTGTCCAGATTAACAGTAGTACCTGTGCCAATCTCTCCCACAAGACCTCCGGCACTTCCTGTTAAAGAAAGGGTAGTTATTGCAGCATCTATCATTTCTACACCCTTTATTGCAAAAGTAAATGTGCCATTATCCGGGGCTTTGAGTATCTCAAAAAGACCTGCTGATGTGGCAGGGTTTGCTGCGCCCGTTCCTGCAACAACAGTCAGATTAGATATGGAATGAGAGTATACCTCTGTTCCTGTTTTATTTATATATGAACCTGTATAGGAGCTTAAATTTTCATTGTTAATAGGCTTGAAATTGGGTACCCTGCTTCCATTCCTCAGTACTGTACCATTGTAATATTCGTCTGTGTGTGTCGCAAAGCCTGCACCAAACCTGTGCTCTGCTGATGTAAAAAGCTGACTGTCTCCATGATGCTCTTTGTCGGAATATGTAGTAAGGAAATACTTTGTTACACTTTCATTTGAGCCCGTAGGACGTGTAGCACCAAAATCCAGACCATTAATCTGTATTGCCTTTGTAATTCCATCATGAACTCCTGATGACTTATCAAGATTTTGCAAATGTCTGCAATACTGAATTACAGCAGTGTCCTCATCCACTTCATCCTGCATTACCTCACTATAATGAGCCCTGTCTGCAAAAAGGCTGTTTGCTGTTTCACTTACTTCTATGGACTTGCTTATGGCATCAATTGTATTATTTCGGGCATGGGCAATAACACTGACAGTAATGTCAGTTCCGGAAACAAGACAATCCGCACCATGACCGCTATCTTCTCCATAGAGACTGTTAAATCTGGTAAATGTACTTCCCAAATCATCTAAAATTAAAGTATACCTGTTTAGCTTGCTGGCAATATCCTTTGGTTGTACTGTTTCCGTATATGAATTACCCTCTGTGTCACTAAGGGTAATTTCGTAATATATATCCACATCTGAGTAACAGGATATTTGCGCATAAAGAATTTCTTCATTTACGATAGTTATATTAGGAGTAAATTTCATTCCCGCATCTGTGGAAAGAATATCTCCTCCATAATAGCCCACCTTTACACCCTCGTGTATTCTGACAGTAGTGTCAAATCCTCTAAGGGTATTATAATAGCCCTGATTTGCTCCATAATCCTGAAGCATATCTTCACTTTCATTATAAAACACACCATATACTGTGGCATTTTTAGGATTGTACTCTATAATCCATCTGCTGTTGTAAAGTTCATTTTCTACCGTGCTGTCAAAGGCATTGGCTCCCATAATTGCATCTACGGCAGTTTTTCCTTTGTCTGCATACGAAATATAATATAAATCCGGGAATGTACCTGTTCCCATCCAGTCCGAGGGATGATTTCCATTTATATAGCCTGTGGAATTAACACCCTCCGCATTTTCATTATATAAATCCTGCTTATGTCCAAGCTCTAAAAGCGCCAATTGATTTTGGGCTGCGGTATAAATAATCTGGGCCTTTTCATCCAGCCCTTTTTGCTTTAAAACCCTTTGATAATGTAGCACTGCCGGAATTATCAAGGCTAAAAGAAGTAATAATATCCCCACGACAATTAAGACCTCTGCCAGTGTAAAACCTGACACAGATCTTTTATCTTCTCTTTTAATATGCATCCTGTTATGCAAATTTCTGAAAAGATTCATCCTTTTCTCCTTGGTTGCAGTGTTACCCCCTATTTCCCCTATATAATGTATATCGGCTTCTATCTCCGGTTACATAAGCCCATTCAATAACCTCTATAATACCAAAGCACACATTATAGTGTATTATACATTATTTTTACTAAATATAGTAGAGGGCTTTAGCGAATTTGATTACTTTACACTCTTCCTTTTATCCATTATTTCCAAAAATTCCATCTCATTAACGCCCGCTCTTTTTGCCGCCTCTGGCAAAGACAGAATTTCATCCTCAACAAGACTGATTAATGTATCAATTTTGCCCTGAGACATCCCCTCTTTTCGTCCCTCTTTTCTATTCTCTTTGTGGCGTCTGCCGATGCGCTCTTCATTATCGATTGTTCCGGCGCGCCTGATGCTGGTGTTGCCATATCGGTCTCTGATTTGGGTAAGAGCTGTGTCTAACTTCTTTAATTTTTCTTTCTTTTCATCCTGAATAAAGCTTAGCTGTTCAAATCCATCCCTATCTATATCAGTTAAAGCTATTCCTATAAGTCTAATAGGCTCTCCCTGCCAAAATTCTCTAAATAACAAACAGGCCGTCTCATAAATTACACCCGTTATGTCTGTTCCGTCTCTTAACTTTTTCTGATGAGACTTATGAGTGAAATCTGATGTTTTGTAGGAAACTGCCACACATCCGCACTTGGCGTCCTCTTTCCTCATCCTTGCTGCCACCACATCTGCAAGAGACATTAATATCCTGTTTATTTTATTTATATCCGCCACATCCTCTTCCAAGGTTGTTTCAGTACTAAAGCCCTTTGCCTCCTGCTCCTCTCCATTAACGGGAGTTTCATCAATCCCTTTTGCTGCATTTATGGCATAATTTCCCATTTTATCTCCCAAGAGACTTATGGCCGTTTCAGGCTTTAGACGTGCCAAATCCCCAATGGTCACAATTCCATAATCTGTCAGTTTACCGGCAGAGCTTTTTCCAATCATAAACAGTTCTCTTACCGGCAAAGGCCATAGTTTCTTTTCTACTTCATCATCAAAAAGAGTATGAACCTTATTGGGCTTTTCAAAATCGCTAGCCATTTTTGCACAAAGCTTATTAGTTCCTATGCCAACATTTACTGTAAAGCCTAATTCTGAATATATTCTGTCTTTCAGTTCATGGGCTGTCTTGATTGGGTCAGGAAAAATAATCCCCATTTCCGTCATATCCAAAAAAACTTCGTCTATAGAAAATGACTCCATGGTAGAAGTATAATCCCTGCATATTCGCTTAAATTCTCTCGAATAGTGCTCGTATTTGTGGAAATCAGGCTTTACCGCCACCAGTCCCGGGCATTTTCGCATTGCCATGGAAAGAGGTTCCCCTGTCTGTATTCCATATGCCTTGGCAGGAATTGATTTTGCAGTAATAATACTGCTTCTGTTTTCAGGATTACCACTTACTACCGAGGGAATAAGTCGCAAATCCTCTTCTCCATCAGCCAGTCTCGATACCGCCTCCCAGGATAAAAATGCACTATTCACATCCACATGAAAAATAATTCTTTTCACTAAGAGTTCCTTATCTTCTGCCTTTTCTGCTGTTGCTTAAAAGAATAAATCTCAAAAGCTGAAGTACTGATGATGCCGCTGCCGCCACATATGTAAGTGCGGCCGCACTTAACATCTTCCTGGCACCTTTCATCTCATCCCCCTCTAATATTCCGCCCTGCCCCAATATGCGAAGTGCTCTTGAAGAAGCATTAAATTCCACAGGCAGGGTAACAAACTGGAATAGTACAGCAAGAGCAAACACCCATACACCTATATCTGCCAAATAAAAGTATTCGCCACTGCCTAAGGGAATACGCAATCCCAGAGCCAAGCTTAATATAATAATCGGAATACCAAGTTTAGAGCCTATGTTAGCAAAGGGCACCAGTGCAGACCTGAAATTCAAAGGAGCATAGCCCTCATGATGCTGTATTGCATGACCGCATTCATGAGCCGCCACCGCAATAGCTGCAATAGAGGTTTGTCCATAGACTGTCTCCGAAAGATTAACCGTCTTATCCTTTGGATTGTAATGGTCTGAAAGACTTCCACCCACAGGTTTTACATATACATCAAAAAGTCCATTTTCCCTAAGTATTTTTTCAGCAGTCTGAGCTCCGGTCATTCCTCTGAAACTACGAATTTTTGAGTATTTATTAAATGCTCCTTTAACTTTTGCACTAGCCATAAGTGTAAGTATTGCACCTATCAGCACCAAAATATAAGTTTCATCAAAATACATATTTGCCTCCTAAAATAGTTTACTTTAATTAACGCATATGGTATAGTACCTGCATATCGAATACATCTTACCTTGAAAGCATATTGTCCGAATGTCAACGACAGATTACTTTGCAAGGATATTATCTGCATAGCAAATGTATCAGTTTCGTCAAGTATATACCTATATTTGATATTTCAGTATATCATATTTTTTATTAAAATTTCTTTTTAGTATCTAAATTCTTTATT
>JBHAJK010000067.1:0-4418 GCA_041826605.1 Lachnospiraceae bacterium | reverse complement strand
CCCTTAGGCGATAAAGAAAAATATAGCTACAATGAAGATGGTACCTTAAAGAAGATTATTTCCCCATCAGGAAAGGAAATTTCATATGAATATGATGTAGTTGGAAATGTTGTAAAGGTATATTTCGGGAAAGAAGTAAATGTAACCAGAGAATATGATAAATACGGACAGCTGGCCTCTATGGTGGATAGTGATGGTGTTACTCATTATACCTATGATAAAGCGGGAAGACTTACTCATACACAAAAAGGAAATATAAGCCTTGAATATAGATATGATCCGTTTAATAATCTTATAAATTTAACATATCCGGATAAAACATCTGTTAGTTACACTTATGATGTATGTGACCGCATGATATCTATGACAGAGAGAAATGGTGCGATTAATCAATATACATATGACTGTAATTCAAATATACTTTCGGAAAAGCGAAGTGACGGTCTGGAGAAGATTAATGTATATGACAGACTGGATAGAATTGTAGCTACCACCACAAAGAAAGGAAGCGCGGTTCTTGGTAAGTTTAAGTATGAATATGATGCTTCCGGAAGAATGACTTTTGAAGAGTCACAAGATAGCCTGGGCAAGCTTACTAAATATTTTTATTACGATGATGCGGGCAAGCTTGTTAAATATGAAGAATTTGAAGATGTAAATAAAAATGCAACAAAAACAGTACTTTATTCATATGACTTATATGGAAATAAAAAGAGTGAGACTACTAATGTCGCAGGCAATGTAAGTGAAATACAATATAAATATGACCTTTCAGATAGACTGGAAGCAAGAAGTACTAATGGAAAAGTAACAGGTACATATAAGTATGATAATGATGGCAATCTTATTAGAAAAAGTGAAGATGGCATCTTAACAGAGTATACATACACCACGGATAATAGGATAGCAACGGTTACATCGGCAGGAAAACTACAAAATGCCATAAAATATGATGGCAATGGGCTAAAAACCTTTGAGGTTTTGAGGAAAGAGATTGATGTAGCTGAAATAGAGACCGAAGAAATTTATAAGCAAAATACAAAAAATCTAAAAGAATGGTCCTATTTTTATGATACATATGAATATGAATTAACAAGCACAGAATCAACCAGAGAGATAACACCGGATGGATACAAAGAAAGTAGTATAAGTCAAACATTCAGAGAACGGCAATATAACAGATTTGCCTTTGGAGTTGCTTCATTTATAGGTATGATTGCGCCACCGCTGTGGAATGAATGGTGCGCATTTGCTATGTCATTTTTTGAAGATTTGTATGACATATTTACTAATCCGGAAATGTTCCTTCCGGGAAGATTAGGCAAGCATATTTATAGTGATAAAACATCCAAGGAGTCAGACACTGAGCTTGCCATTCTTTTAGATAATATAAAAGAGCCGGTAAAGGTTAAAGAGACAAGGGAAAATGAAAAGAACGTAAAATTATCATATTATGAGCCTATAAGCTATGTATATGACATAACAAAAGAGTATGCTCAGGTATTGGCACAATATTCTGCCCCTAATAGTACAACGGCTACGGATACTTTTGAGTACGGGGCGTTTAGTCGAACAAGCTCGGATAAGGCAGGTATATATGTTTATGATGGCAGAGGCTCGGTGTCCTCTACTATAAGAGGGGGAAGGGTTACCTCAACACTTCGCTACAATCCGTATGGAGAGATAGTTACAGGGGCACCGGCATGGACGCAGGTGTATGCTTATAATGCAGAACAGTATACACCTCAGACGGGATTGATATATCTTAGGGCAAGAAACTATGACCCTAGCACAGGTACATTTACGAGCAAAGACACCTATGCCGGAGAAAAAACAAACCCTGTAACCAGAAACCGTTATACCTATGGAAATAATAATCCGGTTTCTTATCAAGATCCATCGGGGCATGCGGGCATACTGAAAAATATAGTGTCTAAAGCAAAGTCAGCGGCACAAACAGTAACAAAAACAGTATCACGTGCAGTATCCACTGTGAGTAAAGCGGTTACCAGTACAGCCAAGAAAGTGGCAAATACAGCAAGAAATGTAGTACAAACAGCATCCAAGGCGGTAAATAATGCTGCAAAGAAAGTAACAAACGCTGTAAAAACAGCGGCAACCAAGGTGGTTAATACAACACGCGCAGTTGTAAATACAGCCAAAACCTATATAGTGAATCAGACAAAGGCTGTAATAAATAAAGCAGGAAATATAATCGGGACGGTTGTAAGAAATGTATCTAATGCAATAAATACAGTAAGAGAAACGGCAGGTAATCTTTATACAAGCGTTAAGGAGTGTTATGCGGCCGCAAAGGAGGAAGTATCCAATTATATTGCTACTAAGGCAAAAAGTGTAGAAGTATGGGTCAATGAGACCTGGGAAAGTGCTAAGGATAAGGCAGAGGAGGGCCTAAGACTAGTAATAGAAGCTAAACAGTCCGCAGCTCAGACGATGCAGGAAGTCGGAGAGTGGTGGAATGAAAGCTCTCTTTCAAAGAGCATAGGAAAAGCTGCGGAAAACATATCGTCCGTATGGAAAAACAGTGCGATAGGAAAGACGGTAACCGCCATAGGAACAAAGCTGGACAGTGCGGGAGCGGTATTAAAGGAAGTATGGGATAACAGCTCGATAGGTCAGTTTGCAAGTAAGGCTTTAAACTCGGTATCAGCATTTTATGAAAAGCATAAAACGGTGATAAATATAATAGTGGGAGTGGGGGTCATAGCCTTGTGTGCGGTAGCTGCGATAGTCACATTCCCCGCCTGTGGACTTGCATATGCAGTAGCTGTTGGGGCTTTAAAGGGAGCGTTACTAGGAGCAGCAGTAGGAGCGGCAGAAGGAGCATTTAAGGGTGCCCTCAGCTATATGGAGGAGCACGATACCTTAGATGGAGCAGGAAGCAGAATACTGGAGGAAGCTGCTGCGGGATTTAGTAAAGGCTCAATATCGGGAGCCGCCAGCGGAGCGATGGCAGGAGCAGCAAAGTATGCAAAGAATCCGACAGCTTACTGCTTTGCGGCGGGAACCTTAGTCTTAACCTTAGCGGGACTTATAGCCATAGAAAACATAAAGCCGGGAGATGTGGTCTATGCCAAGGAAGCCACAGGCATAGAGCAGAGCGTTGATACGGACAGTGAAGCCACACTGAACCCCGTGCTTGAAATCTATGAAAGAGAGGTGTATGAAACTTATAAGCTTACAATTTCTCCATCCGATAATTCCTTAGAGGCAGAGGAGATAGAAACAACCGCCTATCATCCGTTTTATACAGAGTATGGAGAAGCAATAGAAGCCAAGGATTTAAAGGAGGGGGATAAACTTCTTACATCAGAGGGAGATACCGCAACCGTAGAAAAGACGGAAAAGGTCACACATGATGAGCCTGTAACAGTGTATAACTTTGCGGTCCTTGACACCCATACCTACTATGTGGGGGATGTAGGGGTGCTGGTGCATAACAATAACAGCTGTAGTGCCAACAATCTTACTAAGGCATCAATAAACAACTTAGAACCCGACCAAGGATTTAAGACATTTAATGCCTTGAAAGGTAGTGTAGGGAAGGCAGGTGATGGAAAACAATGGCATCATATAGTAGAACAATCCCAGATTAGCAAGTCGGGGTTTTCGCCTGAATTAATTCATAATACCAGTAATATTATATCTGTGGACAAATCAATTCATAGTAAAATAACAGGGTATTATAATACAACATCATCGGATTTAACAGAGGGATTATCTGTCAGAAATTGGCTGGCCGGAAAAAGCTATGAAGAACAATATGAATATGGGATAAATATTTTAAAAAAATTTGGAGGATTAGAATGAAAAAATATACAAAAGAAGAAGTGATATTAATTTATGAAGTATGTGGAGAAATAATGTACAATGCTACGCTTACCGGAGATTATAAAACAAACAACAGAGAGGGAAATAAATTGTTGAAAATTTTTAAATATTTTGAAAAAAATATCGATTTTGCAAAAGAATGCATAGACGCTTTGTTAAAAAGTTCAAATGTTTTAGTTAAAAGTAAAGCGGCAGCATACTGCTTAGCTTTGAAATATAACATAAATGAAGCGGAAAATATTTTGGAAGAAATTTCAGTGAATGATGAATATGGAATTTTTAGTTTTACTGCGGAGATGACACTAAAGGTATGGCGTGAAGAGGGAGAATTGAAACTATATTAAAATAATATATTCTAACATCATTTGAGGTTAGTTTTTTTGCTATAAAGTTATTGTGTTAAAAAGACAGGAAGAAATATATGGAATACAAAGAATTATATATACCCTTTGAGGGCAATTTTAGAAATATGAAAAAGAAGCAGGCTCAGGAATTTTTGGATTGGTATATGAGCATGATACCGGAAAGAATTGAAATACTTAAAGCCAAAGTTGGTGGCAGGTTTT
>JBHAJK010000066.1:0-20486 GCA_041826605.1 Lachnospiraceae bacterium | reverse complement strand
TGTAGGTGCTATATTTCTGGGCAATGTTAATACCGGTCATACCCTTAGAGGAAATGACGGAAGCACACGTGGCATGCTAAGGAATTCCGGCTTCTTTCTCTATGAGGACGGTAGTGGAGCAGGCACAGTCAGTCATATAGATATGGCAACAGGCTAGAAACTTGCGCTGCTAGGCGCACGTTAAAAATGCCGATGGTATCAGGACACCATCGGCATTTTTATATAAATAGCATTATCAAACTTTCTGATTGTTAAATCCTGTTATAATTTATCAGGCATCCTGCAAGAATAATCTTTCTCTCCTCGTCAGTCATATCGCCTACAGTTAAATCAAATTCCTTAAGCTTTCCGGCCTGCACCACGTAGGATTTAATAACATCTGTTTTTTCTTCTATGGCTTTCTTAATTCCGGGAATATAAATATAATCCAGGTTCTTAAATGGCAACTCTCCCTCTTTAATAAGGAATGGTAGCATGCCCCAGTTCATAAGATTACTTCTGTATCTCTTGGTAGCATACTCATTAGCTATATTAGCCCAGCCTCCAAGTACTTTCTGGCAGGAAGCTGCCTGCTCTCTTGCCGAACCATCTCCCGGCTTTACCGCAAATATGGTTGAGCCAAAGCCAATTGAAGTCTCTGCGTCAGGATATACTGCCTTAACAGCATCCATAGCATTTTTAAGTCCGGGTCTATCCTCATAAAGGTTCTTTCCAGCCTTTAAATCCTCCTGAACTGCTCTCATATCCTTTGCTCTGCCCACATACTCAGGGTCACGTCTGGAAAGGGTAAACTCTGCTAAGCCCAATGGATTTGAACGGTAGCTACTGGTCTCTCCTGATGGAATAAGCTCATCAGTAGTAGTTACAGGATCATGAATTTCCGATACCACTCTGAGCATAAGGTTGTCAGGAAGCTCATTCATTTCAGGCCAATCCTTTATATTGGGACCGAATTTAATCTCTACACTCTCATCAGGTACACCCTTTGAGTCAAATACTCTGTTTTTATAAATATTCTGGTCGAAATGATATGCATATGTGCCCACATCTCCATCCACCAGCTCTGTAGCTGACGTAAGATATCCCTTATTAGCCGCAGTTGCCGCAATAGAACGGGCATCCATAAGAGCCACAGATGCAATCTGTCCATTCTGAAGCTTAGAGCCCTCACGATTAGGGAAGTTACGGGTGCTATGACGAATGGAGAACGCATTGTTTGCAGGAGTATCTCCGGCTCCAAAGCATGGACCACAGAATGCAGTCTTAAGAACTGCTCCTGTCTCAAGCAAGGTAGCCGCACAGCCGTTTTTCATAAGCTCCATATAAATAGGTGTTGATGCAGGATAAATATTTAAGGTAAATTCATCCGCTCCAATATATTTTCCCTTTAAAATATCAGCCGCTGCACATATATTTTCAAAACCGCCGCCTGCACAGCCTGCAATAACTCCCTGTTCTACATATAGCTTTCCATCACGAATTTTATCCTGTAATGAAAAGTGCACCTTATCTCCAAGGCTGACCTTTGCCCTCTCCTCCACTTCATGAAGTATATCCTTAAGATTATTTTTTACATCTTCAATGGCATAAGCATAGCTGGGATGGAATGGCATAGCAATCATAGGCTTTACCTCTGATAAATCAATGGTTACCATTCCGTCATAATATGTTACATCCGCAGGCGTAAGTGGAGCAAATTCCTCACTTCTTCCGTGAATATCATAGAATTCCTTTATTTTATCATCTGTCAGCCAAATGCTGGATAAACAGGTGGTTTCTGTAGTCATTACATCCACACCTATTCTAAAGTCAGCACTTAAATTCGCAACACCGGGTCCTACAAATTCCAGCACCTTGTTTTTAGCATAACCATTGGCAAATACTGCTCCGATTAGTGCTATTGCCACGTCCTGAGGACCTACTCCCGGCTTTGGCGCACCGGTCAGATAAACACCTACCACACCGGGTCTGTCAATATCATAGGTCTGATTTAAAAGCTGTTTTACAAGCTCAGGCCCACCCTCGCCCATAGCCATAGTGCCTAATGCACCATAGCGGGTGTGTGAATCGGAGCCTAAAATCATTTTTCCTGCGCCTGCCAGCATTTCTCTGGCAAACTGATGTATAACCGCCTGATGAGGTGGTACATACATTCCGCCGTATTTTTTAGCACAGGTAAGACCATACATATGGTCGTCCTCGTTAATTGTTCCACCCACTGCGCAAAGAGAGTTGTGGCAGTTTGTAAGTACATAAGGCACGGGGAACTTTTCCAAACCTGAAGCTCTGGCTGTCTGAATAATACCTACAAAGGTAATATCATGGCTTGTAAGCTTATCAAATTTTATTTTCAGCTTATCCATATTGCCACTGGTATTATGAGAATTTAAAATTCCATAGGCTATTGTGCCCTGTAAAGCATCCTCCTTGGATGCGTCCTTACCTGTCTTGTTTTTTATAATTGCTAAAGCATCCTTATTATCAGCCACAATTTCTGTGCCATTTATAAGATATGCTCCACCCTGTGAAAGTGTAATCATATTTCCTCCTTTCAAAACCGCTTTTATTAAAAAAGCTTTACCTTATCCAAATGCCAGATTTCATCCACATATTCCTGAATTGTTCTGTCCGATGTAAACTTTCCTGAGCTTGCAACATTTATAATAGCTGCCCTAGCCCATCTGTCCCCGTCTTTATAGAACTCTTCAATGCGTTTCTGTGCATCCGCATAGGCTCTAAAATCCTTTAATATAAAGTATCTGTCAGCCACATCAGTAGACTGGGTATTAAGCAGTGAATTATAAAGTGGTCTGAATCTTTCCGTATCATCCGGGGAATACTGACCATTTACCAATTGCATAAGCACCTTACGAATATCCTCGTCACTGTTAAAAATATCCATGGGATTATAATTCTTATTATGCTCCAGAGCAATTACTTCATCTGAGCTGAGACCGAAGATAACAGCGTTCTCTTCTCCCGCCTCTTCTACAATCTCTACATTGGCTCCATCCATAGTACCTAGGGTAATAGCACCATTTAGCATAAATTTCATATTTCCCGTGCCGGACGCTTCCTTGCTGGCTGTTGAAATCTGTTCGGAAACATCGCTTGCCGCAAAAATCATTTCTGCATTTGATACACGGTAATTTTCAATAAACACTACCTTAAGCTTTCCCTTAATGCTTTCATCATTATTTACCACATCTGCCACAGAATTTATAAGCTTAATTGTAAGCTTGGCATTTTTATAGCCTGCTGCCGCTTTTGCCCCGAATATAAAGGTGCGTGGATAAAATTCCATATCCGGATGCTCTTTAATCTGATTATACAGATACATAACATGTAGTATATTCAGTAGCTGACGCTTATACTCATGAAGTCTCTTTACCTGCACATCATATATGGAGTTAGGGTCAATTTCCACTCCGTTATGCTTCATTATATAGTTAGCCAACCTTACCTTATTCTGGAATTTAATTGTCATAAACTGCTCTCTGGCCTTTTTATTCTCAGCCGCAGGCTTCAGTTTATCCATCTTACTTAAATCTGTAATCCAACCCTCGCCAATTCTTTCCGTTACCCAATCAGCAAGCAGCGGATTTCCATGAAGCAAAAATCTTCTCTGGGTAATACCATTTGTTTTATTATTAAACTTTTCAGGGAACATTTCATAAAAATCTTTAAGCTCCTGATTTTTAAGTATTTCGGTATGAAGCCTTGCCACACCATTTACAGAGTAGCCTGCCACAATAGCAAGATGAGCCATTTTTACCTGACCATCATAAATAATTGCCATTTTACGGATTTTTTCATCCGTAAGCCCGGTTTCTCCGGGGTATCTGGCTTCAATATCAAGAATAAATCTTCGGTTTATCTCCTCCACTATCTGATACACACGGGGAAGTAGTCTTGAAAACAGCTCTATTGGCCACTTTTCCAGCGCTTCTGCCATAATAGTATGGTTGGTATATGCACAGGTCTTTGTAGTAACCTCCCATGCCTCTTCCCAGGACAGTTCATACTCATCCATCAAAATACGCATAAGCTCTGCCACTGCCACCGTAGGATGGGTGTCATTTAACTGGAATGTTGCCTTTTCGTAAAGCTTTTTAATGTCACTATGGGTACGCATATACTTTGCCACAGCCTCTTGTACAGATGCTGATATAAAGAAGTACTGCTGTTTAAGCCTAAGCTCCTTTCCCGCGTAATGATTATCATTGGGGTAAAGCACCTCTACAATATTTCTTGCAAGATTTTCCTGCTCGACTGCTTTCTGATAGTCTCCCTTGTCAAAAGAATCCAGCTTAAAGCATTCCACAGGCTCTGCGTCCCAAATACGTAAAGTGTTTACAATTCCATTACCATATCCCACAATCGGCATATCATAGGGCACTGCCTTAACAGATTGATAATTTTCCTGCTTAAATATATTTTTTCCATTTTCATCCTGATATACACTTACATATCCGCCGAATTTTACTTCCTTTGTATATTCAGGACGTCTAAGTTCAAAGGGATTGCCATGCTCAAGCCAATGGTCCGGTACCTCGATTTGATAACCGTCTCTTATTTCCTGCTTAAACATTCCGTATCTGTAACGAATACCACAACCATATGCCCCATAGCCCAAAGTTGCTAAAGAGTCTAAAAAGCAGGCGGCAAGTCTGCCAAGACCGCCGTTTCCCAAGGCCGCATCCGGCTCCTTGTCCTCAATAAGATTAAGATTTATTCCCATCTCCTCAAGACATTTGGCAGCCTCCTTATAAGCCTTAAGATTTATAAGATTATTACCCATAGCTCTGCCCATCAGAAATTCCATGGACATATAGTATACAAGCTTAGGATCCTGGCGCTCATATTCCTTTTGGGTTTCCATCCAGTTATCTACAATAATATCCTTAACTGCATAGGAAACCGCCTGGAATATCTCCTGCTCTGTAGCCTCTTCTAAGTTCTTTCTAAATAGGCTTTTGATGTTGTACTTAATGCTTTTTTTAAAGCTTTCACTGTTAAACTTGAAGTTTAGGTCTGTTTTTTTAGGCATAATGGTAATTCCTTTCATCAATATACTACCTTTCAATACAGATTATTACTTCTTCCCCGTTAACATTCCATGATTTTTCCACTGCATATTCGTCTGTAAAGCTAAAGCTATCTGCCAATACCTTTTCAGCAATGGCTGTCTCATTAGCCTTTACAACCTCCTGAAGCTTTTCATTGTTAAGGATGGATACCTTAATATGATCCATAACCTCAAAGCCCGACTCCTTACGCATAGTCTGGATTTTACTGATAATTTCGTTTACATTACCCTCTTCCAACAGCTCCTTAGAAAGATTAATATCCATTACAACAGTACGTTTATTGTCCGCCTCTGTTACATAGCCCTCTTTCTGAACCATGGTTATCAGTAAATCTTCTTCGGCAAGTCTTATTTCTTCGCCATCATTTAAAATCAATGCGCCATTTTCCTTTAGCTCATCCATAGCACTGTTTCCATCCAGGGAAGCCAGTGTTTTCTGGATAAAGCCCAGGTGCTTTCCGTATTTGGGACCCACTGTTTTAAGCTGTGGTTTAAATATATATGTAGTAAATTCACGAACATCCTGAGTAAATTCTACATTCTTAACATTAAGCTCTTCTGCAATAATTTCTACAAAATACTCTGTAAGCTCTTCCTCTGATTTAACAAGCATCTTGCCAATAGGCTGACGGTTTTTAATATTGGAAGCATTGCGGCATGCTCTACCCATAACTACAATATTAACCGCTTCATCCATCTTAGCCTCAAGCTCCTTGTCAATAAGCTTTTCATCAGCTACAGGGAAATCACAAAGATGAACTGACATTGGTGCCTTATTATCAATGCTGCATACCAGATTTCTGTAGATTTCATCTGCCATAAAGGGAATCATGGGTGCTGCCGCATGAGCCACGGTTACAAGGGCTGTATAAAGGGTCATATAGGCATTAATCTTATCCTGCTCCATACCCTTTGCCCAGAAACGCTCACGTCCGCGTCTTACATACCAGTTGCTCATTTCATCTACAAAATCCTGTAATGCACGAGCCGCCTCAGGTATTCTATAGTTCTCTAAATTATTGTCAACCTCTGCCACCATAGTATTTAACTTAGACAGAAGCCACTTATCCATTACTGTGAGAGAGCTGTAATCCAAGGTGTATTTTGTAGCATCAAAGCTGTCAATATTGGCATAAAGCACGAAGAACGCGTAGGTATTCCAAAGAGTACCCATAAATTTTCTCTGTCCCTCTACCACAGCATCTCCATGAAATCTGTTAGGCAACCAGGGAGCTGAATTTATATAGAAATACCAGCGAATTGCATCTGCACCATATTTTTCCAATGCATCAAAGGGATCTACTGCATTTCCCTTGGACTTACTCATTTTCTGTCCGTCCTTATCCTGAACATGGCCTAAAACAATAACATTTTCATATGGTGCCTTATTAAAGAGCAGGGTGGACTCTGCCATAAGAGAATGAAACCAGCCTCTTGTCTGGTCAACCGCCTCTGAAATAAACTGGGCAGGGAATTGAGCCTCAAAAAGCTCCTTATTCTCAAATGGATAATGATGCTGAGCAAAAGGCATAGCACCGCTGTCAAACCAGCAGTCAATAACCTCCGGCACTCTCTGCATAGTGCCACCGCACTTAGAGCATTTCATGGTAATTTCGTCAATATATGGTCTGTGGAGCTCTACAGTAAGAGCTTTTTCATCGCCACTTAAGGCTTTAAGCTCTTCTCTGCCACCTACACATTCTCTGTGTCCGCATTCACATTCCCAAATGTTTAATGGAGTACCCCAATATCTGTTACGGGAAATAGCCCAGTCCTGAATATTCTCAAGCCAGTTGCCAAAACGTCCCTTTCCAATGGACTCCGGTATCCAATTTACAGTATTGTTATTTCTGATAAGATCGTCTCTTACTGCTGTTTCCTTGATATACCAGCTCTCTCTTGCATAGTAAATAAGAGGAGTGTCACATCTCCAGCAGTGAGGATATTCATGTTCAAATTTCGGCGCGTCAAGTAAAAGACCTCTGCTATCCAAGTCCTTTAATACTTCCGGGTCTGCATTTTTCACAAAAAGTCCTGCAAAAGGAGTTTCTGCTGTCATTTCTCCCTTGCCATCAACAAACTGAACAAAAGGCAGGTCATAATTTCTGCCTACATTTGCATCATCCTCGCCGAAAGCAGGTGCTATATGAACGATACCTGTACCGTCTGACATTGTTACATAGTCATCACAGGTAATAAAAAATCCCTTTTTGTTCTGCTTGTCAGCTACAGCCTTAGCACATTCAAATAACGGCTCGTATTCCTTGCGCTCCAAATCCTTACCTATATAGTTTTCCAAAACTTCATAGGCAGGTGTATCCTCAGTTTTTAGCTTGCCCAAAACTGTATCAAGGAGTTCCTTAGCCATATAATAAGCATTTCCATCTGCCGCCTTTACCTTGCAATATTCGTCAGCCGGGTTTACACAAAGAGCTACATTGGAGGGAAGTGTCCAGGGTGTTGTTGTCCATGCAAGGAAATAAGCATCTTCTCCCACCACCTTAAATCTTACGATGGCAGAGCGCTCCTTAACAGTCTTATATCCCTGTGAAACCTCAGCAGTAGAAAGAGGAGTACCGCAACGGGGGCAATAGGGTACAATCTTAAAGCCCTTATAGAGCAAGCCCTTGTTCCAGATTTCCTTGAGAGCCCACCACTCAGACTCAATATAGTCATCATGGTATGTTACATAGGGCTCATCCATATCTGCCCAAAATCCAACAGTACCTGAGAAATCCTCCCACATACCCTTATATTTCCATACAGATTCCTTACATTTATCAATAAAGGGCTCCATACCGTATTCTTCTATCTGATCCTTACCGTTTAAGCCTAAAAGCTTTTCCACTTCAAGCTCCACCGGAAGTCCATGAGTGTCCCATCCCGCTTTTCTGGGTACCATATAGCCTTTCATGGTGCGGTATCTGGGTATCATATCCTTAATCACACGGGTAAGCACATGACCTATATGTGGCTTTCCGTTGGCTGTGGGAGGTCCGTCATAAAATGTATATGTGGGGCCATCCTTTCTCTGCTCCATACTTTTGCGGAATACATCATTCTCATTCCAAAACTCTAAGGTCTTTTTCTCTCTGTCAACAAAATTCAGATTTGTATCAACTGAATTATACATTTTCCTGCTTCCTTTCCATATATATTGCTTTAAAACGGGCTTTCCCCGCATTTTAGGCTTCAAATGGGCACAATAACCCACAATTCATTATATTTTAGCACATCGCCTCAAAAAAGGAAATATGCGTAAATACAAATGGCGACTCTGAATATGTAAAATTCAAAGTCGCCAAAATATCAGTATTTATCCCGAATTATTCACGGAGCAGTATCTGAACTAAAAACTGCACCACGAACCATTAAATTTGATCCATGCAGCTTGAGCTAATCTTATTTGCTTGTCAAAAGGGTATAAAATCCCTATCGTGCAATTTTTTGAGTAGTTATTGAGCTTTCAAGGTTCGCTAATAATTGCTATTCCAGCTGTACTTGTAGCTTGCGGATATTTGCTAGAGTCTCATAGAACTCATCCTTATAAGGGCAACTGCTACACAGCTTCCTATTTCTTTGAACAACTTTCGGATATCTTTACGAATTCAGCCCGTAATTTTCTGTATATTTCATAATCCGTTTTTATAAAGTCGGGTGTAACCGTGCTGTCGTCTATGATCACATCCTTTAACGATGCAATATTAAAAGCTTCCTTATATTTGTCGGCAGCATTTTCAAGCAGAGAAAATTCCTCCCACAGTCTTCTGAATTGCAAATGGCGCAGACTTATACTTACCCCTCCGTTATCGGACGGATACAAAAAATACGTATCTCCGCCTCTGAATTCACCGAACCTTGACTCTTCATTGGGGGCATCGGTAAACGCAATGCATGCCCAGCGCAAAAAATATGGAATATTGAGTTTTTTCGCTATATATGCCAGAGATCTTATTTCAATTAACCGGCTGGAGGTAAAGCTGTTCGGCTCCTCCGGTCCGCAGCAAACATAAAAGCTGTCGGCTCCTCCCTCCATTTGACAGGCCCTGAAAAAAGACAGAATGCTCCTGTCCACCTCATCCTTCATCTCAGCAAATACAGCCTCATTGTCAAAAGTACATTTGATTTTAAACATCGGACAGTGCTTTTTTATATATTGCAGCTGCTCAATCAGCTTATTGACATCCTTTGGCTCATCTATGCATAAAAAGCTGTTTTCCGCATATCCCTTCTCTACAAAATGGGAATATACGGCGTCAATATAAGCATCGATTTCATTTCCCTGCAAATCACCCGTCGTTGTGCTTATTTCCGGAAAATCCCGCTCCCAAACGCCTATTAAGCCGAAAATATCTATTTCCGGTCCTATATTGTGTTTTCTGCACATGTCAATATATTTATCCAATGCGCTAAAATCAATGCTCAAAGGATTTCTTTCCACCCTTAACATATTATTTTCAAAAATATTTGAAATATATTTTCCTTTAAGCAAAGGTATCTGCCCATTCCATGGCGCATCACTTAAAACTGCGGTAATTGAACACAGTCCTATCTCTCCCAGCGCCTTAAGATACCCGTCCAGAATGTCAAAATGCTTTTCCGAATACGGCTTAACCTTATAATGACGTGCGACTGTTGTCGGATGCTGCCATAGCTGTATATACCTCCGTGATAAATTTATTTTGCCCCTGTGAAAGCATTTGATTGCACAGGCTTCCTTTAAAACGGCTGCCCTATTCCGTTCACGTCTCCAAAGACAAACCTCGATTTCGGGAAAATATTTTTCCAAATATACCAGCAAAACCACATCTTCATGAGCTTTGGCAGCATAAAAGCTCTCCTTTGCCAGTCTGTCCCACATCAGACCCCTTTCGGTATTGACCGGCTTTACAAAAAATATCTCTCCCGGAGCTTTAAGCTCATAATTCGGAAGGTTTTGCGGTGAATACTCAAAGGTATCGGCAAGGGAAATCACGGCAGCTTCCTCAAGCGTAATAACTATCTGAAATGCGACAAAAGAATTTTCGTAAAAATCCAGGTCTTCAAGCCTAAAGCTTTCCCTTACGTCCAATCCGTGGCGATAGCATTCATTTAAAATTTCAATCATCTGTTTTCTCCAACACAACAAGCTCATCAAGTGACATATCAATGATAATGCTGCTTCGTCCCTTATAAATCCTGTCCTTGTATTTCCATGTCCCTGTCGGCAGGGTAATGCTCTTTTTATCTTCTCCCTCCCTTGTTACCGGAACTATCAGGTAACGGCTTCCAAACATAAATCTGTCCAATATATGTCCGAAATTTTCATCCGGAAATTCAAATTCCAAGAGCCGTATTATGGGCGTGCCCTTTTCCATTGCCTCTCTCCAAAGCTCCTCCATATACTCTGAGTATTCACCTCTAAGGTCCATTAGCTTAAGCAAAGTTGACATTCCGCCTTTTAAAACCTTATCAGGCAATATTGAAAATTGCATATTGGGCATAAGTGCTCCAAGCTGACAATGCGCCAGAAAAATTTCTTCTTTAAGAGCCGTATTTTCGCTTATGTCCTTAACCTCGCCGCCTCCGATCATGTCCAGTGCAAATACGGGATGTGCCCCCAGACCCAGCGCAAAGGCGGACGGAAGCATTGAAGATATGCCATTCCTGCCCCAGCTGTGCCTTTTATCCGACAAGCGTTCAAATATGGAAAACGCACCCGTGTCAAAATCAGCTCTTACCTCATTAAATCTGTAATCTGAGGCAAGCTCCGCCCACAGGCGACTTTGCAAATCCGGATTGTCCTCTTCTCTGTAATATCGACTGTCTCCGCCGTCAAATTTAAAGCCATCCGCACCAAGAGCACAAAGCTTATCAAAAGCATTTTTCAAAAAGCCTGTTCCCTTTTTATTTCTCAAATCAATGCAGGCGGAAGTTTCATTCCACCACTCCAGCCGATATGCTTCGTCCGGCTCATCTGCAAGCAACCAGCCTTCCTTTATGCCTGTTTTAAATGCTTCAGACTCAAAGCTTACATAAGGGCACACCCAGAGCATTACCAAAAAGCCCATTTCATGCAGCTTTGAAATCATTTCAACGGGGTTTTCAAATTTTTCATCGTCAAATTCCCAATCGCCGTATTCCTTTGACCATTTATCGTCGATAATTATAATTCCGGCAGGCATACCCAAGTCTAAAATCGCCTCCGCATATTCAAGAACCTTTTTTTGCGTAACATTAAACGGCGCATGCATCCATGTATTGTAAATCGGCATTTTAATAAATTCGGCAGGGATATCCATAGGCAGACTGCAATAGTTTTCCGTATAATATTCAAATGCCCCTCTTAAGCTCTTAAGCCCGCATACAAAGTCGGCATCTCCTATAATTTCAATTTCTTCCCTCTGAAAAGCGGCCTCAAAGCCGCCCCTTCCATATATAAGGCGCCCCTTGTTGCTCAGCAGCAGGGGAACCATCTGATTGGCTGTGCCGTTATTTTTTAAGGAAAGCGTTCCCTCATAGTCATCACCATACGGCATATCCATGCCATATTCGCTGACTGCCGGATACCAAAGCTCTCCGTCAATTCTTTTTATCTTCATATCTCATCCTTTAACAGAGCCCTGTGTCACACCGCTTATAATAAATCTCTGCATAAATATATATATAAGAGTAAGCGGCAGGATACCTAAAACCAGCATAGGGAATAAGCTTGCCCAATCAGTGGAAAACTGTCCTACATTTCTGTACACCTCCTGCAAAATAACTCCCTTTTCTCTGCTGTGCAAAAATAACGAAGGATTCAAATAATCATTCCATGTTCCCAGCATGACAATAATGCTTACGGTAGCCAATATGGGCTTTAGAAGCGGTATAATTATTCTGATCAGTATTGAATAAACTCCGCAGCCGTCAATCCTTGCCGCCTCCTCTATTTCAATCGGTATTGCAGAGGAAATAAATGATTTAATCAGGAATATTGAGCTTATTGTACTGCCGGATGCATTTATCAATATGACCGCAAAGGGACTGTTCACCAAATTCAGCACGCTCATGACCTTATACAATGCTGAAAGTCCCATCTGTATCGGAACCATCATGCCCATAAGAAAGAACATATATATCATATTATTCATTCTGTTGTTTCTTCTTGAAAGAGTATATGCCGCCAGCGTACTCACAACTAAATTAACGGCAACACTCATGGTTGCAATAAAAATTGTGTTTGCAAATGCTCTCGGAAATTCCATATTATTAAACGCCTCTATATAGCTGTCAAAGCTTATATGAGAAGGTAGCCCCAAGGGTGAAGCAGCGACCTCGGAGCCTGTTTTAAATGTCGACACCACCATATAATAAACAGGTATCATCCAAATACATGTCAGAAGAAACAGAGCTGCTGAAATTATCAGGTTAGTTTTTCTTTCATTTTTCATCTAGGATACCGCCCTTTCCCACTTTTTCAAAAGACCTAAAAGAATCATCGTAAACAGCATTACCAAAACAAAAAATACAACACCGTATGCTGCCGCTACACTGTGATTTCCCTCGGTAAAGCCTGTTTTTATCATTCCCGTTATTATCGTTTCCGTCGAATAGCCCGGACCGCCGCCTGTCATTGCCTGCACGATATCATATACCTTTAAGCCTCCCACAAGAGAGCTTACAAATACAACCGTAACCGCAGGATGCATAAGCGGCAGAGTTATCCTGAAAAATATCTGTATATCATTGGCTCCGTCGATTTTGCTTGCTTCTATCATGTCCTCAGAGATAGTCTGTAGATTTGCCAGATAGATTACTACAGCCCAGCCTACCCACTGCCAAACCTGTGTGACTATGATTGAATACAAACCATGCTGACTGCTCAAAAAATCGAATGCAGGCAAATTCAGCCATATGAGCAGCTTGTTTAAAAGTCCCTTATCCTGAGGTCCCATCATGACCTGCCATAAAAATCCCATCACCAGAGGCGAAAACATTGCAGGTAGGAAAAAAGCAGCTCTGTAAACATTTCCCAGTCGTATTTTTCTGTTTAAAAGCACTGCCAGCGGTATGGCGATTAAAGATTGAAACAAGGTCATGAGCAAAGCATATTTTATTGAGTTGCCCAGCGCCAGCTTAAGCATATCCATTTTCAGAATTTGAGCATAATTCTTAAAGCCTATGATTTTATAGTCCGTAAGATGATATCTGTTAAAATTGGTTATGCTGAAGAAAAAGGTGGAAATAAACGGTATTGCAACAAATGCAATATACAGCAGCAATGCCGGTATCAACAGACTTTGATACTTTAAATTTTCTATTAGCTTTCTTTTATTTTTCATATTATATTCATCCCTGTTGTTAATAAAAAGAAGGCATTGCTGCCTTCTTTTCTTCGCACTCAGTGCAGCTTTTATTCTCTTTGAGCCATCTGCTCCGCAACCTTTTGATCCATCATCTCAAGTACTTCATCCACGCTCATATTGCCCTGGATAACCTCCTGCATTCCCTTACCGAGAGCTTCATTGTAAGCATCACTGCCCTTCCATACAAACCACGGGCAGTATACCCTTCCGGCATTCAGAACCTCCTTAACGCCTTCGAACTGCTCAGGAAGAGGAATATCCGCACCCTGTAAGAATGAACCGCTACCGGGTGAGCCTGCGCACAACGCCTGCTGTCCCTCAGGTGTTGCCATCAGTCTCAGTACTTCCAAGGCCGCTTCCTGATTTTCAGAATTTGCATTTACGCCAAAGGTTACTCCCGGACCGCCTATAAGATATTCGTTTCCTTCTTTTGTTCCCACAAATGGCATCATATCAAATTTTAAATCAGGATTAGTTTCAAGTATCGCATTAATAGACCATGGGCCGCTTTCCCACATTGCCGCTTTTCCGGTAGCAAATTCCTTTAGAGCCGTGTCATAGTCTATCTGCAGCATATCCTTTGTTATATATCCGTTGTCCACATACTGCAGCCATGTGTTTATGGAATCTTTCAGTTTTGAATCTGCAAATTTTCCTTCACCCGTTCTTATGGAAGCGTCAAAGCCGTTTCCGTCAGGTGTCTGCAGATAATCAACTATAGCCAGTCCCAGAGGGCTTTTTGCCAGAGGCTCCCATGACTTTGCTCCCCATGCCTGAGGTACCACGCCTGCTGCCTTAAGCTGCTTATGGGCCTCCATCATTTCATCAAAGGTCTTGGGGACAGCTATATTGTTGGCCTCAAAAATTTCTTTATTGTAGAAAATTCCCTCGAACCATGAAATTCCGGGAATGCCGTATATCTTTCCGTCCACTGCAATAGAATCAAGCGAAGCGGCAGAATAGTTTTTAATAAAATCCTCCTCAGTCAAATCAAGCAGATATCCTGCCTTAACATGATCCTCTTTCTCGCCTGTAGGCAGAATATCGGGACCTTCCCCGGCCTGCAGCTGAGTCTCAAGAGTTCCGTTAAACTGATCCACCGCCACAAAGTTAAATTCAATTTCAATGTTCGGAAGCTTTTCCTTCGCCAGCTCCAAAAACGGAGCAACCGTTTCTTCCTTATTCCAATACATCATCCTTACTTTTGTTTTCTCCGCAGAGGCATTTTCCTTTGAAGCCTCTGCTTCCTTTACACTGCCGCCGGCACTGTCAGATTTTGCAGCGGGAGTATTGCCGCACCCTGTTAACATTCCCAATGACATTACTATTGCCATTCCAACCGAAATTATCTTTTTCATATCGGTCCTCCTTTCTTTAACAGTATTATTCCATACGGCATTTGTGTATTAAATACTATTTTTTTTGGATATTAACATTTTTTTTGGATATTTTTACCCACCTTTACAATAACTCTTGTCATATTAGATATTCTTTCAGGAAAAATTCCATAATTTTCTCCGTATTTAAAGCGTATTCTTGCATCAACATTATGAATGCCATAGCCCTTCTCGTTACCGAAAAAATCCGACCTTGACACAATTTTTCCACCATTGTCTTCTACGGTTATAAAAATATCATCCTCTTCCTCCACGGTTATTCGTATATGCCCTCCGCCTTCCAGCTCTCCTATACCATGGATAATGGCATTTTCCACAATAGGCTGCAAAATAAAATTGATTATCTTAATATTTTTCAATTCCTCCGGCACATCAATCTCGTAGCTGAACGGAATTTCCACCAAATGCTGCTTCAGCTTCAGATAGCTTTCAATATTAAGCAGCTCCTCATGGATTGTAATCTCCTCCTGTCCCTTATTCAGAGCAGTACGATAAAAATCCGAAAGCTCCCTGCATATCCTGCCTATATCCTCCTGACCGCTGTACTTTGCCTTCCAATTAATCATCGACATAACATTATACAAAAAATGGGGGCTTATTTGTGCCTTAAGCACAAGCGAGTGCAAATATTCCTCCTTCTTTTGTGCCGCAATAATTTCCTGATGATTTTTGTTTATTGTGCTGTTGTAAATAAGAAAAAAACCTATGACAGCTACAGTGCTTAAAAATACAAGCCCCAGCATCATAAGCGTTCCCTCAAATACGGGTATGGGTTCAATAAAATATACAAGCTCCATGCCCGATATGTCACTTAGCTTTTCAATTTTTAAATCACTTAAGCAGCCTCCCTTTTGTATTAAAACCTCTTCTCCCAGCCTCAGCTGGCAGCCGCTGTTTAATGAGGAAATTTTTATAAATTCGGTCAGCTTCTGAATATCAAGCTTAGCCTTAATAGCGCCTATCAGCTTAAAGGAATTCACCTGATAAACCGGATATATAAGAATTAACTCTCCCCCATCGGCAATAAAGAAACGCTCCTTATCCTTAACAAGCCTTTCATACCAATCTTCTTTTGAAACCTCTCCCAAGCCAAAAATAAAATGCCCTGCACTGACTCCCCTTTTAAACGAATATATGCTGAGCTCATCAACCATGCTGTTTCGACTGGTAGTAAGATACCAGAAGTAGGTTTCCACATTGTCATTTACCTCATTATTTGCTTCAAGAAAGGTATCGTATTTGTCCTGAAGCACTTTCTGCACCACAGGGTTTCTTGATATATAATGTAAAATCCGTTCCGACTCCGATATACCCTTGTCCAAGGTATACGAGTATTGCTCGAGCTTTTCCCAATATCCTTTTTTGAGAGATTCCTTCTGCTGCAAACGCATTTGTCGATACAGCAGTATTCCGAGAATTATAAATATAAGTGATACAGTCAGCAAAAATAAGCCTTTATATTTATCTTTTATGACAAAACTCCTTTCTGTAGCCACTGGGCGTAGTATGCATTTTTGCCTTAAATACCATGTTGAAATAAGATATATTTTTATACCCCACCCTATTGGCAACCTCAATATTTTTTAGTCTGCCTTCCTTTAAAAGGGCGCACGCCTCTTTAATCCTATAATCCGTAAGATATTGTATTATTGTTATTCCCGTCCTCTTCTTGAAAAGAGTGCATAAATAGCTGGAATTTAAAAAGACGGCAGCTGCAATGTCTTCAATGCTGATTTCCTTTTGATAGTTTTGAGCTATATATGATTTAACCTCTTTTATCAGCTTGTCGTCACCCGTTAAAATAGTTTCTTCAAACAGTTTAATCAAATCCTCAATGCTGCCGGCGGACAAAAGCTGATTTTTTATATTGTAAGTACCGCCCTCCAATAATAGCTCAATTTGTTTCAGAAGTTTTTGAGTAACAAAACAAGCCCTCTTCAGATATTCTGCAAATTCATCAGTTGCTATATTGTCAAAAAACGGTTCGGTTACAGCCCACTCATCCGGCATTAAAAATTTCCTTTTTACTGAAAAAATACTGCTTTTGACAAAATCAAGCTGCAAAGGACAGTTTTTTCTGATTTCTTCTTCGGTGCTCATTTTACCCGAAAAAACTATCGGAGTTTTAAAATTGTCCGCTTCAAAGCTTTCCATAAGCTTCTCTATGGTTTTTGCGTCCGATTCAATCCACAGTCCGTAAAGGCATTCTTCAATTTTAAAAATTATATTCTTCCGGTTATAAGAGCGTATGATGCTGCTAAAGTCTTCCAAATCAAAAAGCTCCGACCTTTCAACCGCAAAAAGTCCGAAACGGCCGGAGAGGCTTACTGCAAGGTCATCCTCCTCTCCCTTGCAGGCTGAGATTAAAAACTTTTCTGCTTTTAAAATATTTTCCTGCTCAACAATTTGAATGGATTGAGATATTACTTTATGAAATTCCGTTTCGGAAACAGGCTTTACCAAAAAATCCAATACCTTCAGGCTTATTGCCTGTTTTGCATAAGTGAAATCACTGTATCCGCTGTAGATTATGTAAACGCAGTCCGGATATATCTTCTTTGCCTCTGTGAGAAAGGCCATTCCGTCCATGACAGGCATTTTTATATCAGTAATTACAATATCTATTTTTTCCTGCTGCAAAGCCGCCAGTGCCAGCTTGCCATTTCTTGCCTCTCTGATGACAAGAGGAAAATTCATCCTCTGCATCAGATAGATGATCCCGTCTCTTTCAAATTTATCATCATCAACTATCAGACATTTCATTAACAGTCCTCACTTTATTTGCCGTTTTGCATTGCAGAGATTATCCGATTATCAGAAGGTATCCGTCTGATTAAGCCAATTTTTCTCATAGAAAAGCCAGCTTTTGTACGGCAGTACACGCACCCCCTCCTCGGAGGCTGTCAGCAAAAAATATGTAAAATATATTATGCCTGTAAATACAAGGATAAATATCAGACCTCGTTTTTTTTCACTGTTCTTAACTGCCGCTATCACATTCGGCACCAAAAGTATCTGGGGAGTTATAAGGTAGTAGCCAAACCTTGTAACAAGCGGCAGCCAGTAGCAGAAGGCATACAGCCCCATTGCCATAAGATTCATATTGAAATACAGCCTATTTCCCCTGTTGTCCGCCACCGTCTCCCTATAGCAGGCAATACACAGTATCAGCACCAGAATGCATCGTAATATTACGGGAGCATTTTCCGCAATACTGTGGCTTTCCTCTATGTAAATCGTATTTTTATAGGAGGGATACAGCTCAAGCACCAGCTCCATAAGCTTATTTTGAAAAATCAGAGCTCCTGCACCGAAAGCGGCAAGCAGCATTACCAGCCCTTTGTTTAGCTCAAGCCTGCATATCAGGTACATGGGAATAACTGCCAGCACACTCTTGTGGAAAAGGGAAGCAAAAGCAATTAATGCCACAAAGCCTGTTAAATCCCAAAGAGGCACCCTGTTGGCTCTTATAAAGCCCTTAAGCCCCGAGCCGAAGGTGCTTTTGAATTTTATGTTAACCAGATGCCTGAGAGAATACAGCGCAATACCCAGAGCAAAATAATATCTCACGGTGTTAAAGGTTCTAAAATACAGTCCCAGACTCATAAACATAAAAAACGTAAGCCCGAAGCTTTCACTCTGCTCCTTAAAGGTCTTTAGGGAAACGCTGAGCAATTAACCTTATAGCGGCTCCCGTTACTTTAAAAATGATTTTTGCAAAATGCCAGCTGCATTTATTTGTCAGAGAATGAATTTTCTCTGGAAATTAGCCTTTAAAAGCACTATACCGGCCTCCGTTTTCCGTGTTTTCCAATAAATGGGCGCACTACGCCCTGCAAAATTCTTCTGACCGCCCGGCTCTGGCACACATCACAAGATTGGCGCAGGCAAACAGTACATTGAAACGATTGAAGTTTTTGGCAAGCCCACGGTATGCTACCTTGGCATATCCGAACTGCCGCTTCACTATAAGGAACGGATGCTCAACCTTGCACCGTGTTGTTGACTTGCGATTCTCAATCTCCTTGTCCCAGTTAATGCCTTTGTAGCTATCAGGAACCTTAATACTGCTTGGCCGCACGTTAGTTCGGTATTCCATACCGGAAAGGTGTTCGCTGGCTTGCACTTCCGGACGTTTGGCCATGCCACTGTACCCGGAATCACCATACATGACTTCGTCATCTTCACGAATCAGCTTAGCTGCCTCGTCAATGTCATGGACATTGGCTGAAGTCGCAGTGATGGTATGGGCATACCCACTGCCGGCATCGACACCGGAATGAATCTTCATGCCGAAATACCATTGGTTGCCCTTTTTGGTCTGGTGCATTTCGGGATCGCGCTCACCATTTTTGTTCTTTGTTGAGCTGGGTGCGTGAACGATTGTGGCATCAACAATGGTACCGCCATGCATGAACAAACCACATTTTTCCAACCTGGAATTAACATCGGCGAAGATTTGTTCCCCGATATGATGCTCTTCCAGAAGATGGCGGAACTTCAGGAGGGTGGTGGCATCCGTAACCTGTTCCTTATAAAAATCTATGTTCATGAACGACCTCATAGCATAGCTGTCATAGATCGCATCCTCCAGACCGGCATCGGAAAGGTTGAACCAGTTCTGCATAAGGTACATGCGCAACATGGTTTCGATACCTCTTGTAGGACGGCCACGTTGGCCGGAAGGATAGTATGGCTTTATCAGGTCAATCCAATGTCCCCAAGGGACCATCTGGTTCATGGTATCAAGGAACTTCTCGCGGCGAGTTTTCTTTTTCCGTCTGGAGTATTAAACATCAGTGAAAGTCTGTTGTTTCATAGGAACGCACCTCCTTTTCTTGATACCATTATTTTATCATAATAGAGCTTTACTTTCAGCATGAAACGCGATTTAATCAGCGTTTCCTTAGGTCTGTTTTTTACCTCTAAATATGTTTTGGACATATACTGTCCCAAAATACCGATACACAAAAGCTGCACACCGCTTATAAGTGAAATTATACATACAAGGGACTGCCAGCCGCTGGTCGGGTCCTGCCAAAAGATAGAGCGTATAAGTATAGCCAATATCAAGGCAAAAGAAAGCCCGCAGAAGAGCACGCCCAAAAAGGATGCAAGCGCCAGAGGAAAGGTGGAAAAAGCAATAATTCCCTCCAAAGAGTAGAGAAACAGCCCCCAGAAATTCCATTTGGTTTCTCCTCTCAGGCGCTCTACATTTTCAAATTCCACCCATTTTGTTTTGAAGCCTACCCAGCCGAAAATACCTTTGCTGAAACGATTGTACTCGTTCAGGGAAAGGATGGCATCCACCACCTGTCTGGTCATGAGGCGATAGGCTCTTGCCCCGTCAACAATATCCGTTTTGCTTATTTTATTCATTAATTTATAAAATTTTCTCGCAAAAAAGCTTCTGATAAGCGGCTCTCCCCTTCTGCTTACACGTCTTGTAGCCACCGAGTCATAGCCCTCATCAATATATCCAAACATCTCCGGCAAAAGGTGAGGAGGATCCTGTAAATCCGCACCCAGCATTACCACATAGTCTCCCTGTGCTTTCTCAAATCCGGCATAGATGGCAGCTTCTTTTCCAAAATTCCTTGAAAAGCTTATAAGCTTCACTCTGTCATCCCTGCTTTTAAGCGCTTTCACTTCCCTGACAGTACCGTCCTT
>JBHAJK010000065.1:0-8266 GCA_041826605.1 Lachnospiraceae bacterium | reverse complement strand
TGTAAAGATGGTTGACCCCGAAATAGCTCAGGCGATTTTGGACGAGCAACAAAGACAGAACAGCCATATCGAGCTTATTGCTTCTGAAAACTGGGTAAGCAAAGCTGTTATGGCAGCAATGGGAAGCCCCCTGACAAATAAGTATGCTGAGGGATATCCTGCAAAAAGATACTATGGCGGCTGCGAATGTGTGGACGTGGTAGAGGACCTGGCAAGAGAAAGAGCTAAAGAGCTCTTCGGTTGCGATTATGTAAATGTACAGCCCCACTCAGGTGCTCAGGCTAACATGGCAGTATTTTTTGCAGTGCTTAATCCCGGAGATACCTTTATGGGTATGAATCTTGACCACGGCGGTCATCTTTCCCATGGCTCTCCGGTAAATATGTCCGGAAAATATTTTAATTGTGTTCCTTATGGTGTTAATGATGATGGCTTTTTGGATTATGATGAGGTAGAGCGCATTGCTTT
Source organism: Lachnospiraceae bacterium (assembly GCA_041826605.1). Taxonomy (GTDB): domain Bacteria; phylum Bacillota; class Clostridia; order Lachnospirales; family Lachnospiraceae; genus Colinaster. Next base: position 7,798 of record JBHAJK010000065.1, on the reverse strand, counting down.
AGAATGTAAGCCTAAGATGATTGTGGCAGGAGCCTCTGCTTATGCCAGAAAGATTGATTTCAAAAAATTCCGCGAAATCTGTGATAAGGTAGATGCAGTTTTAATGGTGGATATTGCTCATATAGCCGGTCTTGTTGCCAGCGGTCAGCACGAAAGTCCATTCCCCTATGCAGACGTGGTTACTACTACTACCCACAAGACTCTTCGCGGTCCCAGAGGCGGTATGATTATGTGCAATCAGGCTGCCGCAGATAAGTACAATTTCAACAAGGCTATCTTCCCCGGCATTCAGGGCGGACCTTTGATGCATGTGATTGCAGCTAAGGCTATTTGCTTTAAAGAAGCTCTTACTCCTGAATTTAAGGAATATGGAAAAAACATTATTGATAATGCTCAGGCACTTGCAAACGGACTCTTAAACCGTGGTCTTAGCATTGTATCAGGTGGCACGGACAATCATTTAATGCTGCTTGATTTACGTCCGCAGGGACTTACCGGTAAGGCAATTGAAAAGCTGCTTGATGAGGCACATATTACTGCCAATAAAAATACAGTTCCTAATGACCCTCAGACTCCCTTTGTTACATCCGGTGTAAGACTTGGTACTCCGGCAGTAACAAGCAGAGGTATGAACTGTGAGGATATGGATATGATTGCTGAAGCTATTTCACTTGTGGTAAAGAATGGAGCCGATGGCGTAGCTCCTGCAAGAGAAATTGTTAAGACTCTTACAGATAAATATCCTTTAGTATAAATTAAAAATGCTTCCTGAATACATTTACTGTAAACAGGAAGCATTTTTTATAATATTAAATTGCTTCGCATTTTCTATTACATAATACGCTCCGCTAAGGATGCGCAAAAAGTCTTTTTCTTTATCCCTCAAGCTTAAACTTTGCAGTAATCGCTCTCAAGGTTTCTACAGCTTCAAGGCAGGCTGAAACAGCGTGTCTGTTGTCCGCAGTACTATTTGTAATATCAGAAGTCATACCTGCAATTTCAGTTACACCCACTGTAGCTTCACTGATTGTACTTGCAATTCCATTTATAGAATCAGCTACAATCTCTATCTTATCAGTAAGATTTGCCATAGCTTTTTCTACTTCTGTCATATTGTCCTTAAATAAAATAGCATCATCTCTATACTGTACACTGACCTCTCCAAACTGAGCATAGTCTTTCTGAACCACATTCTCCAGGAAGTCAATGGACTCTGTAAGAGTATTTGCCATTCTTGATACCACTTCATTTACTACAGCTACAATACTGTTGATATTGTTTACAGCCTCTGAAGTCTGGCTTGCCAAAGAGCCTATTTCCGTAGCAACTACAGCAAAGCCCTTGCCTGCTTCTCCTGCTCTTGCCGCCTCAATATTAGCATTTAATGCAAGCAAGCTTGTCTGGCTTGAAATAGCCATAATAGCACCTGTCAGCTCATTAATCTGCTCAACAGCCTTTGAGTCGGAGATTGCCGACTCGGTCTTGGCTTTCATATCTGCATATAAGGCTGTTGTTCTCTTAGATGCAGCCTTTGTATCCTCGCTTAGGTTTTCTGCTCTTTCCTTTATCTCTAATGCCTGGCGCTCGCCTGCATTTGACAGTGCCTTAATCTCGGTAGCACCTGTCTGCATATCATGAATCTGGCTCTGAATTGTCTCAGTAGAGGCTGTAGTCTCCTCCATACCAGCTGCCAATTCCTCTGTGGTAGCAGATGTGTCGGTGCACATAGAGTCTATCTCTACGCTGGATGCCTCGACAGCATTTACACTGTCAGTAAGAGTATTTCCTGACTCTGTAATATCCGATACCACAAGCTTCAAATTCTCGCGCATATAGAAAAGTGCATGTGCCATACTTCCCACTTCGTCTTTTCTCTTGCGCATCTTTGCAATTCTTCTCTGGGATGCAAGGTCAAAGTCGGCAGTCTCATTTATAAGGTCTTTAATAACTCCCATAGGCTTTGTCATTGCGCTGGCAAATATTACCGCACAAATCGAAGAAATTATTGCCATTATAATTATGAAAATTATGGACATATTAGTAATTCTATTCTGGAAATCGTATGCCTCATCCTCATCCACTACAAGTACCAGAATAGTATTGTCATTGAGTATACTATAGGATGCTACCTTTTTTACATCATTATACACATAATTTACTATAGCATCCTCAGGTGTCTGACCTGCATTAATTTTAGCTACTAAATCTTTTACAAAATCAAGGGGTACATCTGTACCAAGTCTTGACTTATCTGCATGATAAAGGGTTGTTCCATCAGTAGCTACAATATATGAGTAGGAACTGGGCATACCTGCAATTTTTACCTCTGAAAGCATGGCGTGATAACTCTCATAGGGTATTACATCATGGTCTTCAAGCTCTCGGTCCACTAATTGACCATAAGCACGAGTCATATCTGCCATTTCGTGCTCCAATGCTTCCTTACTCTCACTCTTTGAAAGTCGCACAAATACAGTACTGGCAATAGCTGTAGCTATTACTGCCGCTCCTGCTACCAAAATAGCAATCTGCATACCAAGGGAACGGCTAAAAGGTACCTTTGCATAGGCCTTTTTCTTAATATCCTCTATATTTTCAGTTACTTTCCCCACTGTATCCCCTTTGACATCCACTGTCTTAATACTCTTTTCAGCCATAAGTTTTTCACTCCTTCTATCTTATTTATGAATTTAATTTACTTCGAAAAAAGTAGTATTATAGTACCACATTTAGCACGCATTGGGAAGTAAAAATTTTCATTTTGGCACAAAAAAACTGCAACTTTTAAAAAAATTGCAGTTTTTCTTTATATCTTATGAAATTTGATTTTTTACTATTACATATGGAATTTAGCCGTAATACCTCTTAATGTCTCAACAGCCTCCATACACTCTGTTACCGCGCTTCTATTAAGAGCTGTACTGTTGGTAATATCGGAGGTCATACCCGCAATCTCTGTTACTCCCACAGTTGCTTCATTTATAGTGCTTGCAATACCGTTTATGGACTCTGCCACAATCTCAATCTTTGCATTAAGATTGGATACCGAGCGCTCCACCTGGGTCATATTGGTCTTGAAAGTAGCTGCATCCTCCTTGTACTGCTCACTTACCTCTCCAAACTGGGCATAATCTTTCTGAACCACATTTTCCAGGAAGTCTATGGACTCTGTAAGGGTGCCTGCCATTCTCGCTACTACTTCATTTACTACCGATACTATATCATTAATATTATTTACCGCATCAGAGGTCTGGCTGGCTAATGAGCCTATTTCTGTGGCAACTACCGCAAAGCCTTTTCCGGCTTCTCCTGCTCTTGCCGCCTCAATATTGGCATTTAATGCAAGTAAGCTGGTCTGGCTTGAAATAGCCATAATTGCATCTGTCAGCTCGTTAATCTTCTCAACAGCCTTTGAGTCCGCAATTGCTGTTTCTGTCTTTGACTTCATATCCATATACAGGGCTGTTGTTCTCTCATCCGCTTTCTTAGTAGTATTGCTAAGCTCCTCTGCTCTGATACTGATTTCGTCAGATTGCTTCTCTCCCTCAATCGATAGATTTTTAATATTTATAGCCTCACTCTGCATTTCATTTATCTGGCTCTGAATTGTCTCAGTAGAAGCTGTAGTCTCTTCCATACCTGCTGCCAATTCCTCTGTAGTGGCAGATGTACCTGTACACATAGAGTCAATCTCTGCACTGGAGGTATCTACAGCCCCTACGCTATCGGAAAGAGTATTTCCCGCAGAAGCAATCTGGCTTACCACATCTTTTAAATTAACACGCATTACGTAGATGGATTTTGCTATGCTGCCAATTTCATCCTTGCGCTTCTGCATCTTTGCCATTCTGTTCTTGGATGCAAAATCAAAGTTTGCTGTTTCATTTATAATACTCTTAATAGTAGCCATGGGATTTACCAGCATTCTGGCAAATATAATACCTACTATTGTAAATACAACTACAATTCCTAATAGTAATACTCCGGCAATCACAGCCAGGGTATTTGTAAATTTATATGCGTCTGCTTCATCAACGGTCACAATCAAAATACTTTTATCTTCCAAAATACTATAGGCTGCAATCTTTGCCACACCATCATAATCATAGGTAATAGTGGCATCTGCCGGTGTAATTCCTGCCTGTATCTGGTTCACCAGCTCCTTAATCATGCCAAGTTCAATGTCAATACCTACCAGCTCTCTATTGGGGTGGTACAGCATTTTCCCATCAGGTGTTGTCAGGTACGCATATGAGCTGTCCATATCCTTGACCTTTGCATAACCCAATACATTGTCATACTGCTCATAGGTAAGCTCTCCGCCTGCCATAATCTTTTCCATATTAAGGACTGCCGCAGAGGCTGAGGCTATATCTCCCATATTATTGGCAACAAATCGCCTAGTTTCCTCTTTTGTCGCCATTATAAATATATTTATGGCAATAATTGTAGAGAGCACAGAGGATATAATCACAAACAGCACTATCTTCATTCCAATAGAATGAACAAAGCCAACCTTTGCATCTGCCTGATGCTTAATCTCTTCATAAAGCTCTTCTTTAGCCAGCTTCTCATTACTCAATGTTCCCACCCTCATGTTCACATTCTTTAGCTCTGACATATTATTCCTTTCATAGTTTACAATATTAAAGTTACCTGGCTAAATTTACCACGTTTAGCAACTTTATGAAAGGGTTTTCGCAAATATTTTTTAGTTTTTTTTAGTCGGATTTTACCCTACTTCTTGAGATTTAGAATTGAATTTTTAAACTAAGAAGCGTACAATAGATTGCGTGTATATTCAAGGACTAATTTGTCAGGAAGATTTTAGTGTGAGAAATCACTTAAGCGAATTTTTCTTGCACTTCGGAATGGAGGATTATTATGGAAAAGAAGAATATTGATTGGAGTAATCTTGGCTTTGGTTATATGAAAACAGATTTTCGCTATGTGTCAAACTTCAGTGACGGAAAGTGGGATGCAGGCGAGATTACCGGTGATGATATGATTACCATGAGTGAATGTGCCGGTGTTTTACAGTATGCTCAAACAATCTTTGAGGGTATGAAAGCATATACCACAAAGGATGGTAAAACCGTTGTATTCCGCCCTGACCTAAATGCTGAGCGTTTTGAAAATTCTGCAAAAAGACTTGAAATGCCTGTTTTCCCAAAGGATAGATTTATAGATGCTATTGATAAGCTGGTAAAGGCAAACCTTGCCTGGGTTCCTCCCTATGGCTCAGGTGCAACACTTTATTTAAGACCCTATATGTTTGGTATAAATCCTGTAATAGGTGTAAAGCCCGCAGATGATTACCAGTTCAGAGCCTTTGCCACCCCTGTAGGTCCTTATTTCAAGGGTGGTGCCAAGCCCCTTACTATAAAGGTTAGCGATTTTGACAGAGCTGCTCCTCACGGAACAGGAAATATTAAGGCAGGACTTAACTACGCTATGAGTCTTCATGCCATTGTAACAGCACATAATGAGGGCTATGCCGAAAATATGTATTTAGACCCTCAGACCCGTACAAAGGTAGAGGAAACAGGTGGTGCTAATTTCCTCTTTATCACAAAGGACGGTACTGTGGTAACTCCCAAGTCCGACTCCATTCTTCCATCTGTTACAAGACGTTCTCTTATGTATGTTGCAAAGGAATATCTTGGACTTAAGGCAGAGGAGCGGGAAGTTTATTTAGATGAGCTTGCAGATATGGCTGAATGTGGTCTGTGTGGTACTGCCGCTGTTATATCTCCTGTTGGAAAGATTGTAGACCATGGCAGGGAAATCTGCCTGCCCGCCGGCATGGATACCATGGGTCCTATTACCCAGAAGCTTTATGATACTCTTACCGGTATCCAGATGGGCGTTATTGAAGCTCCAAAGGATTGGATTAGAGTTATTGAATAAATAAATCTTAATTAGCTCCCGGATTATTAAATTCGGGAGTTTTTTTATTGTAATAAAGCGTTTTCTACCACTCGTATAGCGAGTGGTTTATTTGTTTCTTAGCCTAAATTTTTTTTTTATGGTAGAATGGTAGGGATATATAATAATTTAGTAAATTAACAGGGTACAACTGATGCAACAGCTTTTGCAGGATATTCAAAACCAAACATTTAAATCCGTATATCTTCTCTATGGCGAGGAAGCATACCTTAGGCTACAGTTTAAAAACAGATTAAAAGAGGCTCTTTTATCTGATGATGACAGCATGAATTATTCTTATTATGAGGGCAAGGATATTTCCATACCTGAGGTTATTGACTTAGCCGAAACCATGCCCTTCTTCTCTGACAGGCGTGTCATTTTTATGGAAAATACCGGATTTTTAAAGAGTGGTGGCGAAGCTTTAGCTGATTATATCAGCGGAAATATACCTGACAGCACTGTCATTGTACTCATTGAGAGCGATGTTGATAAGCGTACAAAGCTTTATAAAGCCATTGATAAAAAGGGACGAAAGGTAGAATTTGCCAAGCAGGCTGAAAACACTTTAAAAAAGTGGATTGCAGGCAGGATTAAAGCAGAAAACAAGCAGACCACAGAGCATGTCATCAACATTTTGCTTGAAACTGTCGGAGATGATATGGTAAATATAAGCATGGAGCTTGAAAAGCTCTTCGCCTATACTCTAGGCAGGGATGTTATTGCAGAGGAAGATGTAAAAGCAGTCTGCAGCGTCATTCTTTCCAATCGTATATTTGAAATGATTGGACTTATCGGACTAAAAAAGCAATCTCAGGCACTTTCCATGTATCATGAGCTTTTAAGCTTAAAGGAGTCTCCCTTTGGAATACTCTCTCTTATAAACAGGCAGTTTAATATAATGCTACAGATTAGTGATTTGAAGTCCCTTGGACTGTCCTCGAAAGCTATTGGAGAACGCATAGGTATGTCTCCATATATTGTGGGAAAATATTTGCCCCAGACAGATTGCTTTACCATAGCTGAAATGCAAAGGGTATTGGAGGGCTGTGCCACAGTGGATTTTGATATAAAGCAGGGCAATATAAAGCCTGAGCTTGGGGTGGAACTGCTTATTATAGAAAGCAGCTCTAAATAAATGATAAATATAAATAGTTTGAAAATCACATTACGAACTGATTTTTCATCTACTGCTTCAATAGGGAGGATTTATGAGACCAAAGCCAAATGAAATATACAGGCATTTTAAAGGCAATCTTTATAAAATAATGACTATAGCAAAAAATTCAGAAACCATGGAAGAAATGGTGGTATACCAGGCTCTCTATGGAAATTATGACATATATCTCAGACCATTGGATATGTTTATGTCAGATGTGGATATGGAAAAATATCCCGATGCCGCCCAGAAAAAGCGCTTTCAACTGGTAAGTGAGGCTTTCGGTGCTACTGGTTCCGGCTCGGCTAGTTCTACTGCTTCCGGCTCCGCGGATGCTCTTGCTTCTGGTACTGCTTCCGGCTTGGCGGGCGCTACTGCTTCCGGCTCGGCTGATGCTACTACTTCTGACTCTGCTAATTCCACTGGTTCCGGCTTAGCCCGGAATGACAGTACTGACACTGTGCAAGCTTGCGAGTCTGCCCATCCTCTTCTAAAGCCTGAGATTGAAGCCTTTCTTGATGCCGATAGCGTGGAGGAACGTCGCGATATTCTTATTTCCATCCATAGCAGAGCTACTCAGGAGGATATTACCATTATGTCCTCTGTTATGGATATCGAGATTGACAGCCAACTTGATTACGAGGAGCGCTACCGGCAACTCCTGCACTGCCTTGATACAAGAAGCAGATTTGAAACCCTTAGACTGCGCTA
>JBHAJK010000064.1:0-34269 GCA_041826605.1 Lachnospiraceae bacterium | reverse complement strand
TCTGAATATCTTTTGAAGACCTTGGCTGTATTTTGATAATGAGAAGTGATTTGCCGTGGTTTATTAGCCACGGCATTTTTAAATCTTGGGTTTTTCATAGATGTTCATACAAGACCGTTACTTAATAATTAGATTGAAACAGTTTATGGAGGAATTTATGGTTAATCTAAGAAAAATTACAGAGGAAAATTTTATTGATGCATTTAATCTGAAGCTGGGAGAGGGGCAGGAAAAATATGTGTCTCATCCTATTCGTAGTCTGGCTCAAGCATATGTTTATCGTAAGCAGTGTCAACCATTTGGAATTTATAATAACGATGATATGGTTGGATATGTTATGGTAATATATGATTACGATGTATCCGAATATAATATTTGGCATATGATGATTGATGCATCTCAACAGAAAAAGGGTTATGGCAAAGTAGCTCTTGAACAAATTATAGCTTATATAAAAACAAACCCCTTTGGAAGTTCAGACAAAATTTCTCTTACCTGCAATAAGGATAATTTTAGAGCGTTAGAATTGTATATAAAAGCGGGCTTTGAAAAAACAGGAGTGGAAGATGAGGATGAAATCGAGCTTTCCAGATGTGCACTCACTTCTATTGGAAAATAGTGTGATAAAAGGAGAATGAAGATGTGGACGTGTCCGAAATGTGGTCGTAGCTTTAAACATGAGGAGCAGGGACATTACTGTGGAAAGATTGAAACAATCGAGCAGTATATTAGTGAACAGGATGAAAGTGTAAGACCATATTTGTATGAAATTTTGCAAATACTCCATACGGCTATACCGGATGCAGAGGAAAAGATTTCCTGGAGTATGCCAACCTTGTGGAAAGGAAGAAATATTATTCATTTTGCAGCATCAAAAAAACACCTCGGACTTTATCCGGGCGGAGAAGCAACAACTGTATTTGCTGACAGACTGGCTGAATATGATGTGAGTAAAGGAACAATCAGATTGCCTTACTCAAAGCCACTCCCCAAGGCTTTAATCAAAGATATTGCAAAATGGTGCTATGAGCAATATAAAAAGTAACATCTAAAGGGTATATAGTTTTTATCTCTTTGTTTTTGCCATATAAATATAATTCGAAGATTTAGCAGTATAAAAATTAAATATTTTCTGCCAAAGTGAGAAATATTTGATATATGGAAGTAATGATATCCAGGCGTTTACTGCTATATATATGAACATCCAGTTTATAGCAGTAATTTTACCGGGAAAGATACTGCTATAGTCGATAAAAGTAAAATTATGGCAGTAAACAATGGCTAAATGTAACTGCCAGAAGTAAGAAAGCTTTAAATTATGGCAGTAAACAATAGCAAAATACAGTTCTCAGAGTAAGAAGATTTTATATAAAATGCGTGGCGTACTTACTCTCATTTTCCCACAATCCTTTTAATAAAAGGTATTTTGGACATTCCTACCGTCACTGCCAAAGAGAAAGTGGCAATAACCACAGTTTCCAGAATTACTCTGGGTATGCTGTAGGAGAGGCTATCCGTAAATCGTCGCATAATCAGGATTGTGGTATAGCCGGAGATTAGATATACGCCAAGGCTGTATTTTCCAAAGGCTGACAAAATAGGGAACTTATAACTATTAAAGCAAAGGGTAAGTTCCCTAAAAAATGAAATCCAGAAAACACTTCCCACAAATCCGATTATCATTCTATAAAGATCAATTATTATCATTTTCCACCATATATTTTTTGTGATTCTATAGCCACTTACATATATAAAGGCTTCTTTTCTGTAGATAAGGAAAAGCAGGGTAAAGCCGATAAATGATATTAAAAGCAACAATTTATTATTCTTAGAGAACTTTTTAACCAGACTTTTTAAAAATTCAAAAAAGTCGGAACCGGTTATAGCAACATTGCAATTCACTTTAGAACCCAAATAGTTTACATAAAACTTACAAAAATAGAATGCTCCAATATAAAATGGCATTAAAAACTTATATGCATGCATATTGAGCCCATCGGGGATAAAGAAAAGAGAGATAAAGCCAAGGGTATATATAAGGAGATTATCCTTAAAGTAGCAGTGCATTATCAGGACAACCACAAAGCATATTATCATAGACCATAAAAACCAGTGATTTATTATAAGCTTTGAAAAATAGCCTGAAATAAAGCTAATAGGAGTTAAGTTTACATAATTATTAGTGACATTAATAATACACTCTCTTATATACTCAAGCATAGTCCATACAAAAATAGGTATACCATAGGACAGAAGACGCTTTACAAGAAGCTTATGTTTAGTTTTATTCTGAATTGCCCGCTCTATTGACGGATATGCAAAGTATCCTGCAATTATTGCAAATAAAGGCATATGAAAGCTATAGATAAACTGATAAAGCTTATCATCAAAATATAGCATCTGACTGCTAAATGCAGCTCCGTTGCCCTCCTGTATACAATGACCCCAAACCACCATTATTATGGCAAATCCTTTAAGTATATCCGGTAACAGTTCTCTTTCTTTTTTCACGTCCAACTCCTTGAGAATAATCTTGTATTATGATAACATATCTTAGTCGGAGGTAAAATCATGAGCGGTACTTTTTTAATTTTAGCAGGTGGAATGTTGCTTATTATCGCAGTAGTGGTAGTTATTGCGGTGGTTAGTGCCGTTGTTTCGGCAGTTGCAGCACAGGAAATTGATAATGAATAGAATTTTATAAAAGGCTACCTGGCAGTACTATGTATGCAGGCAGTCTTTTGTTTATTTACGAGGAAATTTATGAAAATAGTACAACTGGATAGAGAAAGCATTGGATATGATATTAATACCAATGTGTTAGAGCAATTAGGAGATTATGTAAACTATACTTCCGATACCTTTGAAAATACAAAGGAATATATCAAGGATGCGGATGTAATAGTATTTAATAAATCGAAAATGAATGAGGAGATGCTAAAGGATGCTCCCAATGTTAAAATGCTTGCAATTACAGCAACGGGCTTTGACAACATCGATTTGGCATATTGCAAGAGCAGGGGGATTGTTGCCGCAAATGTAAGGGCTTATTCAACAGCTTCGGTGGCACAGCATACCTTTGCACTGGCACTTAATCTTTTAGAAAAAATCGGTTACTATGATGATTATGTAAAATCAGGAAAATACACTGTCCAAACAGGATTTAGTCATTTTGAAGAAAAATATAATGAGCTTGAGGGTATGACCTGGGGAATTATTGGAATGGGAAATATTGGAAAAAAAGTGGCTGCCATAGCAGAAGCCTTTGGCTGCAAGGTTATTTTCTATTCCGCATCAGGTAAAAGCGATTGCAAGGATTATGAAAGAGTGGAATTTGATGAGCTTTTAGAGCGTTCGGATATTATTTCACTTCATTGTCCATTATCGGACAGAACAAGAGGCATTATGAATATGGACGCCTTTAAGAAGATGAAAGACAGTGCATTGCTTATAAATGTAGCCAGAGGCCCTGTTGTAAATGAAGAGGATTTGGCTATTGCATTAGAGGAAAATATTATTGCAGGAGCCGGTCTTGATGTACTTTGCGCTGAACCTATGGCAGTTGATAATCCACTGGGTAGAATAAAGGATAGTAAAAAACTTATTATCACTCCTCATATGGCTTGGGCAAGTGTGGAAGCAAGACAGAGATGCTTTGATGAGGTATATAAAAATATTGAAGCTTTTATGAATGGTAAGAAGCGCAATATTTTATAAATATCAGTGTTGAAAGGACGGACCGACCAACACTTAAATAAAAATTCGGCGGATAGAACACAAGGATAATATAAAGGAGAGATGGAAAATGAGCGAAATTAAAGACATTAACCTTGCCGAGTCCGGCGAAAGAAAAATTGAATGGGTAAAGCGCAACTGTGATTTACTCCGTACCTTAGAGGAAGAGTTTTCAAAGACAAAGCCCTTTGCAGGCAAAAAGGTAGCCCTTTCAGTGCATTTGGAGGCAAAGACAGCATATCTTTGTAAAGTGCTTTCAGCAGGTGGTGCAGAAATGTATATTACAGGCTCCAACCCTCTTTCTACACAGGACGATGTAGCTGCGGCACTGGTAAAATCAGGCTTAAATGTATTTGCCCGTTATGGCGTTACTGCTGAGGAATACGAAAAGCACATCAGAAAGGTACTTGAGGTTGGCCCCAACATTATTATTGATGACGGTGGGGATTTGGTACATATGATGCATACAGAGTTTACTGACCTTATTCCTCAGGTAATCGGTGGATGTGAGGAAACAACCACAGGAATTATAAGACTTGAAGCCATGGATAGAAAGGGCGAGCTTAAATTCCCTATGGTAAGAGTAAATAACGCAGATTGTAAGCACCTTTTTGACAACAGATATGGTACAGGTCAGTCTGTCTGGGATGGTATAAACAGAACAACAAACCTTATTGTAGCAGGTAAAAACGTGGTAGTTGCAGGCTATGGCTGGTGTGGCAAGGGCGTTGCAATGAGAGCAAAGGGACTTGGAGCAAAGGTTATTGTAACCGAGATTAATCCTGTTAAGGCTATTGAGGCAGTTATGGATGGCTTTGAAGTAATGCCTATGAGAGAGGCAGCAAAGCTGGGCGACTTCTTCGTAACGGTTACAGGCTGTGACAAGGTTATAACAAAAGAAGATTTTGAGGTAATGAAAGACGGAGCAATCCTCACAAATGCCGGACACTTTGACTGCGAGGTAGATATGGCAGGTCTTAGAGAAATGGCTGTGGAAGCAAAGGAAATGCGTGCAAATATTATGGGCTATAAGCTTCCTACAGATCAGTGGGTAAATGTTATTGCTGAGGGAAGATTGGTAAATCTGGCAGCAGGCGATGGACATCCCGCAGAGATTATGGATATGAGCTTTGCTATTCAGGCACTTTCTGCCAAGTATCTGGTAGAACATTCATCAGAGCTTACAGATAAGCTTATTGATGTGCCTGTAGATGTAGATATGGATGTGGCAGCACGTAAGCTTGAGTTTATGGGTAAGAAAATTGACAAGCTGACCCCGGAGCAGGAAGCATATCTTAACGCTTCACTTTAATAACATAAACATTAATTGCTCCTCCGCCGGTCGGAGGAGTAATTATTTATAGCAGAAGTTTAATCCCTATAAGGGATGGCAATTATTTATAGCGGAGGCAGTGCAGGAGCTTTATGAGAATATCAAAGGAACATTTAGAAATAATGCAGCGTCAGATTGAGCTGGACTGCAATATAAAGGAAGCGACTAAGATTAAAGAGGATATTTATATTTCTCCCACCAGAGTATTGCCTGGAAGCAGAATTATTAATAAAACAGATTCCTTTTTCCGTGTGGTGGTATTTATGGGCACGGCATATATTATGGCTGATGAAGAAACCATACCCGGTTTTGAAGAGCTTTTCAGGGATTATGAAGCAGAGTGGTTTTTCAGCTTTAATAATCTTAGAACCATAGACCATATATTAAAGGATTTTGACAGAGAAATAGTAGATACCCGTATTTACTTTTTACCGGATGGGGACTTTAAAAAGGTTGACATAAATCAGAATTGGAAGCTGTTTACCCAAAAGGAAATTGATGATTTTAGGGAGGGAAATCCCTTTCCTCATGCCCTTTGTTATTCAAAAACTCAGCCCGATATCTATGCTTTGGCAGCACCTGATAATAAGGGTGGATATGCAGGTATGGCGGGAGCCAGTATAGATGGAAAATATGTATGTCAGATAGGCATAGATGTAAATAAGGAATACAGAGGGCGGGGCTTAGCATCCTCCCTTGTAGCAGCATTAAAGCAGGAAATTATAAAGGATGGCTATCTGCCATTCTATGGCACTGCAAGCTCCCATGCACTATCAAGGCATGTGGCGGTAAAGTCAGGGTTTCTTCCTGCATTTTCGGAATTGGTAGTAAAAAAGACGAAAAACCAAGATGAAAAATAAAGATATAGAGCGATGGCAGGCAGCGAAAAATAAAATAATAGGTGTGGACAGGCAGCGGCAGCAGATTGGTACTCTTTCGGAAAAAACCGTTCACGCGGTGGTTAAGAATTATTATGAGCCAAATGAGGACTATCAGGAAATTCCCATAGAGGGAAAATGCGCCGATATATATACTGCTTCAGGAAATATTATTGAAATACAGACAAGAAGCTGGCATTTGCTTAAGCCAAAGCTGGATGTTTTTTTGCCCTCATATGATGTAACCCTGGTATTACCATTAGCGGAGCATAAACAGATTATATGGATTGACCCGGACACGGGAGAATTATGTAAACCAGGACCCAATAGAAAGTATGCCAATCCCTACTATGCTTTTACAGAATTGAGCCCTATTAGGGATTATTTGGATAATCCAAATCTCCATATAAAATTGTTGATGATGGATATGATAGAATATAAGCTTTTATCGGGACGCAGCAAGGACAGAAAGAAATTTGGCGCCGAGCGCTTTGACAGAGTCCCTACAAATCTAAATAGTGAAATATCCCTTGATTGCAAGGAAGACTATATGCAGTTTGTACCGGAAGCATTGGCTGAAGAATTTACATCAAAGGATTTCACGGCAGCAGCTAAAATACCCACACGCCTTACCGGTTACGTTTTGGGAATTTTAAGAAAACAGGGTATAATCTCAAAAATCGGAACCGGTAAGAATGGGATATATATTTATAGAATAAATGAATTATAAGGGTCAAATATATTTATGATAGCCATAAACATTTAAGCAATCCCTCCTTATTTGCAAAGGGACCGGGAATGGTGGAAATTCCACGATGATTTCCTAAGTAATCGCTCTGGAATACAATATCCGAGCCATCTCTTTCCTCAAACCTCTGCTCAGGCTCAAAGGCTTTACCTAAAATATCACTGGTAATAATGCCTGTTTTGAAATCAGATAGTAAGTCATAAATATTTGTTTTAAGCTTATACTGTCCGTCTTCATTTACCAGTTCAATATTTATGGAAGAATTTTCATCCACTAGTTTATATTCTTCCTTTTGCCAGGCCTTAGCTCCTGCAAAGTAAGCATTTCCATTGCACCATACAGGTAAATGGTCAAAATGAGGACTGGCAAGCTTGCCCATATCGGGCTTTTCCACATCCATATCAAATCGTACAATCCATTCATCATAGCTAGGATACTCATCCCAAACATGGGTACCAACCTGCTGATAGTAAGGACTTTCCTTTGGTTCTTCATTGCTTACAGGATAATTCTGAACGAAGATATTATTGTAGATACGATTATCTCCGTGCAAAATAGTCATCATACCCGCTACTTCTGTCCTATGCCTTATATGGTAAGGGGTATAGCGTCTCTGTTCTCTGCCATCTACAAAGCTGTCAATACCTGCGCCCACAACAGTAAATGAACCTAAAATCAAATTGTGAACCACACCTACACCCTGAGTAGCAACACGAAGTCCATAGGGAGATAATAAAATATTATTGTCTATCAGTGTGGGACCATGACTTACCTCAATAAAGATATCCTGACTTTCCATACCGCCCTCAAGCTTTACTGAGCCTTCAGGCACATGGTTGTCATGAAGCAAATTCTGGGAAATTCTGGAGCCCTGGGCTTCCCAATCCAGCCATACACCCATAGTACTGTGATGGATATGATTTCTTCTGATTAATACATCAATGGCAGCGTGAAGCTTAATTCCGGATATTTCAGCACCACCCAGCTCCATCATATTGTTAATATGGTGGATATGATTATCCTCAATAGTAGAGAACACGCAGCCCATACGTCCCACAATACCGGTTTGCTGACAATCATGGATATTGCAGCGCCTTACAATGTGTGAGCCTATTTCTTCCTTAAGCCAGCCGTGATACTGTCCTCTGCAAACAGCGTCCCTCTCCATCTGGGTAGGGCTCTTTACATGCTTGTATGTAAAGTAGTGGTTGTTTTCCTCATCATAATATTTTCCGAGGGAAATACCACAGCACTTACTATTAGTTATTTCACAATCTTCAATAATCCAGCCATATGCCCAGTTTGGAGCTACCATACCGTCCTGGAAAGCCGCAGGAGGAGCCCAGGTAGTAGCAGCCTTTTCCACAAAGAAGCCACTAAGGGTAATAAAATTCACATGCTCCTTTTGAGGCATAAAACATTCACGGCGTACATTAATCTCCACATTCTCTTTACGGGGATCCTTGCCCTGGAAGTTTGCATATATTACAGTCTGATTTCCATCCTGCGCGGTATACCATTTATATACAGACCATTCCTGCTCCCAGGAGGGCTTATAGACTTCCCCTTTTTCACATTCTTCCAGGGAAGAAGCCTCATACATAGCCTTGTCATTTAAGTAGACACAGCCGGTATGTCTCTCATCCTTTGCAAAATACCAGTCTCCGTATACAAGAGTGGTATAGGGATTGTATCCATTGAAAACTCCATTATCTATACGGGTAACCCATACATTTCCCTTATAGGGCGTCCAATCCTTTACCTCTTCTGCACCTGTAATAATAGCACCTAAGGGCGAAGTGGACTTATACACTATTCGCTGCTTATCAGTACCGCCGTTAATGGGATTTACATATTCCCTGTATTTGCCCGGCATAACCAGTACTTCGTCTCCGGCTACCGCAATCCTTGCGGCTTCGTTAATCCTTTTAAAGGGTCTTGCAGCAGAGCCATCCCCATCACAGACCGCTGCGGCATTTACATAAATTTGCATAAGTACCTCCTACATATTGTCATTTTGCTTTTAGATAATTTTATTGTAGTCTTTAAAATATATTTTTTCTTTACATATCTTGCTTTAAAAGTGTGAAAAATGTGCAAAAGGTGTCTTACCTGTAAGACACTAGGCGTCCGGCGCGGTTGTGCCGGCAATATTTTCCAATCGCGCAGGCGCGCATCCTTAAGGCTGTCCTAAATGCTGCTTTCTATAGTCCGATGGAGATATTTCATAATAATTTTTAAATGCCTTTGAAAAATGATTATTGTCCGTAAATCCCACAAGTATTCCAACATCCTGTATTTTAATATTATCCGTAAGAAGCAGCTTTACAGCCTCCTCCATACGTACCTTTAAAACATACTCATAAATATTAAAGCCATATTTTGCCTTAAACTGTTTAGTCAGATATTCCTTGGAAAAGAAATATTTGTCAGCAAATTTTGACACACGTATATTTTCGCTATAGTTATTATCAATATAATTTTTTATTTGCAAAATTATTTGCTCGTAGGACAGTTCAGGTTCATTATCCGGACTTTCAGCTCTACTGTCAGCTTCAGAAAGTACCACCAGCTTATTTACGGCACGCAGAATTGCTCTATTAAGAGCCTCTCTTTCCACGGGCTTTAACAGATAATCGGTGGCACCAAAGCGCAGAGCATTTTGAGCATAGGAAAAATCATCAAAGCCACTTACAATAATGAACTGACTATAAGGATATTTTTCCTTGGCAATTTTCAAAAAATCCAGACCATTTAACACAGGCATACAGATATCCAAAAATATTAAATGAGGCTGCAAGCTTTCCATAAGAGCCAAGGCTTCCTTACCATTTTGGGCAATAAGCATATTGCTAATATCAATATTATATTTTTCCCATTCTCCCAATGCCTTTATAGCTACATGCACAGGTTTTTCATCATCAACAATAAGAGCTTTAATCATGCGCTACCCCCATAGGTATATGTAAATTACTGCTGTATTGGCAATTCCATTATCACTGTAGTCCCTTTTCCATAGCTTGAATGTATTGTAAGCCCCGCCCCCTTATCAAAAAGTATTTTTAGTCGGGAATTTAAATTTGCAAGCCCTATTCCCACAGTGGCAATACTTGAAATACTTTGCTCAAAGCTTTCATATAGCTTAGACAACTGCTCACTATTCATACCCTGTCCATTGTCGGACACAATTATTTTCATCCTGTCATTTTCTATTTTGCTTAAAATATTTATATGTATAGAGGAGGTTTCTCCTGAAATTCCATGTATTATGGCATTTTCCACCAGGGTTTGAATGCTGATTTTGGGAATGTGCAAAAGCTGTGTTTCCGTTGCTATATCCAGTGAAAAGGTCATATGCTCATTAAGCCTTATTTTTTGCAGTGCAATATATTGCTTTACATGCACCATTTCCTCGCTAAGGGTAACAATGTCCCCTCCCTTTACCGTATATCGCAAAATAGAAGCCAGATTAGTAATCATCTCATAAATCTGAGGCTGATTTTGGGTCAGTGCCTCTGAGGAAATAGCCTGCAAAGTATTATATAAAAAATGAGGATTCATCTGGGCTTCCAGGGCAATGAGTCTGGCAGACTGCTCATTTAATTTAACAATATAATTTTCCTTTATAAGCTCATCAATATGTATTGTCATATTATTAAAGGAGTCACTAAGCTCTGAAATCTCTCTACTGCCTTTAATATCAATGGGTACACCAAAATTACCCTTGCCCACATACTCCAGCTCATCCGACAGGGTGGCAAGTGGACTGGTAACCAGTCTTGAAAGATAATACAGTACTATAAATGCAATGACAAATACAATAATTCCCTGCAAGAGTGAGAGCCACATCAGCTCTCTTAAATTGGCTGTAACGGCGGAATATGGAGTAAAGGACATAATGGACACATTATAGGAATTACCCTTGGCATAATTAACAAGATATTTTTCGTGTTGCAATGTTATATAGGAATATCCCTCAGCAAAATCAGAGGCCTCAGGCAGTACATTGTCACTGTTAATAAGCCTGGAGTTTCCGGAAAAAAGCAGCTTATTGTCATAACAGATTACTGCAAACTTTCCATTTTCCAAGGGACTGGTAAGCAGCTTATTTACAACAGTTTTCTTGATATCAGCCTTAATAATGGCATTTGAAGAGCGATTATCAATCTGTATTATGGAATGATAAAAGGTACATAGGGTGTCCTCTCTGTCAGAGGGTAGTATACACATATAATAATCCGAATTATTACATTCTAAAAAGGCGTTTTTGTCCTCTTCATTTAAGCTTACCTGCTCTAAAACATTAAAATGCTGTTTTTTATAATCCCTACCTATATACATATTCTGATTTTGCATATAAAGCCCCAGGGAAAGTAAGTCATTTCGGGTATAATAATTGCCTTTCATCACTTCCTTTAAATATTCTATTTCCTGTTCGGGCAGGGCGGTATTGGACTCAATCAAACGCATAAATCTTGTATCAAAACGGGTCTGTACCGAAAAGCTTATTAAGTCCCTTATATACTGCTCCACATTTTCCAGCTCCAGTGCAAGTATTGCCGACTCATTTTTAATTTGAGTATTAATCATATTGTCTTTATTGTGGGCATAATTAACAGTGATTACCGAGCTGATAAGAAGCACAATGGCTATGGTAATCAATATTGTGTACTGTATTCTCATGGGAAGAGACAGAATAGTTGCTTTAATTTTCTTCATATTACTAAGTATACACCGTTTTAGACACATTGTTCAGATTTTAATTTGTTTGTTCATTTTTATACCATAAATTGTTCTATAATTTCCATTTTATTAAGAATATGTCAGATATATATTGTTGGTATAAGGATGATGCAGTGTGATATTGCTTAGCAGGGAGAGTGGAAATGAATTTTTCTAAAAGACAGAAAAAAGAGTTAATTGAAAATATATGCTTTTCCATGCCGGCGATTATACTTGCATCAGTTATGATTTATATTCCCTTTGCAATGAGCGGATATTATTCCCTTACTAAATGGAATGGAATTGCAAAGGAGCCTGAATTTATAGGGCTTACTAACTTTAAGACTATTTTTGTGGAAAGTGCGGGATTTATAAATTCATTATTGTTTACGGCTAAATATACCGTAGTATTTGTAATCTGCTCCAATGTACTGGCAATACTTTTAGCAGTGGCACTGACCCAAAGGCTTAAAGGCTCCAACCTTTTTAGGGGAATGTTTTTTGTTCCCTATATTATGAGTATGACTGTTGTGGGCTTTATCTGGAAATTTATTTTTTCCCAGGGCTTTGCACAGCTATATAAGCTGACAGAGTGGAAATTTCTTAATTTAAGCTGGCTGGGAGATATGAAGCTGGCATTTTATTCAGTAGCCTTTGTAGGCATCTGGCAGCAGCTTGGATTTTATATAGTTCTATATATTGCAGGACTTCAGGCTGTACCAAGGGATGTACTGGAAGCAGCCACAGTGGACGGAGCAGGGAGTATTAAAAAATTCTTTAAGGTCACACTACCATTACTTGGTCCCTCAATTACCACCTGCATTTTTATGTCATTGACAAATGCTCTTAAGGTATTTGATATAATACTGGCTCTGACAAAGGGAGGTCCCGGAACCTCTACCTATTCTGTTACCTTGCAGATATATAATGAAGCCTTTACATCAAATAATTATGGTCTGGGTTCGGCAGAGTCCATAGTATATTTCCTGTTTGTACTGATTGTAACAAGGATTGTTTTAAAAATATCTGCCGGCAGGGAGGTGGATTTATAGATGAAAGTCAAAAGAAAAATTTATGACATCTGCCTTTTTGTATTTCTTTTAATAATAGCAATTATATATTTCTATCCGGTAATGCTGATGTTTGCCAATTCACTAAAATCCTTTGGCGAGGTGCTGACAAACCCTATTTCATTACCTAAGGAATATGTATTTCAGAATTATAAAGATGTCTTTGAGAAAATGAATTATATAAAGCTGTTTAGGAATAATATGATTATTACCTCCATAGGCATTTTAGGAATAGTATTTTTCTCCTCCGCAGCAGCCTATGTGCTGGATAGGAGAAGAACAGCATATACTAAAATCGCCTATGCAGTTATCATTACTCCAATGCTTATTCCTTTTCAGACAATTATGATTACTCTGCTAAAGGCAATGAATGTTATTCACTTATCAGGAAGCAAGGTAGGGCTTGGCATCCAATATTGGGGCTTTGGAATTCCCATGGCCACATTTATTTATTTCAATTTCCTGAAAACCATTCCAAAGGAAATTGATGAAAGTGCAAAGATTGATGGTGCCAGCACCTTTAGAACATATTTATTTGTAATATTTCCGCTTTTGAAATCAGTGACTTTTACCGTGATTGTCCTGGATGTAATGTGGATTTGGAATGACTTTTTACTTCCACTGTTAATGGTCAATTCCGGTAATGAAACAAAAACCTTAGTATTGGCAGCCTATACCTTTGTGGGCTCTATGAATACAAAATGGCACTATGCTATGACAGGTATGGCGTTGGCAGTAGTTCCCTCCATTATAATTTTTATTTTCCTGCAAAGGTATATTGTAGAGGGCGTAGTGGCGGGAGCAGTAAAGGGATGATGATGGAATAGTCCATTTCAGATAATAAAACCATAGGGAGGTTACGCATGAAGAAAAAGATTTTAAGCATATTGCTTGTGACAGCAATGACTATCGGAACACTTACAGGATGTGGAAAAAGTACAGAAGCAGTAGAGACTGATACCGGCAGTGAAGCTAAAACAGAAGTAAAAGAAACGACTGAAACACCGGCAGCAGAAAGTGCAGAACCGGCAGAAATCTATATGTTTATATCTTCTCCGGAATATGCAGATGCAATTAATACTCTTATTGAAGAGTACAAAACAGTGGCTCCTAATGTAACTATCAATTATGAAACAACACAGAATGATTATCCCACTTTGCTAAAGGCAAAGATAAATTCGGGAGAAGTACCTGATATATTTGCTTCTACATCAGGAATGGAAATTGATACTTATCTGGAATATTCCTATGATTTGTCAAATGAGCCCATTGCTACTGCAATGAGTGATTCAGTAGCTTCCGTAATGGCATCTACAAAAGAGGGTGGCGGCATATACGGACTGGCAATTAAAGGAAACTGGTTCGGATGTGTATATAATCAGGGAATTATGGATGAAGTAGGTGTGTCCTATCCCATGACTACAGCGGAGCTTGAAGAGGTTTGTGAGAAGCTTTCAGCAGCAGGCTACAAGCCCTTTACCACAGGCTTTGGGGAATGGTGGGTATGGAAGCATTTAGCACAGCACTTTGTTTCGGCAGCAGCAGAGACAGCAGGAATTTCTACAGGCGAGCTGGTGGAAAAATTTAAAAAGGGCGAAGCAAAAATGTCAGATTATCCTGAGATATACGAGGATTTCTTTAAATTCGTAGATTTAGCTGTTAAATATGGGGATGATAAGCCACTTGAGTCTACCATTGCATCTGAAGAAGCAGCTATTGCTACAGGAGAAGCTGTTATGGCAATAGGTCAGGGTGCGTGGATTGAGGCAGATTGTCTTTCGATTAATCCTGATATGAAAATTGGCTTTAATGGTTATCCCGTAAATGACAACGCAGCCCTTACAAAGGTAGTTTCAGGTTCCGACCAGGCACTTAGAGTATATAAGGACTCTAAAAATCTTCAGGCAACACTGGATTTTGTAAACTGGTGGTATACATCGGATTATGGACAGAGCTGGTTTAATGATGTGGCAGGTGTGGTATTGCCTATTAAATCAGAGGTTAAATCTAATTTTGCAATTATCAATCAGGGAACAGAGCTTTCCAATACCAAGGGAACGGCAGATTTGGCAATAAGCTATGACACAGACTCTTTCCACCAGACATTCGGAGAAACAATGCAGGCATATGTAGCAGGCGGTATGACAAAGGATGAGGCTTGTGCTGAAATAGAAAAACAGTGGGTTGCAATAGATGGAGGTTTCTAAGTGAAATTTGAGAATGGATGCTGGATTTTTGAAGAGGGCTATACCTGCTTTGCAGCTTCGGAGGTTTATTTTGTAAAAAAGAGTGAGACAGAAGTAAAAATCACTGCTCCCACCACTCATATAAGAGGACGGGGAGATACTCTGGGAGGAGTAAATCTGACATTTCGCATTACTTCTCCCAGTAAGGATATTATAAGGGTGCAGACCTGGCACCATACAGGCATACAAAAAAAATATCCGGAGTTTGACCTTAAGCTAAATAAGGAGGAACCAATACAGGTAGAGGAAGATGATAATTATATAGCTGTTACAAGTGGCAAGCTATCCTTATCCATCAAAAAAGCAGATTTCACAATGGAATATAAGAGGGCCGGCAAGTTTCTTACCGGCTCTAAAGGGCGGGATTTGGCTTGTATTAAATATATGTATAAGGGTATGGCATATGATAGGGAGGGGGATACTGCCAATACATTTATGCGACAGCAGTTATCAATCTCTGTAAATGAACATATTTATGGTACAGGGGAGAGATTTACCGCCTTTGTTAAAAATGGGCAAACAGTTACTACTGAAAATAAGGATGGTGGAACTTCCACGGACCAGGCTTATAAAAATGTACCTTTTTATATAAGTGATAAGGGCTATGGTGTGTTTGTAGCACATCCTGACCCTGTTTCCTTTGAGCTTGCCAGCGATAATGTAACAAAGTGTGAGTTTTCTGTTAAGGGCGGATATCTGGATTATTATGTCATTGGGGCAGATAATATGAAAGAGGTACTGGTAAATTATACAAATCTTACCGGCAAGCCCTCCCTGCCGCCGGCATGGACATTTGGGCTTTGGCTCTCCACCTCCTTTACTACCAATTATGATGAAGCTACAGTAATGAGCTTCATTGACGGTATGCTGGACAGGGGCATACCTTTAAGAACATTCCACTTTGACTGCTTTTGGATGAAAGAATTTCATTGGACTGATTTTACATGGGATAAGGATGTATTTCCTGACCCGGAGGGTCTTTTAAAGAGAATTAAGGCAAAGGGACTCAACATATGTGTCTGGATTAATCCCTATGTAGGGGAGGATGCTGATATATTTGAAGAGGGAGTAGAAAAGGGCTATTTTATAAAACGCAAAAATGGAGATGTGTGGCAGTGGGATATGTGGCAGCCGGGCATGGCGATTGTGGACTTTACTAATCCTGAGGCATATAAATGGTATCAGAAATATTTGGAAAAGCTTCTGGATATGGGAGTCGATTGCTTTAAAACCGATTTTGGGGAGAGAATACCTACAGAGGATGTGGTGTATTTTGATGGTTCAGACCCCTTGAGAATGCATAATTACTATACATATATATACAATAAATGTGTATATGAGCTGCTTTTGAAAAAGCGTGGCGAGGATGGGGCAGTGCTGTTTGCCAGAAGTGCCACAGCAGGCTCCCAGTGCTTCCCCGTACATTGGGGCGGAGATTGCTGGTCTGATTATGAGTCTATGGAGGAAAGCATCAGAGGCGGACTCTCTCTTATGATGAGTGGATTTGGCTACTGGGCTCATGATATAGGTGGCTTCGAGCAAACCTCTACTGCTGATGTATATAAACGCTGGGTAGCCTTTGGACTTCTGTCCTCACATTCAAGGCTGCATGGCAGCTCCTCATATCGTGTACCCTGGCTTTATGATGATGAGGCTGTGGACGTGGTACGCTTCTTTACAAGGCTTAAGGCAAGACTGATGCCCTATATTTACAAGACGGCTATTGAAACAAGCAAAACAGGAATTCCCACTATGCGTGCCATGGTACTGGAATATCCGGAGGATAGAAACTGTTCTTATTTGGACAAACAGTATATGCTGGGAGATAATTTGCTGGTAGCACCTATATTTAATGATAAAATGCAGGCTGAATATTATCTGCCGGAGGGCAAATGGACAAGCTTCTTTACAGAAGAGCTGTACGAGGGTGGCAAATGGATTTCTGAGAATTGCGATTATTTAAGTATTCCTCTTATGGCAAGGGAGGGAGCGATTATAGCTGTAGGCAGCAGGGATGACAAGGCTGATTACAGGTATGAGGATGGAGTGGAACTGAGAATTTATGCTCTTGGCGACAAGCAGACCTCCTCTGTAACAGTATATAGTAAGTATGGTCATGAAAAGCTTAATGCCGAATTTACCAGAAGAGGTAATCAGGTATATGCGAAGATTAAAGCTGATAAGCCTTATAAAATACGGTTCATAAATATGCCGGGAGCGGAGCTGAAAATAGTTTAGCGACAAAATCAATATACCAATAAAAACCTGCAACTAACCGGTTGTAGGTTTTTGAATATACGGATAAATATGGGGAAATTAAGGGTTTTAGTATCTCAAAGATTGAAAAAACCCTTTCAGATTGCTATACTGTCATAGGTATTAATGCTTTAAAGAGGCATTGGAGAGGAGAATATATGATTTCATGGAATAATCTTGATACACTTAATAGCTACAAGGAACTGGTAAATACAGGAAAGGTAGTGCTTAAAGAGGAAATGGCCGGCGAGAATGGCGCTAAAAGAGTAAAAAACTACAGCGTTAAAATGGCAGAGGGTATGGAGTACAATTACGCTGCCAAGGCTGTAAATGATGAGATACTGGATACCTTGCAGAAGCTTTCAGATGAGGCATTTCTTACAGAGAAATTTGAAGAATTATATAATGGTGCAGTAATCAATACCGGAGAAAAGAGATTGGTACTTCATCAGCTTTGCCGTGGACAGCTTGGCAGGGATGTAGTGGCTGAGGGCGTAAATAAAAGAGAATTTTACCTTACACAGCAGAAGAATATAGCAGCATTTGCCGATAAGGTACATAGCGGAGAGCTTACAAATGCAGCAGGAGAAAAATTTACTACTGTTGTTCAGATAGGAATTGGCGGTTCGGATTTAGGACCTCGTGCTATCTATTTGGCACTTGAGAACTGGGCAAAGAAAACCGGCAACTTCAAAATGAATGCAGAGTTTATTTCAAATGTAGACCCTGATGATGCGGCAGCAGTACTTAATTCTATTGACCTTGCTCATTCAATCTTTGTGCTTGTATCTAAGTCAGGCACAACCCTTGAAACTTTGACAAATGAGCTGCTGGTAAAGGATGTTCTTACAAAGGCAGGTCTTAATCCAAGCAAGCATATGATTGCTGTTACATCTGAAACCTCTCCTTTGGCAAAGAGCAGTGACTACTTGGCAGCATTCTTTATGGATGACTATATAGGAGGACGTTATTCATCATCGGCAGCAGTAGGTGGCGCAGTTCTTTCCCTTGCTTTCGGACCTCAGGTATTTGCTGATTTCCTTGAGGGCGCAGCAAATGCAGATAAGACAGCTAGAAACAGAAATATTAAGGAAAACCCTGCACTTCTCGATGCACTTATTGGTGTATATGAGAGAAATGTGCTTGATATGGGCTGCACAGCAGTTCTTCCTTACTCACAGGCATTATCAAGATTTCCTGCTCATCTTCAGCAGGCTGATATGGAGTCAAACGGAAAGAGCGTAAATAGATTTGGAGAGCCTGTAAATTATGTAACAGGACCTGTTATTTACGGAGAGCCGGGTACAAATGGACAGCATTCATTCTATCAGCTACTCCATCAGGGAACAGATATTATTCCTCTTCAGTTTATTGGTTTTAGAAACAGCCAGTGTGGAATGGATTTAGAAATTCAGGGTAGTACAAGTCAGCAGAAGCTTTGCGCAAATGTGGCAGCTCAGATAGTGGCATTTGCCTGTGGCAAGGATGATGCAGACAATAATAAGAAGTTTGAGGGAAATCGTCCGTCAAGTATTATTATTGGAGATGACCTTAATCCTAAGACAATGGGAGCAATCCTTTCTCACTTTGAGAATAAAATTATGTTCCAGGGCTTTGTATGGAATGTAAACAGCTTTGACCAGGAGGGTGTTCAGCTTGGAAAGGTACTTGCCAAGAAAGTACTTGCTCACGAAACAGACGGAGCATTAAAGGTTTACAGTGACTTACTGGGAATTTAATAGTATATAGGCTAACATAAAGGAGCTGTAGATGATGAGTCTACAGCTCCTTTACTTATTTAATAAAAGCTCCGGTATATTTTACATAAGCATCACGATATCCCAGATACTTAACAGTTTCCAGCTTTTCATTAGCCTGTTCCTTTGTAGTATATGTTCCTGCTGACACCTGCTGCTCTTGTAATATTGTATGTATCCAGATTTACCTTTATTGCATCTCCCATATTGGGAATAGAGTCTGCATTATCCAATAAATATAAATATACATAATTGGAAATTTCATCTAAAAGCAGGTCTATACTCTCCTCCGCAGACATTGCTTCTACATATGAGTCCTCATCTTTTTTAGCATCTGCGCTCGGAATATCTGCTTCCGGGATATCTGCTTCCAGGGTATCCTAATCCGCGTTCTCCGGAAAATCCTCCTCATCTACAGAAGAATTGCGTGTATTGCCCTTAATATTACTACATCCATAAATACCACTTATAAGAAGAAGCAGAATAATCAATACTACACTATGTAACAAATGTTTTTTATTTAAAATTTTCATAGTCCCTTACCTCCTTTAATAAGTTTGGTATGACTTTAAACAAACATTGTCCTTATGTAGTAAGTATAACATTATATATAGGGCACGCAAAGGGCGTTTCCCTGACTACCTATTTTACAAAATATGCTACGGCAATAGCACCGGGACCTACGTGGGTTCCAATGGCACAGCCTATGGAGCTGGTAGGTAAATAATCTACCTTTCCCTCATAAAGTGCTTTACTGTCCTCTATATATTTGTCCAGCATCTGACGGCTTAAGCCTGAGTAAGCCAGGCAGTAGGGCATATCAAAGTCAATTTCCCCATCAGCCTGTATCATTTCTATCAGCTTATTATTTCCATTTTTTGAGCCTCTGGCTTTTCCTAAAAGTGCCACTTCTCCATTGGAAATAGCTACTACGGGCTTTATGGAAAGTAATGTTCCTGCAAATGCCACTGTGGAAGATATACGACCACCCTTTTTCAAATATTCCAGAGTATCTAATAGGGCTATAACTCTTATTTTGGACTTAATCTCATCCAGCTTTTCGCAGATTTCCTTTGCGCCAAGTCCCATATCTCTAAGCGCTACAGCGTGCTCCACTAAAATTCTTTCGCCTATGCAGGCATTTAAGGAGTCTGTCACATGTACATTTGGATAATCCGCAGCGGCCACACAGGCACTCTGATAACAGCCGGAAAGCTTCCCTGACACAGTAATACAGACTACCTCTTCTCCCTTTTCTGAAATTTCATTGAATATGCCACCATATTCATAGGGAGTAATCTGACTTGTTTTTGGAAAGGTATCAGTTTCAATAAGCTTATTGAAAAAGGCATCATGGTCTAAGTCCACTCCATCAAGATATGTGGTTTCTCCAAATGATACTGCCAAAGGCAGCATTATAACATTTAAAGCTTCACATTCCTTTAAGGACATATCGCAGGCTGAGTCGGTTATAATATTTACTTTCATAATTTCCTTTCCATGGGGCTTTCCCATATGAGTACTGCCGGATGAAACCCATACGCTGATAAATTCCTTTCCATAGGGCTTTTCCTTGCAAATTATTAAACATAATGATATTTTATAGACAGATGTTGACTATCTATCAAGCTGATTATATATTTACAGGATAAAAAAACAATCAGCAATCCTTTTACAAATGTAATATACTAAACAATCCTGAAGTAATTGTTTAGTATATTCCTGTAAGAATTAGGTTTTACGCATTAATATATAATTACTAAGTGAAGGGTTTATGGACGCAAGAACACGGTACACCAAAATGGCAATTAGAAATTCTTTTTTTGAATTACTCAAAAAATATCCTCTGGAAAAAATCACAGTGACTGCCATATGTGATATTGCAGAGATTAACCGAACTACCTTTTATAAGTATTATGAAAATCCCTATGATTTGCTGTCTAAGATAGAGGCAGAGGTCTTAGATGAGCTTCATTCTAAAATTGCTTCCATGGAAAAAACCAGATTGTCACCGATTTTCCTTATTGTTTTGGAGGATTTGATTAACCGAAAGGATATGTATCTTATACTATTTTCAAAAAATGTGGATATGATGTTTAAAAAGCGACTTTTTGAAATGTGCTATGCCGACAATATTGAAAATATTAAATTGGACTATCCAAGGCTTGACGAGCAAAAGCAGAGCTGGCTGTACTATTTTATAGCAGAGGGCTGCACCGGGGTGGTCAGCCAGTGGATTAAAAATGATATGGCAGAGCCACCGGAAGAAGTGGCAGCATTTTTAGAAAAGCTGGTATATTCTGTGGATAGAGAGATATTTTAGTTTACATAATATGTAAGATATAAAATATAAGATATGGTTTTATATTGAAAGTAAAAAGGCAACGTCCCTGTAGTTAATACACAGACGTTGCCTTTACTAATTTTAGGATTATCAATATTTATGGATGCTTGGTATTATTTACTGAAATATCTGTCGAGAAGTCCCTTTAAAGCCTTACCATGTCTGGCCTCATCACGAGCCATTTCATGAACTGTATCATGGATTGCATCAAGACCGTTCTTCTTAGCACAAGCTGCTAAATCGAACTTACCCTGGGTAGCACCAAACTCACAATCAACTCTCCAGGCAAGATTGTCCTTTGTTGTCGCTTTCATATTAGGCTCAAGGTCTGAACCTAAAAGCTCAGCAAACTTTGAAGCATGCTCTGCTTCTTCATAAGCTGCCTTTTCCCAGTAAAGACCAACCTCAGGATATCCCTCTCTGTGAGCAATTCTTGCCATGCAAAGGTACATACCAACTTCTGAGCACTCTCCGTTAAAGTTTGCCATCAATTGCTCGAAGATATACTTCTTATCTTCTTCGCTGATATCAGGATTATTTTTAACTGTCTTTGCATAAATACCATATTCATGCTCTGCTGCAAGAGTCAGCTCACCCTCTACTGCCTTAAATTTATCACCGCTTACGTGGCAAACGGGACATTCTGCGGGTGGATTATCACCCTCGTGGATATATCCACAAACAGGACAAACGTATTTCATATTTCCTATCTCCTTTTCTTAAAATATAAGACTATAAATTCTGTAATTTCATTGTATTATCAGACAAATATTCCGTCAATCAATAATTTGTACATTTTCAAATACATTGAAAAAGTATACCTCTTTAATAGAAAATATATTATTATTTGTTCAATTCTGCCACAAGCATTGGCAGTGCTCTTTCAAATTTTACCCCATACCAATGGCTTTCATCATCAATAGTCTTTTTAATACATTCCAGTACAAATTCAGCAGCAATTCCGGCAGCATCAAAGATACTTTTTCCCTGCATAAGTGAACCTGTAAAGGCTGCGGCATAGCAATCCCCGGTTCCATGAGAGCTTTTATCAATTCTTTCGGTAAAGTAGTATTTAAGACTTTTATCCCGGCTGTTATATACTGCTACTCCCAGCTCCTTTTCATTATATCTGATACCCTTAAGAATAATATTTTTCGCTCCAAGTGAGGCCAGCTTTTCAATCAACATTTTAATATAGCTCTCATCATGGTTATCCAGCTTAAGCTCGCTTCCTGTCATAAAGGCGGCTTCAGTAATATTAGGAAGAATAATATCAGCAGTAGCACAGAGTCCTGCCATATGCTTTACAAATTCTTCATCAAATCCATAATAGAGCTTGCCATTATCTGCCATAGCAGGGTCCACAATTAAAAGCCCGCCGTCATTAATAACCCTTTTATGCAATTCTGTTACATAGTCAATCTGGATAATACTGCCAAGATAGCCGGTATAAAGACAGTCAAATTTCTGATTTTCCTTTTCCCAGTGATTCATAATTCCGGGAATATCCTCCGTCAAATCTCTAAAGGTATAGCCTGAAAAGCCTCCCGTATGTGAGGATAATACTGCTGATGGAAGTATGATTGTCTCTACTCCACATGCCGAAATAATGGGTAGTGCCACTGTCAGCGAGCACTGACCTAAGCATGAAATGTCCTGTAATGTTAAAACTCTTTTATCTGTCATGAAATGCCTCCTATAGTTCAAATACTTTCTTTTATAGAGAGTATATGGATACAAATTGCTGTAAAAATAGAATATAACTAAAGTGATATTATTTATATCGTCAAAAACAAGTATTTTTATAAGACCAAAAATCCTCAGCTTAGCCCGATACGTCTGCTTTTTGCAGTGCAGCTATTTAGAAAACTCTGTACCAGTTCATAGAATTTTAATATAGATATTCTGCTTTGTTTCTTTTTTAAGCTGCACGCAGGTGTTATACTGAATTAATAAAGAATATATTTCAGGATATTCGGAGGAAGCAGTGACTTTAAAGAAAAGACTTACAATTACATTTATTACCCTTTTATTCCTGCCGGTAGCCATGCTGATTACCTCTGCGGTGTTATTACTTATATATAATGACTCCCAGGTTTCCAGAAATTTTGTGATAGAAGCTATATGGATTATGATTGTCTTTCTTACAATCTATGCCATTGCTCTTACTACATGGGTAAATAAGGGAGTATTTTTGCATATAAGAAAACTCAATAAGGCAATGGGATATATTTCAGAGGGAAATTTTGACTATGCCTTAGATGCAGACCAGGTGGACGGCGAAATTGCGGAATTATATAACAGCTATGAGGATATGCGCTTTAAGCTTAAGGAGTCCTGCGATGAGCGAATTAGGGACGAAGCACAGAATAAAGAGCTTATCAGCAATATTACCCATGATTTGAAAACCCCCATTACATCCATAAAGGGATATGCGGAGGGAATTATTGACGGCGTTGCAGATACTGAGGAAAAAAGAGCCCGCTATATTCGCACCATCTATGATAAAACAAAGGATTTAGACAGGCTGCTTAACGAGCTTACATTCTACTCAAGTATTGATAATAATAAGATACCCTATACCTTTAGAAGCATTGATATAGGAAGATTTTTCTCTGACTGTGTGGAAGAAGTGGGAATGGATTTGGAAAATAAAAACATTCGTCTCAATTTTGAAAATCTTCTTTTACCTAATACAAGAATTATTGCCGACCCTGTACAGATGCGCAAGGTTATAAATAATATTATCGGAAACAGCGTAAAATATATGGACAAGGAAGAGGGTATCATTGATATAAGACTGTTAGACGCAGTTGATAGTGTTCGCGTAGAAATTGAGGATAATGGTAAGGGAATTGCCGCAAAGGATTTAGGAAGTATTTTTGAACGTTTTTACCGCACAGACGCTTCCAGAAATTCTGCCCAGGGTGGAAGTGGAATAGGTCTTTCAATAGTAAAGAAAATTATTGAGGACCACGGCGGATATATATGGGCAACAAGCAAAGAGGGCGAAGGAACCTGTATGCATTTTGTAATCAGAAAATATGAAGACAATTCCAATAAGGAAGAAAAAGAGGAGAACCTATGAGCAGAGTATTAATTATAGAAGATGAAATGGCAATCGCGGAGCTGGAAAAGGATTATTTAGAGCTTAGTGATTTTGAGGTGGATATTGAAAACTCAGGGGACACAGGCTTAACCCGTGCCTTAAAGGAGGATTACGATATTATTGTATTAGACCTTATGCTTCCGGGTATTGACGGCTTTGAGGTATGTAAAAAAATCCGCGAAGAAAAGCAGATACCTATTTTGATGGTTTCAGCAAAAAAGGATGATATAGATAAAATAAGAGGGCTGGGCATAGGTGCTGATGATTATATGACAAAGCCCTTTAGCCCCAGCGAGCTGGTGGCAAGAGTTAAAGCCCATTTATCACGCTATGACAGACTTATGGCGACAAACCAGAAAATAAATGATGTAATAGAAATTAGAGGAATTAAAATCGACAAAACAGCTCGTCGGGTTTACATAAATGGAGAGGAAAGACAGTTTACCACAAAGGAATTTGACCTTTTAACATTCCTTGCGGAAAATCCTAACCACGTATATAGCAAGGAAGAGCTTTTCCGTGAAATTTGGGATATGGACTCCATAGGCGATATCGCCACAGTAACCGTTCATATTAAGAAAATCCGTGAAAAGGTGGAAATCGATACCGCCAATCCCCAATATATCGAAACCATATGGGGCGTAGGGTACCGCTTTAAGGTCTAAGAGGTAGTGAGACCTTGTGGATAGGAGAAAGAGGTTACTGATTACGAAGATAATTTAGAAAATCAGTATCAAATAGCTTCAATAAATTTTGATGAAGAAAATTCTATTTCCGATGTACAAATGACTTATGCTGGTAAGGATGGTTCATATTTAGCAGTTGAGATTGACTGGGATAATCTTGAGAATACACCACCTAAATATAAAAATATGTATATTTTACGAAAATACGGAGATACCTTACATAAATATTATGTATTTGAGTAATATTTATAGTAGTTATATTAACAGTTTAAAAAGTGATTGCTATGATTATAGCCTTGAATATGTCATGGAAGCTTGATATGCCCGTGACCTAAAGACCAGAGGGATTAAAACCACCCCAAAATCGCCTCCGGCGTATCTACCAAAATTTCTGCACCCCGGGAAATAAGGAAGTCTCTATTCCGAAAACCCCAGGTAACGGAAATACATTTCATATTGCTGTTTTTGGCAGTCATTAGGTCTACATCGGAGTCGCCAATGTAAACGGCATCTTTGGAAGATATTTTCAGAGCCTCAAGAGTTATGTCAACCATTTCTCTATGAGGCTTTAATTTTATTCCGGGTGTGTCGCCCAGGCAATAATCAAAGCAGTCTGCAAACATAAGATGGCACAAATCCTTAACAGCCTCATTATTTTTATTGGAAATAACCGCTGTTAAAATACCCCTATTTCTAAGGTTCATAATAAGCTCCTTAATACCATTATATGGTTTTGTCTTAATCTGACAGTGGTCCTTATAATATTCAGTAAAAAACTCGTAAACCCGTTCTATATCTTCATTGGAGGTATTAGGTGGCACAGCTCTCTCAATAGTTTTATGAATACCGTTTCCCACATAAGTGCGAACCTCATCCTTGGAATGGGTGGGCATATTAAACTTCTGCAAAGCCACATTTAGGCTGTCTGCCAAGTCCTCCAAGGTATCTAAAATTGTCCCGTCCATATCGAATATTGCCGCCTTATACATACGCACCTCTTTCAAAATACAAATCAGTTTATAATATGCAACATATGAATAATTATGTCAAATGTGAGTGTATATCAAATTTTATAAGGGTAAAGGAAAAACAGAGATTATCGAATTACAGAAAATATATGAATTATGACTAAGCTATAAAAGTGGGAAGAAAAGTAAATAATATTTGATTTATATCATAAACTAATTCATAATAAAGACAAAATTACACATCGCTAAGGAGGATAAAATAAACCAGGAAAAAGCGATGGAGCAGGTTAATTTAATAGCAGAAACGATTGAAGATACAAAAATAAAATATCAAGGTATGTATCAGATGTGCTTTTTATTAGGCATTGTACCTATCCTTGAAGTTCTGGCTATGGCTTTAGCTATTGGTGTTCCCAAGGTGCCAATAGCGTTAGTGTCCGGAATACGAATTTTATTGGCAATATCCTTAATTATTGGATATTATGTAATATATAAAAGAGAAGTAAAATATTCAAACAAATATTATTTAAGCTTATTGGACACATGGGGATTTACCTTAAATATAGGGAAAGAAAAGAGTTAAAATAAATGAATATAGATGAAATCTCAGAGGTTTTTAGTGTTACCCTTAGAATTAAAATTATAGCAGCGTTAATAAGCGGCGAAAAAACCTTTAATGAATTATTGGAATTAACAAAAGCTACGCGGGGTAATCTAAGTGTCCAACTGACCAAAATGGAAGAATGGGACTTTGTAGCCTCAAAAAAAACCATAGAAAACAAACGTACAAAATCAACATATAAACTTACTGCCTATGGCTTATCCCAGTTTGAAGATTATGTAGCAGCCTTAGGGGCAATTATAAGAGGGCCGGTGTGAAAAATTACAAGGTGCCGGTTTTTAAAGCCTACACTTCGGAATAGAGGAATATTATGTCAAAAGAAAATAACCCTAATGTGACAGGGGAAATGAAGCCCCATAAACGCAGAGTGAGATACTCAGGAAAGTATCCCAGAAAATTTGAAGAAAAATATAAGGAGCTGCAACCTGAAAAATATGGCGAAATAGCAGAGCACGTCATATCAAAAGGTAATACTCCGGCAGGCACCCATATATCAATTATGGTATCTGAGATATTGGAGTTTCTTATGATTAAGGAGGGACAGTCAGGGCTTGACTGTACATTGGGATACGGCGGTCACAGTAGAAAAATGCTGGAAAAGCTAAATGGAAAGGGGCATTTGACAGGTCTGGACGTGGACCCGCTTGAAATAGAAAAGACAAAAACAAGGCTGAAAGGATTGGGCTATGGCGAAGAGATTTTTTCAGCAGAGCTTATTAATTTTGCCAATATAGATGAGGTGGCAAAAAAGTACGGAAAGTTTGATTTTATACTGGCGGACTTAGGAGTTTCTTCAATGCAGATAGATAATCCTGAGCGTGGTTTTTCCTATAAATTTGAGGGTCCTCTTGATTTAAGGCTTAACCCCACCAAGGGAATAACTGCCGCAGAAAGGCTAAAGGAGCTGGATGAAGATGAACTGATAAGCTTATTTTATGAAAATGCAGATGAGCCATATGCTGAAAAAATTGCAAAAACAATTATTAGCTTTAGAAAGAGTGGTATGCCCATAGAGACTACCACTCAGCTTAGACATATTATAGAGAGGGCACTTTCTGATATGCCAATGCCTGCAAAGGAAAAGAAAGAGGCAGTTAAAAAATCCTGCGCCAGATGCTTTCAGGCGCTAAGGATTGATATTAATAAGGAATATGATGTACTTTATGAAATGCTGGAGAAGCTACCCAATGTACTAAATCCGGGAGGAAGAGTTGCAATCCTGACGTTTCATTCAGGAGAGGACAGACTTGTTAAGCAATCCTTTAAAAGTTTTGCAAAGGCAGGTGTATATAGTGAAGTTGCCAGAGAGGTCATAAGACCCGGCGCTGAGGAATGTGTTCAAAATCCAAGAGCAAAATCAACCAAGCTTCGCTGGGCAATAAAGGCATAGAGGTTTAACAGAGTGTAGAGAAGTGGAGGAAATATGAACGAGAACAGGATTAAGAGAAATGATTTGTATTCGGAAAAGATAATTAAGGGCTTAGCTTCCAGAAATATGACGGGCTATTATGCCAAAAGCAAGGAGGAAGCGCTGAAATTGGCACTGGAGCTTATACCGGAGGGCAGTAGTGTAACAAAGGGTGGCTCTATGTCAGTGCTTGAAATTGGCTTGGCAGATGCTATGAAAAATGGTAATTACAACTATATGGATAGGGACGCTGCCACAGACAAAAGAGCAGCCGAGCTTTTTGCCTATGACGCTGACGTATTTTTAGGCTCTTGCAATGCAATTACAGAGGATGGTGTTTTGGTTAATATTGATGGCAATTCCAACAGAGTATCGGCTATTGCATACGGCCCCAGAAAGGTAGTGCTTATTGTGGGAATGAACAAGGTTCGTAATGATGTGGATGCAGCAATGAAGAGAGCCAGAAATGAGGCTGCAACCATAAATACCCAGCGCTTTGGCCTTTCTACACCATGTACGAAAACCGGGGCATGTATGGATTGTAAATCTCCTGATACAATATGCTGTCAGTTCCTTATTACAAGATACTCAAGACACAAGGATAGAATACATGTGATTTTAGTTAATGATGAGCTGGGCTTTTAACATTAATGATGAGCTGGGCTTTTAACAGCCCCTTGCCATCATAAAAAAGTTATGGTATTATCAAGTGCCTCGTCAGATTAAATCCTTATTGACGTAAAACAAGGAGTGAGTTCGGAACCTTCCTCACTTAAAACAAAACTAAAGGAGTTTTATAATGAAAAACAAAAATATTCAGTACATAACACAGGCGGGTATTATTGCTGCCCTGTATATTGTGCTAACACTTATGGCAAATGCCTTTGGACTTGCAAACTATGCGGTGCAGGTAAGATTTTCAGAGGCACTCACAATTCTGCCCTATTTTACAGGGGCGGCAGTTCCTGGACTTTTTGTAGGCTGTCTGCTTAGTAATATTATTACAGGCTGTGCACTGCCCGATATTATTTTTGGTTCTGCTGCAACTCTTATAGGAGCAATCTTTACATTTCTATTAAGAAAAAGGAGTAAGTGGCTTGCGCCTGTTCCTCCTATCGCAGTAAATGCAATAGTTGTTCCCCTTTTATTGAAGTACGCTTACGGAGTAGAGCCTTTGTGGTTTTCCTTTGTTACTGTTACCGCCGGAGAAATTATTTCCTGCGGAATATTAGGTATGCTTTTATTAATTGCTCTGGACAAAAGAAAGAACGATATTTTTAAACAATAAAAATAGCATATTGCCTAAGCAATACGCTATCTAAAAAAGGTTTACATAATGACGAGGCATTAATGGGTAGCTTCTACCCGCCCGCTTTTTCTATATGTTAGGGGAGTACATCCGTATTCCCTTAAAAATAAGCGGTTAAAATAACTTTGGTCAAAAAATCCACAGGAATGTGCGATTTCTGCAACACTGTCAGCGGTGGAGCGCAGAAGCTTTAGGCTTATCTCCAATCTGTGCTTATTTAAAAAAGTCATAGGAGAAAGACCTGTATATTTTTTGAATAGCTTTGCACATTGACTTCGGCTTACATTTCCCGCATTCGCAACATCATCCAATATCAATTCTTCATTAAAATGTTTATAGATATATTCAGTCATTCGCTGTTGAGTGAGGGCATTATTATCCATAGGCGTTTTTTGGGGCTCATTCACATATGCCAGATAGAGCTGATGGAATAATAGATTTACTAAAGCAATAAGTTTCAGCTCATAACCACAGGGCGCATCTTTTTGAAGCTGTTCAATCCGGGTAATTAAAGTGGCAATTTCAGTAGCAGGTCCACTGCATCCATCAAAACGTATATGTGAAAAGGAGGTATCCTCCAGCATAGGTTTAATATATTTTTCGTAAATAAGGGGATTTTGCATAAGAAGACTTATTCCCACATTTAACACCATATGATTGCATTTTTTTCCGTCATCGGTACAGATACTGTGCAACTGCTTCATATTTATAAAGCACACATCTCCTGCGTGAAGCTCAAACTCATCGCCTCCGGCAAAGCAACGAATAGTACCGTTATTTACCACAATGATTTCCATATTATTGTGTAAATGTGATATTTCACTGTGAGTTTCCCGAAGAGCAATATTCTCAACACCTACATATACAGGTAGGCTCTCATTATCAAAAATAATAGTATCCATAGAAAATTCTCCTATTTTTATAGCAAAAAATACAATAATTAATCTTTATAGTATTATATTATACTAACATAAAGAATAAAAAACAAATAAAAATATTTGCTGCACAACATATTATGAAAGGAGAATTTAAAATGGAAGAAGAAAGATTAACAATGCCCCTTATAGGAGAGGATGCGCCCGCATTTGATGCAGTGACAACACAGGGAGAAATACATTTCCCCGCAGATTATAAAGGAAAATGGGTTATCCTGTTTTCACACCCGGCAGATTTCACACCGGTTTGTACTACAGAGTTTATGACCTTTGGTTCTATGCTTGATGAGTTTAAGGCGCTTAATACAGAGCTGGTAGGACTTTCAGTTGACTCCCTATACGCTCATATTGCATGGCTTCGTAAAATTCAGGAGCTGGAGTGGAATGGAAAGAAAAACATCAATATTACATTCCCTCTTATTGAGGATATTCGTATGGAGGTTTCAAAGAAGTACGGTATGATTCAGCCCGGTGCTTCAAATACTCAGGCGGTACGTGCGGTATTCGTAATTGACCCCAATGGAAAAATCCGTACAATTCTCTACTACCCTCTTTCAACAGGAAGAAACTTTGATGAAATTAAGAGAATTATCCTTGCACTTCAGAAAGCAGATGCAGATAATTGTGCAACACCTGCTGACTGGCGTCCGGGCGATGATGTTATAGTACCCACAGCCGGAAGCTGCGGAACAGCTAAAGAGCGTATGGATAATCAGTCAGAGGACCAGTACTGCCTGGATTGGTTTATGTGCTTTAGAAAAGAAAAATAGGATTGTGCTTTAAAATAAAGCATAGCCATTACTCCAGCTCAAGACAAATTTGTTTTTGAGTCAGAGGATGTAAAAATATATATTTATAGGCGCAGAGAGCCACATTGGTATAGTTATTATGTAAACTAAAATCAATGGAGCTCTCTGTTCCGTATTTTCTGTCTCCCAATAAGGGAAAACCGGCGTTAGACATTTGCAAACGTATCTGATGGTGGCGCCCTGTAAGCAGATGAATATTGAGAAGAGCCTTATTTTCATATATTGCAAGGACTGTATATTCAAGTAAAGCTTCTTTTGCACCGGGATATGATTTCTCACATATATGGCTTATATTATTTCTCTCATCCTTATACATATAGTCAGAGAGGCGGTTTAACCCACCAAGTGAAAGCGAAGTCTGTGTGGCGTCACTGATATATACTTCTGCTTTGTAATATTTTTCTGCACTACCACTTTGTATTTGCTCTGTCAGCTTAGCAGTAGCCTTTGGGCTTTTTCCCATTACCACAATTCCCTCTACAGGCTGATCCAGTCGATTGACTATTCCCACAAAACCGCCCTTTAGATAATTTTTAACTTCACTGAATAAATCCTTTTCTCCAAGACGCTTAGTTTGGGTAGCAAGACCGGCGGGCTTGTGTATGGCAATTATATGTTCATCTTCAAATATTATTTTCATAGTCCTTTGTATTTCCCGGCAAGCTCTACATAATGCAAAGCATTTTCTTCAATTTTTTTCAAATCCCTTTGCGTGGCTTCTCTCTTAACTTTCCCTGGAGTTCCCATAACAATGGAATTTGGAGGAATAACAGTTTTTTCTGTAACAAGAGCTCCGGCACCGATTATAGAGCCACTGCCTATATGGGCGCCATTCATAATAATAGAGCCAATTCCTATGATACAATTATCCTCTATAGTACAGCCGTGGACCACCGCACTGTGACCGATGGTAACATTCTTTCCTATTATTACAGGATATCCGTCGCCCATATGAATAACCGCATTATCCTGAACATTGCTGCCTTTTCCGATAACAATGGGCTCATTGTCGGCACGAAGCACTGCATTAAACCATATTCCGCAATCAGCACCGATAGTAATATTTCCAATAAGCCGTGCACCCTCTGCAATAAAAACGGTTTCATCAATCTTCATAAAGTCTCCATTCCATAAGCTAAAACTCTTTTAGAATTTCATTCTTATAAATACGGTATTCGCTGATTTTTTTTGTTTTAATCAACTTTTTGATTATTTTTTCATTTACATTATATTCTTTAATAAGGAAATTTCCCATATATGACCAAATTTCTTTAAGCTTATAAAGCACAGGAGTTTCCCCGGAAAATTCAGATAAATAAGCCTCCTCAATTTGGGTAAGAAAGGCATTAAGCTCTAAAGAAGTGGCAGCATTTCCGCCTGTAAGCACACGGAATATAGCGGGATTTTCCACCATACCACGACCTATCATAATGGCGTGAGTAGGCATTATTTCCTCCTTGCAGGGCTTAGAGAACTTATCGTACGCAGGATTGGAAAGCTCTGACAAATCAGTAAAATCTTCCTTGGATTTTATATCCCCATTATAGACAAGGGGATTTGAACTGTTAAGGCAAGCTTTAGCGTATAAATCTTTATGAGGTAACCCTCGATAAAATTCATCCCTGATTCGGGGATGGATTATCAGCTCTTTTAATTTGTACTGATTAAACAATTCAAGGATTTCTTCAAACTCATCAACATTATGTAACCCAAGTCTGGTTTTAATGGAAATATCAAGGTCTGTGGCTGACATTATATTATCCAAAAAGAGCTTGAGTGCATCCAAATCTCTTAATGAGCCGGCACCCCTGCCCTTGGATACCACGGTACCGGAGGGACAACCGAAGTTTAAATTAAACTCCTTATACCCATAATCATTAAACAGCAGATTAGTAAGCTGTAAAAAACCCTCTGCGTTGGTTGTCATTATTTGAGGAACCAAAAATCCCGGATTATTATCAGGGCAGAGCTGGTGCCTCTCCTTATTTGTGATTATTCTTTTTTCATAGGGGCTGATAAAGGGCGAAAAATATTTATCTACACCGCCAAAATATTGAAAGATAGCCTTTCTGTATATATAGCCCGTTATTCCCTCAAGGGGAGCCTGGTACATTAACAATTCTGTTTCTCCGTTTTCTGTATTAATTATTTATTACGAAGCATAAGCTAAGGAAGCGTAAAAGGAATTTATGTTGTAGATTTCTTTAATGGATAACTAAGGCCCTGACGCAAACTTAAAAATGCCCCCAGATTGCCGCGCTTACCCTGACTTCCACGGTGGGAAAATAGTAGCTCCTTATTACAGCAGGTACAAATATTTGTAATGCTTATATTTTCTGCTTTTACGCCGGCGTTAGTGAGTACAATCTCGTTGGCTTTCCATAGATCCAGTAAAAATTTAGGCTCGCCATTTACGCTTTCCCTGCTCTTAATTATTTCAGTGTAGTCTTGCTTAAACGTCCGCTTAAATTCATCTGCCACATCAGCCCCCACCTCATAACAGCCCTGACAGATTGAGGGAGCAATGGCACAGAGGAGCTTTTGGGGGTCAGTATTGTAATTAAGCTTCATAGCATTAATCACTTCTTTACCAATTTGATTTACAGTACCTTTCCAGCCGGAGTGGGCAAGCCCGATAGCTTTATTTTCAACATCCACAAAATAAAGGGGTACACAGTCGGCATAGATGGTGGAAAGTACAATCCCCGGCACATTGGTTATCATCCCGTCCACATCCCTATAATCCTTTTCTCTGGAAATTCCTTTGCCTCTATCCTCATCAGTTACAACCCGCACATTGGTGGTATGGGTCTGGTCTGACAGCACCATATCACTAATATCCCAATTTTTGGCGGCACCTAAGCGTCTGAAATTTTCAGTTACATTTTCAGGGTCATCATCTCTTGTATAGCATAAATTCATAGAGGAATAGATACCCTGACTTACACCACCCAGACGTGTGGAAAAGCAGTGAGATACAATACCGGTTTTCTCCAGTGCGGGAAATTCCAGTAAAATTACCCCGTTATTATATTCCTTGGGAACAATTATATTATTGTCATTATTCTTTCTTATAAAAGAAATTGGATTAATCTTATTCATATAATTAAGTTAAATTATTGTAGTGACATAGTCAAGGAAGAAACTGGACTTATAAAAATAATCAATTTTGACTATTTCAACAATACCAAAATTAAGTATAATTTTTCTTAGTAAAAAAAGCCTGCAAATAAAAAGTCAAGGCTAAATTAAAGAACATTGAAAATTTTATACAGGTTGAAAAGAAGGTATCAAAATAAGACCACCACAACTAGTGCTGGTCTAAATAGTGTTA
>JBHAJK010000063.1:0-4075 GCA_041826605.1 Lachnospiraceae bacterium | reverse complement strand
GAAAGTTATCTGGAAAATAATAAAACAGGGGCAAATGTAATATTTGATTTCAATCCAATGAGCCCTTATTGATTGTAGAGAAAGTAGAATGGTGTGGAGTAATAGAGCATTATAGCTTAGTTTTTTTGGAATAGAGGAGGAATAATATGGCACTTAGACAAATAAGAATTGACGGAGACCCGGTCCTTGCAAAGGTTTGCAAGGAGATAAAAGAGGTTACACCAAGAACAAAAGAAATTATAGATGATATGTTTGAAACTATGTACGAGGCTAATGGTGTAGGCCTGGCAGCACCACAGGTGGGTATATTAAAAAGACTTGTGGTTATTGATGTAACAGGAGAAGACCCGTTGGTTATTATAAATCCAAAGTTTTTGGAAGCAAGCGGAGAGCAGACAGGATATGAGGGCTGTTTAAGTCTGCCCGGAAAGAGCGGAATAGTAACAAGACCTGATTATGTAAAAATCACATATATGGATGAAAATATGGAAGAGCAGACGTTAGAGGGAACCGGACTTTTAGCAAGAGCCATATGTCATGAGATGGAGCATCTGGATGGACATATGTATACCGAAAAGGTAGAGGGCGAGCTTATAGATAACAGTGAGCTTATGGAAGAAGAAAGCGGAGAAGAGGAAGAATGAATATAGTTTTTATGGGAACGCCGGATTTTGCGGCAGATGCATTAAAAGCCATAATTGATGCGGGGCATAATGTAGTCCTTGCAGTAACCCAGCCGGACAGAAAACAGGGCAGGGGAAAGGAAGTTAAGATGTCTCCTGTTAAGGAATGTGCTATAAATGCGGGTATTCCTGTATTTCAGCCTCTAAAAATAAGGGAGTCTGA
The DNA here is from genome assembly GCA_041826605.1 of Lachnospiraceae bacterium. Classification (GTDB taxonomy): domain Bacteria; phylum Bacillota; class Clostridia; order Lachnospirales; family Lachnospiraceae; genus Colinaster. Next base: position 3,229 of record JBHAJK010000063.1, on the reverse strand, counting down.
GTCGGTAGAATTTTTAAAGGGATATAAGGCAGATATATTTGTGGTAGCTGCCTTTGGACAGATACTTTCTAAGGAAGTACTGGATATGCCTAAATTCGGATGTGTAAACATACACGCTTCGCTTTTGCCTAAGCTTAGGGGGGCAGCTCCCATACAGCAAAGTATACTGGATGGAGATAGTGAAACCGGAATTACCATTATGCAGATGGATGAGGGACTGGATACGGGAGCTATGCTTATGCAAAAAAGCATAGCTATAGAGGATACCGATACAGGAGCCAGCCTTTTTAATAAGCTTTCAAAGCTTGGAGCGGAGGCAATAGTTGAGGCATTGCCAAAAATTGAGGCAGGAGCGCTTACACCCATACCTCAGGACAATTCAAAGTCCACCTATGCGGGAATGTTAAAAAAGGATATGGGAAGACTTGACTGGGAAAAGGATGCAAAAACCTTGGGCAGATATGTGCGGGGACTTAATCCATGGCCGGGAGCATATACATATTATAATGGAAAAAATGTAAAAATATGGGAGGCAGAAAGCTTTTTATCTGCATCTGAAGCAATGGAAAAGCTGGCTTTAAATGATGTTGGAGCTACAGGTCTTTTTAAGGAATTTAAGACAGGCGAGGTGGCTTTTAAGAATAAGCACAATCTTTTAATAGCCTGCAAAGAGGGATTTTTAAATATAAAAAGTATTCAGATGGAGGGCAAAAAAAGAATGTCCATATCTGATTTTTTATTGGGAATGCAGATAGCAGTCGGAGATATTTTTGATGGCAAATAATAGTGTAAATACCAGAGAGCTTATTATGGATATGTTGCTTGCTCTGGAGGATAGCAGGGAACAAAGTCATATATTATTAAAAAACGTGCTTGATAAGTATGATTATCTTCCCGTGTCTGATAAAAGCTTTATAAAAAGAGTGCTTACAGGCACATTGGAATATCGTATAAAGCTGGATTATATAATTGACTGCTTTTCAAAAACTCCCGTAAAAAAAATGAAGCCTGTTATAAGAAATATTATGAGAATGAGTGTTTACCAGCTTCTCTTTATGGATAAGGTGCCGGACAGTGCTGTTTGTAATGAGGCAGTAAAGCTGGCGGGTAAAAGAGGCTTTAAGGGTCTACAGGGCTTTGTAAACGGAGTGCTTAGAGGAATTATCAGAGGCAGGGATAGTATAAAATATCCGGATATAAATTCTTCTGAAAAAGAGGAAGCGGTATATGGAATATCAATAGCCTATTCCTGCCCTGAGATTGTGGTGGAAAGCCTTTTAGAGGACTATGGAATTCAAAGAACTCTAAAAGTTTTAGAGGCGGCGCTAAATTCCAGAAATATCTATATAAGAACAAATGAAACTCTGTCAGAAAAAGAACTGAAAAATGTTTTATCCGAATGGCAGCAGGCAGGAATAGAATTTGAACAGAGTTTGGTTATTCCCTATGCATATAAAATATTTAAGGCAGATAAGCTGCCAAAGCTTAAAGGCTTTATGGAGGGAGCATATACGGTTCAGGATTTAAGCAGTATGTTTGTGTGCGAAATGGCGGATATAGCAGCGGATGATTTGGTACTGGATATATGTGCCGCTCCGGGCGGAAAGAGTTTGCATGCAGCCCAAAAGCAACGAGTGGCAATGGATAAAAGGGTATCAGAAAATGGAAATATACCGGAACAACAAAGGGTCGGTAGTTTAGCGCAGATAGGGGCATCAACGGACGGACAAGAAAATAATATCCGTAAAGAAGTTGGAAAATTATTATCAGGTGGTAAAATTATAAGCCGTGATTTGACAGAATATAAGGTGTCTCTTATACGTGAAAATATTGAAAGACTTAAAATCAGCAATATAGATACACAGGTTTGGGATGCCCGTGTTTTTGATGAGAAGATGGAGCAAAGGGCAGATGTGGTAATAGCGGATGTGCCCTGCTCAGGCTTTGGAGTAATGGGTAGAAAGCCTGATATAAAATATAATATAACAAGTGAGGGGCTAAGCTCCCTTATAGAGCTGCAAAGAAGAATAATTGATAACGCAGTAAGATATGTAAAGCCAAATGGTACATTGATGTATAGCACCTGTACCATGAGAAAAGCCGAAAATGAAGAAAATGTCAGGTATATTTTAGATAAATATGATTATGAGCTGATGGAAGAAAAACAGCTTTTTCTGTCAGAGGACAATGATGGCTTTTATATTGCGAAGCTAAGAAGAAATAAATAGATGGATATAAAATCACTTAATAAAGAAGAACTGAAAAAAGAATTTGAGCTATTGGGGCTACCTAAGTTTAGGGCTAATCAGGTGTATGAATGGATGCATGTGAAGCTTGCAAGAAATTTTGAGGAAATGACTAATCTTTCCAAGGATTTGCGCAAAACACTTTCGGATAAGTACAGCTATACCACTTTAGAGGTGGAAAGAGTTCAGACCTCAAAGCTGGATGGAACAAAGAAATTTTTGTTTGCGTTACCTGACGGAAATCTGGTGGAAAGTGTGTATATGCGCTATAAGCATGGAATAAGCATATGTATTTCCTCCCAGGTAGGCTGTAGAATGGGATGTAAATTCTGTGCCTCCACCCTGGACGGGCTTGAAAGAAATCTGCTACCCTCTGAAATGCTGGAGCAAATATATGAGATTATGCGCATTACAGGAGAGAGGGTTTCAAATGTTGTGGTTATGGGAACGGGAGAACCCATGGACAACTATGATAATGTGGTTAAATTTTATAAAATGCTGACAGATAGTGAGGGACTTAATATATCGGGCAGAAATGTAACAGTTTCCACCTGTGGCATTGTACCCAATATGCGTAGGCTGGCAGAAGAAAATTTAAGCTTAACTCTGGCTTTATCCTTACACGCGGTAACAGATGAAAAAAGAAGAGAGCTGATGCCCATAGCCAACAGCTATTCCATAGCTGAACTTATGGAGGCATGTAAATACTATTTCGAAAAGACCGGCAGACGTATTACTTTTGAGTACAGCATGGTGGCAGGAGTCAATGATAGTGCTGAGGACGCCCGGAAATTATCAAGGCTTGCCGGGGGTGTAAAAGCCCATGTAAACCTTATTCCGGTAAATCCCATAAAGGAAAGAAGTTTTATCAGAAGCGGGGAGAGGGCAATTCTGGAATTCAAAAATAAACTTGAAAAAAACGGAATTAATGTTACAATTAGACGAGAAATGGGGCAGGATATTGATGGTGCCTGCGGACAGCT
>JBHAJK010000062.1:0-13660 GCA_041826605.1 Lachnospiraceae bacterium | reverse complement strand
GCAGGAAACATTTGAGAGAGAATGCTCTCCTCTGCTTCAGATTCGAGACGCTTATCCGAAAATGATTATTGCCAGAACCAAACATCCCCAATATAGCTATGAAGGAATCAAAATTCACGATATAGCCGATTGGTTGCTACAAGAATAAGCAAGGTGAAATATCTCCGTCATTCTCTTTTGAAATGATGGAGATATTTTTATTATGACGGAGATTGTAGAACAGAAAATTGTATCAGGTTAGGCCAAACATTTAAGTTTTTATGTGTTTGGCTTTCCCAAAATAGAAATTGTGGTTATATGAAGATAATGTCTATCTTATTAATGGTCAAATAACCATCGACATAGCCCCCATGTACGTTATAATATGTTTAATCTAATAAGAAGATAGTATTATCATTACTACAAGCTGAGAGCAAATGGTGGTCATAGAGTGGAAGACACAGTTAGCTTGGTTGAAAAACACTTTGTTAAGGCTATAGCCAATTATGGTGGCGGAACAGATTCTTTCTACAAAAAAGATATTTAATTGCGAGATAAATTAATTACAAGGCTTGGTGCAATTCGGACTGAAATTGCACCGAGCCTTTAAATATGTAATAAAGCCAATATTATCCACCCAACTTAATCATATTATCAATACACTTTCTTGCATCATAGATAGTAGTGGGGTCAAGAATAATTTCCTCGCCACTTCGTAGCATAAGAGTATTATATACATCCATTAATGTAGTGAGCTTCATATTCATACAGACAGTTGTCTTGGAAAGTGGGTAGAACATCTTTTCAGGACACTCAAACTGTAGGTGCTCCTTGATGCTATTTTCCGTACCGATGATAAATTCTTTTGCATCAGACTCTTTTGCAAATTTCATAATATCTGTGGTGCTACCGATATAATCGGACATTGCAGTTACTTCAGGCAGGCACTCCGGATGGACAAGAACCAGTGCATCCGGGTGAATAGCCTTGGCTTCTTCCACGTCATGTCCGGTAATGCGCATATGAGTGGGACAACCACCTTTTATCATATGAAGTTTTTTGTCAGGTAGCTTTTGGGAGATCCAGCTACCTAAATTGCAGTCGGGAACAAAGAGCATCTCCTGCTCATCCATATTTTGTATGATTTTGACGGCAGAAGAAGAGGTTACTACCACTTCGGTAACTGTCTTTAATTCTGCGGAGGTGTTGATATAGGCAACCAAAGGAAGCCCCGGATACTGCTTCTTTAACTGAAGAGCATCTTCTTTGGTAAATTGCTCTGCCATAGGACATCCTGCATCAGAATTTGGAAGATAGACTTTTTTATCAGGAGACAGAATTTTACAGGTTTCTGCCATAAAACGAACACCACACATAATGACATTTTTATTTTTAGTTTCTTTAGCTTTGAGGGAAAGTCCGTAAGAATCCCCTACATAATCAGCAACTTCCCATATTTCATGGCTTTGATAAGCGTGTGCGAGAATGCACACGTCCTTTTCTTTTTTAATACGTAAGATTTCATTTTGTAATTCTTTAACGGTCATTTTTATCCTCTCTCTACAACAACAAGCATTTCAGGCATTTTCCAGGAAGTATACAACTTACATCCATATATGTCAAGACACCTGACATATAATGTCTTGTCATATATAAATTATAGTGATATACTGCCATTCAATAGGAAAACTTTTTATAAGAAAGGCAAAAAATGATAAAGGCAGATTATGCGGTAGCGGGCTCTGGTTGTGCGGCATTATATTTTGCGCTCCAGGTGCCTAAAAATAAAAGTGTGATAATCGTGACAAAAGGCGAAGTGGAAATGAGTGATTCTTTTCTGGCACAGGGTGGAATATGTATGCTAAAAGATGATGATGATTATAAGTCATATTTCGAGGATACGATGAAAGCAGGGCATAGAGAAAATGACCCTGTATCCATTGAAATTATGATTAAATCTTCCGGGGAGGTAATAGAAGATCTGATTGCTTATGGTGTAGAGTTTGCAAAAGATGAAAAAGGAGAGTTTATCTTTACCCGTGAGGGAGGTCATTCGGATAAAAGAATCTTATTTCATAAGGATATTACCGGTAAAGAAATTATGTCCAAGCTTTTAAAGAAGGTAAAAGAGCGAAATAATATTACTATTCTGGAGCATACAGCTATGGTGGATATTATCGAGAATACGGAAGGTGGCTGTGGCGGGTTTGTTATCAGAAAAAAAGGTTGTAGTCCGGAAGTGCTTTTGGCAGACAAGTCCTTTATGGCAACAGGCGGTATTGGTGGTCTTTATAAGCATTCAACAAATTTTCGACATTTAACGGGAGATGCAGTAGCTATAGCATTAAAACATAATATAAGGACCAGGAATGTAAACTATATTCAGGTTCATCCCACCACCTTTTATTCGGAAAATGAAAATGATAAAAGATTTTTGATTTCCGAATCTGTCCGAGGAGAGGGTGCCAAGCTTTATGGCAAGGATATGAAACGATTTACTAATGAGCTTTTACCCAGAGACCTTTTGACCCTGGAAATACTGAAGCAGATGAAGAAAGATGGCAGTAAGTTTGTGTGGGAGGATTTAAGAGATATTCCGTACGAAGAGCTTTGCAGTCATTTTCCAAACATTATGGCATTTTGCAAAGAAGCCGGATATGATGTAACAAAGGAGTGTATACCGGTAGTTCCTGCTCAGCATTATTTTATGGGTGGTGTATATGTGGATTATAATTCAAAAACCACTATGAAAAATCTGTATGCACTGGGCGAATGTGCCTGTACAGGAGTGCACGGAAAAAATCGTCTTGCCAGTAATTCTCTATTGGAAGTGCTGGTATTTGCCAAACGTGCGGCAAAGGATGCAGTCTCTGATATGAAATTGCCGGAAAATAAAGAAATTGTTTCTGTTGATTTTTCACTATATGAAGATGCAGACCGATTGGAAAGAGAATATGGCAAACTGATTGCAGAAGAGATTGAACGTTTAGGAGGGCCGTTAGCTGCAAGAATTGCATACCGAGATAAATATGAGAACCTTGCGGAAAGCAATAACAGTATGGAAGCGGCTGTTTGATATAGCCGCTGTAAGATACAAATAAAAATATTAAGAAAAGAAAAGGAAGAGAAAAAGATGTTAGACCCGGTTACTTTAAAATTGAATATGGATGCTTATATTGAAAGTGCTTTAAAGGAAGATATAACCAGCGAGGATGTTTCCACTAATTGTGTAATGCCTTTAAAAACCTTGGGCGAAGTGGATTTGATTGCCAAAGAGGAGGGAATTATCTGCGGGCTACAGGTGTATGAGAGAGTTTTTAAATTACTTGACCCGGATACTAAAGTAGAGTTTTACAGGCAGGATGGGGATATTGTGAAAAACGGAGATTATCTGGCAAAAGTTACGGGAGATATACGAGTGCTACTTTCCGGCGAGAGAACAGCATTAAACTATCTGCAAAGAATGAGCGGAATTGCGACCCTTACAAGTGAGATGGCAGCCTTACTTAAAGGAACGGGCATTATGCTTTTGGATACAAGAAAAACAACACCCAATAATAGGATTTTTGAAAAATATGCGGTCAGATGTGGTGGCGGTCATAATCATCGATATAATCTGACAGACGGTGTGCTTTTGAAAGATAATCATATAGGAGCGGCAGGGGGCATCAAAGAAGCCGTTCGGATGGCTAAAGAATACGCACCTTTTGTGAGAAAAATCGAGGTAGAAGTAGAGAGCCTGGAGCAGGTTAAAGAGGCAGTGGAAGCAGGCGCAGACATTATTATGCTGGACAATATGGATTATGCTACATTGGAGCAGGCAATGAAAATCATTGCTCACAAAGCAAAAGTGGAAGTTTCGGGCAATGTGACAAAAGAAAAAATTAGAAATCTAACCGATCTTGGTGTAGACTATATATCAAGCGGTGCACTTACTCATTCAGCGCCGATTTTGGATATTTCAATGAAGCACTTACATGCCATATAAGTAGCTTCATACTAAAAACGAGGTAATAAAATATGATGAGTGGTAAAGAGCGAAGAGAGAATATTAGCCGAATACTGGAAGAAAGTACATCTCCGGTGGCAGGTGGAAAACTGGCAAAGGCTTTTGGTGTGAGCAGACAGGTACTTGTGCAGGATATCGCGCTTCTTCGCGCAACAGGGTGTAATATTATTTCCACATCCAGAGGGTATGAGCTTGTTCAGGACAAAAAAGCAACTCGTGTCTTTAAAGTGCATCATAGAGAAGAGGAGCTGGTGGATGAGCTTAATCTTTATGTTGATTATGGTGCCAGAGTTAAAGATGTATTTGTTTACCACAGAGCATATGGCGTTATCAGAGCCGAAATGAATATCGGTTCCAGATTGGATGTCATTAATTATTGTAAGTGTATGGAGGGCGGCAATTCTTCTTTGCTTTTAAACCTCACAGATGGATACCATTACCATACAATAGAAGCGGACTCGGAAGAGATTTTGGATTTAATTCAGGAAAAACTACAGGAAAGAGGTTATTTTGCAAAGCTTAGAGATTATGAACCTGTGGATTTTTGGAGTGAAAAAGCATAAAAGCGGTTGATACGCAAAGGCTTTTTAGAGGTATAAGTACAGAAATTAGATTAAAAAGTGTTAATAAATATGAAAATATATATAGATTTTGATGATGTAATCTGTGAAACAGCCAGAGCTTTTTCACAAATAGCAAAAGATTTGTTTGATATAGATGTGCCCTATCGTGAGGTTCAGTTTTTTAATCTTCAAAAAACATTTGACCTTAATGATTTGCAATATTATGAACTGATGAAAGAGGGACATTTACCAAAGACATTATTGGCATATGAGGAAACACCAAAAGCCTCTGAGATAATTAACCAATGGATTGATGCAGGGCATGAGGTTTTGGTTATTACGGGGCGACCTTTTGATTGCTACATCCCCTCCAGACAGTGGCTTGATGAGCATAATTTGGAAAGAGTACCTCTATTTTGCGTAGATAAGTATGGTAGGGAAAATCATATAGATAATTCCTCATTCAATATGACATTATCTGAGCTGTATAAATTGTCTTTTGACTTTGTAATTGAAGATTCGCCAAATGCATTTGAGCATGTTATGCATTTTGAAAATTGTAAAGTGGCAGTCTTTGACAGACCATGGAACAGAAATACCACTCTTCCCAATAGAAATTTTGTAAGATGTAGGGATTGGGATGAGATTAATTGTTTGTTTAATACATTGGGGCGAGATTAATAGCATCAACAAGCAACGGTTTAAAATTCACATTACGTTGTAAAGGCTAAGTAATATTATTAATATACTCCGTAGGCGTACATCCATATATTTTTTTGAAGCATCTGTTAAAATAGGTGGCGTCGGGGAAACCACAGGAATAGGCAATCTCACTGATTGACTTCCCGCTGGGAGTTTCAAGAGCTTCCACAATTTTTTGAATACGGTATTCCAATAGATATTGAATGGGTGTTGCTTTCATAACATCCTTAAAAAGGCGCAGACAGGTACTTACGCTTATGTCGGCGCTTTTTGCTATATCTTCGATTGTAATACGAGAGGGATAATTATTTTTAATAAAATTAAGCATTTTCTTAATGCGCAATTCATCCCTTTGAACCTTATCCGTATAAATGGATTCACTGGTAAGCATATCCAAATGATTTATGATTATGCTAAAGATTTTGCCAAGATTAAATTTTACGTTAATTGCATAGTCCTTTTGCTCAAAGGCCCCGTCGGACCACGCGCTGTCTGATAGGGCTAAGATTTCTTTCTGCCAGGGAATATCTGAGGACAGCTTAATAAAGGATAGTAATTGATTTGTCATAATTGGCTCAATATAACTATCCCATACAATATCATTTTCATTGCCAATGACTTTGGCAGAAAAAACAAGACAATGCTGATGGCCGGTTTCAGACTCCAAAACAGCGGAGTGGAGTATGCCACCATTTGTAAAATATCCATCTCCCTTATTCAATATAAAGTCGCTGTTTGCGATTTTAACCTTTACTTTTCCCTCTTTAATAATAACGATTTCAAATTCATCATGCCAGTGCCAGGGCACCGTAACTTTTGTAAGGTCATCATCAAAAAAAGCAATGGGGAATGAATCGTTTCCATAGGAAAGCAGTTCCCTGCCATCTTTCCCAACCTTATTAACGGAATAAGATAAAGCCATTTCGCTTCCTTTCATTATTATGACGATATAGTACTATGATTATAACAAATCAGGCTGATATAATGCTATAGGTTTTATAAAGTAATACGATATAATCCAAAATGCAAAATAAAAATTTATTCAACGGAGGAATATAAATGGGCTCGCTTTTAATAGCAGTTATATATCTTATTTTTATAAGTCTGGGATTACCTGATTCACTGCTGGGTTCCGGATGGCCTAAGATGCAGATGGTATTTGACGTGCCCTCATCATATGCCGGCTATGTATCAATGCCAATATCTTTTATGACTATTCTTTCTGCACTGCTTAGTCCAAGGATGATTAAGAGATTTCACACGAAATGGATTGTTATATCATCAATAGCGCTTACAATATTTGGTCTAATAGGATTTTCCATATGTGGGCAGTATTGGATGTTATTTGTATTTGCCATTCCATATGGATTGGGTGCAGGTGCAATAGATGCATCAGTCAATCACTATGTGGCAAATAATTATTCAGGCTCCATAATGAATTTCCTCCACTGCTTTTACGGTGTCGGAGCTGTTATTAGCCCCTATATTATGTCCTTAGCCCTTAAATATGCCAGATGGAACGAGGGCTATAGATGGACATCATACGTGCAGATAGGAATTTTAGCTGTAGTAATTATTTCTCTTCCTTTATGGAAAGTGAAAGCTACAGATAGCGAAGAGGAAAATAAGGACAGTGCCGGTATCAGAGAGAGCTTAAAAGTACCGGGAGTAATTTTGACCCTTGTGGCATTCTATGCCTATTGCGCAGGGGAGGCAACCTGTTTCCTATGGACACCCAGCTATTTTGCAGGAACAAAGGCAGGCTTAAGCGATGACAGAATTGCATCCTTTGGTTCGCTGATATTTGGAGGATTGATGCTTGGAAGATTAATTTCAGGGTTTGTTTCAAATAAATTGGGGGATAAAAAACTAATAAGAATAGGGATTGTGGTAGAATTTATAGGAATACTTATGGTGCTTATACCTACAGCAAATTACTGGGTTGTAGCTATTGGATTTGTGGTAATCGGAACGGGTATGGGTCCTGTATATCCATCTATTCAGCATATGACGCCCACAAATTTTGGCAGGAGATATAGTGCGGCTGTTATAGGGCTTCAGATGGCTTCGGCATATGTGGGAAGTACATTTATGCCGATGATATTCGGTATTTTGCAGCAGAGCTTTGGAATATGGATTATGCCCTTTTACCTGATTATATTTGCAGTTATAAATATTGCCCTGCTTGAAATGACATACCGTAAGGTGGCAAATTAGTAAATATTCGTGGCATATATGTGCCATAAAAGGACAATATATGAATTACGCTATAAATAAAAAACAATTTAATAGAGAGCTTATCAGGCTGACAGTGCCTATTGCTCTTCAAAGTCTGATGCTTGCTTTAGTGGCAGCGACAGATGCTTTTATGCTGGGAAGAGTGGCACAAAATGAAATGACGGCAGTGTCACTTGCTACTCAGGTGCAGTTCGTGCAGAATATGTGCCTTAGTTCCATTACGGCAGCAGGAGCAATTCTTGGAGCGCAATACTATGGCAAGGGGGATAAACGAACTCTGGAGGATATTTTTAATATCTGTATTAAATATGCAGGTATTATTTCGATACTATTTTTCCTGCTCTGTGAGTTTATGCCGGAAAATCTGATGCAGATATTTACTAATGATGCAGAGCTTATATCCATAGGAAGCTATTATCTTAGGATTGCAGGCTGGTCATATCTGCTTACAGGTATATCACAATGTTATCTGACGATGATGAAGATAACAGACCACGTAAAGGCAGGAGCATTAATAAGCACTATTGCAGTTGTTTCAAATATTATATTAAATGCCATATTGATATTTGGATATCTAGGACTTCCGGCTATGGAGTCAAGGGGTGCGGCTTTAGCCACCACAATTTCCAGAGTGATAGAGCTGTTTTTATGTGTATTTTTATTTAAGAGAAATGGTTATATACGGTTGGCAGCGGAGCGTTTTATGTCAACCTCAAAAGAATTAAGAAAAGACTATATCAGACAGTGTCTTCCCCTTATGGGTGGCGCACTGTGCTGGGGTGTAGGCTTTACCTCATACACTGCAATTATGGGACATCTTGGTACAGATGCAGCCGCGGCAAATTCCATTTCTGCGGTAGTAAGAGACCTTATCTGCTGCGTTTGCAACGGTATTGGAAGTGCGGCAGGCATTATGGTAGGAAATGAACTGGGAGCGGGAAATCTGGAAAAAGGCAAGGCTTACGGCATTAGATTGACCAAGATATCCTTTATTATCGGATTTGCCTCTACAGCATTTGTACTGCTTATTACCCCGGCAGTTGTAAGAGCTGTTATCCTTACAGATGAGGCAAGAACAATCCTTAGCGGTATGATGATAATTATGGCTGTTTATATGATAGGAAGATGTGTAAACACTGTAACAATCAATGGTGTGCTCAATGGTGGAGGCGATACAATTTTTGATATGTATAGCCTTATTGTGAGTATGTGGCTTATTGCAATACCTCTGGCACTCCTTGGAGCATTCGTATTTAAATGGCATGTTTTATTGGTTTATGCCTGCACATGCCTTGATGAAGTAGGAAAAATCCCCTGGGTTATGATACGGCTTAGAAAATATAAGTGGGTAAAAGACCTTACAAGGGATTGGGGGAATTGATTTTTGAGAAAATGAAAATGATAAAAGAAGAATTTAAAATTAAAGAAAAATCCTGTATCGGATATATTAATCCGGAAGCCAAAGCTTTGCTTATTCAGCCTGTGGATGAACATAATATGGAGGTTCTGGATGCAGAGGTAGCTGGGATAACTGCACAGGCAGAGATTCCCTTTTCCCTGGTAGCATTTGAAATAAAGGATTGGAACAGGGAGTTGTCCCCTTGGCAGGCGCCGGCAGTATTTGGAAACGAAAGCTTTGGAGATGGCGCGGCAGAGACCCTTTTATTTATTGAGGCTGAGTTGCTTCCGGATTTATTTAACAGATACGGTTTAGATACAAATCTTCCTGTAATTCTTGGAGGATATTCTCTGGCAGGATTATTTTCATTATGGAGTGGATATAATACGAAACGTTTTACAGCTATATCAGCGGCTTCGCCATCTGTATGGTTTGAGAAATGGATAAGTTATGTAAACGAGAATAATCCAATGACCGATATTATCTATCTTAGCCTTGGAAATAAGGAAGAAAGAAATAGAAATAAGGTTATGTCCACTGTAGGAGACTGTATTCGTAAGCAGTATAGCCTACTTAAAAGCTATGGAACAGACTGTACTTTAGAATGGAATGAGGGAAATCATTTTCAGGACTCAGAAAAAAGATGTGCCAAAGGCTTTGCCTGGTGCATAAAGGAAATATCAAAACGGAGCTTAGCATAAAGCACGGGCATTTGAGCATATATTGAAGATTTTAAGCAATACTGCGGAAAGGAAAATTATGGATTTAGAAAAACTGGTATGGACAAGAGAGCCTAAGGATTTTTTGATTACATCAGATAGGGTTGAGATAACTACAATGCCCCATACTGATTTATGGCAGCGAACCTATTATCACTTTCGTAATGACAATGCCCCGGTTTTACAGATGGAAACAGAGGAGAAGTATTTTTCTTTTATTGTAAAGACTGACTTTTCTGAAAGCCATCATCGTTTTGACCAATGTGGTGTGGTTATGTATCTGGACTCTGAGAACTGGTTAAAGGGCTCAATAGAATATGAAAATGACAAATTTCAGCATCTTGGCTCAGTTGTAACAAATCACGGATATTCGGATTGGGCGACAACCGCTATTTCTCCGGATATTAAAACAATGTGGTATCGTTTGAGTCGAAGAGGAGATGACTATTGTATTGAGTGCTCACAGGATGGAGTAGACTTCACACAGATGCGTGTATGTCATATGATAGAGGGAGCGGGAAAGATAAGCTTTGGAATTTATGCATGTAGCCCTGAAAATTCCAGCTTTAAGGCAATATTTACAGATATGCAAATTACAGAATGTGCGTGGACAGCACATGATGGACAGCAACCTGATTGAGATAATACTGATTATGTACCTGCCGTGAAAAAGTAGCATATCCAGTTTACGATATTTATTTTACGTTAAAAGAATTGACCCTGAAGAAAGTAGCTGATATTGATGACACATGAAGAGCAGAGAGTATGGATGATTAAGCAGCTTTTGGATGAGGATTCTTACTATACTAGTAAACAATTGGGGTCTAAAGCACCACATAACAATATTGAAAACCAAACGGTTATTACTTCGGTAGGAACTATTTTGATACTCAAATTGCAAGAATAGTGTGAAAATATAAAGCGCAAAGTCGAATTGCTTGACTATTTGTATATAAATCTATTTAGACCAAAGACTTTGAAAAAAATCGATTATAATAGCACGAAAGTATCTTTATGTGCTATTATATAATCGAAAAGAATCAAAGTCTTTATAAAATGGAGATTATAAAATGGAATATTTACGAGAAAAATATATAAATAGATTAATTGATCGTAAAAATAATGGTTTAATTAAAGTCATTACTGGTGCGAGGAGAGCTGGAAAATCTTATTTACTGAATGAATTATATTATAAGTATCTTATTAATTCCGGTATACCTGGTAAAAATATAATTAGATTCGCTTTTGATTCAGATGAAGATATAGACTTACTTGATGCATATATACTAGAAGAAGCTTCGGTTAGAGTAGAAAAAAATAATATAAGATACGTAAACTCAAAGAAGTTTAGAGAGTTTATCAAGGATCATACAAATGATAGAGAAGAATTCTATTTATTACTTGATGAAGTACAGCTTCTAGATAATTTCACTGGAACTTTAAATGGTTTTTTACGTCATTCTAATTATGATATATATGTAACCGGATCAAACTCTAGATTTTTGTCATCTGATATTGCTACTGAATTTAAGGGGAGAGGAACAGTTGTACACGTTTTGCCACTTTCTTTTTCTGAATACATGCAGGGAACAGATGAAACAACTGTAAGTGCATGGAGAGAATATATTATAACAGGTGGCATACCTTTGGTTGCACAGATGACAACTGAAGAGGAAAAGATATCTTATCTAACGGGTCTTTGTGATGAAACATATTTGAAGGATATTATTGTTCACAATGGTATTAAGAAAAAAACAGAACTGGCGGATACTTTTAATATTATAGCTTCAACTATAGGATCTCCAGTAAATATAAGCAAGATTACAAATACTTTTAAGAGTGTGATAAATAAAGATATAACTATTGATACAGTTAGCAATTTTATTGGATATTTTGAAGATGCATTTGTGATCTCCAAGTCAAATAAATATAACATTAAAGGCCGAAAATATGTAGGTTCACCATTTAAGTTATATTTTGAGGATATAGGAGTTAGAAACGCAAGACTGAACTTTAGACAAGTTGAGGAAACTCATATTATGGAAAATATTATCTATAATGAGTTACGTTATAGAGGATTCAATGTTGATATAGGAGAAGTAAGTGTCAGTGAAAAAACAGATAGGATCGACAAGAATGGAAAAGCCATTTATACACAAAAGGCTTTAGAAGTCGATTTTATTGCAACAAAAGGCGGACAAAAATATTATATTCAATCTGCACTATCGATGGATAGTATTGAAAAGCAACAACAGGAAAAGAAAAGCCTTTATTATATCGATGATTCATTTAAGAAAATTGTTGTTACCAAAAATGGACTTAAACCGATATATGATGAAGAGGGAATTTTGCAGGTGGATCTTTTTGATTTTCTGCTTGATGAACAATATTTAAACTAATTTTTGAGTGGATTAAACAACTCGGTGCTTAGTCAAATAAAAATGGGCACGATACTTATGAGTTTCATGGCATAAAGTTCAGGGCCAGACGTTTTGTCTGGTCTTGCTGTTATTTATGAGCTTTGTTATAGAGCTTTTGAATATCTTTTGGAAGCTTATCGGGGAGGATTGCGTTGATATTATTCTCTTGCCAGTGACCGATTGAATATAGTGTCGCAAATATCATTCACTCAAAATCGGGGATTCAGCTTCGCCTTACATGCAATAAGATAATAATGATAAAAAAGTTCCCCGGAGAGATGGCGACTAGGGAACTTTTATGATATTGGTTAATGAGGTTTTTTTCTGATGGTGGAAAAATTCGCGGAGTGCCAGTAAAAATAGGCGGTAGTTCATATGTTCCTCCGATACAACGCTGTAATAAGAGTCGATGTAATTTATATACCGACCACCTGAAAAACCGCGTATTTACGCTATCATTTCGAGCCAAATGTCTTGAAAAAGTAGCTGTTTTCTTGTAGGATGAAAGTGAGGTATTGGATGCTTTCACACTATATAAGAGGTGATGAGATATGTTTGCAGTTCATGGATATTATGACGGAATGGCAATCAGACCGTTGGAAACAATAACAGCAAAACCCAATCAGAAGGTGATCATTACGGTTATGGATGAATTTGTTGATTCGTCCGCATCAAAATCTAAGAAGGGGATACGTGGGATTTTGTCACAGTATGCAGATCCGGCATTATCAGCAAAAGAGGAAGGAGCATGGGAACGTGCTGTGGCAGATAAGTATGGTAATGTTTGATACAAATATGATCCTCCGGTATCTGCTTAATGATAATCCTGAGATGTCACAGAAGGCTGAGGAGTACATAAATGCCGGGGATGTATCGGTAACTATCGAGGTTATAGCTGAGGTAGTGTATGTTCTCAAAGGTGTTTACTCACTTGACCGTGACAAGATCTCTGATACAGTTATGCAGTTTATGGAGCTGGTCTATTCTCAGGAAAAGGAAGTACTACTTCTTGCACTTGATACCTTTTCAGAGAGAAATCTGGATTTTGTGGATTGTATATTGTATGCGTATCACAAGATTAAAGGCGTAACGATAGCCACTTTTGATAAGAAGCTGCTTAGACTGATCGAAGAATGACCGAGAAAAGATATAAGAATAACGAGAACCAACAAAGGCAATAGCTTTAACAGCGGCTATTGCCTTTGTTGTAGGGCAAGGCCCTGTTGTGAATAGCAAAGCTATGAACAACAAATAAACCACTTGCTATGCGAGTGGTTGAAAATGCTTTAGCTTACAGTAAAAAACCTCCTAGATTATTAAATGCAGGTTCGCCAACCGCATTAAATCATAGGAGGTAACCCATAATGGATAGTAATAGTTTATCACACACAAAATGGAACTGTAAGTATCATATTGTATTTGCACCAAAATTTCGTAGAAAAATAATCTATGGAAAATTACGCCAAGATATAGCAAATATATTAAGTGCTTTATGTAAACGAAAAGGTGTAAAAATAGTAGAAGCAGAGATGTGTTCAGACCATGTACATATGCTAGTAGAAATTCCGCCAAGTATAAGTGTTTCAAGCTTTGTAGGATATTTGAAAGGTAAAAGTACACTTATGGTATTT
>JBHAJK010000061.1:0-31586 GCA_041826605.1 Lachnospiraceae bacterium | reverse complement strand
ATAGTGCTCCTGCACCCATTCTTCAATCTCTTTATATGTTGCTTTAGCTTCCGCACTTGTAAGATCAAGCTCATCCATATCCACTTTTACATTGATATGGTGCTTTGCTTCATGAAGTTTGGACAATAAGCATGCCGTCTCAACGGTATTACCTTTTTCCCACAAAAGCCGCCTTACCTCTTGTCCATCACGATATATCGGAAAATTAAACTCTATCGACTTCAAAGGCATCTCTGACTCTCCATTAGGATATATCTGAATTTCCTTTATTAGATAAGTTATAAGGCTTTTCTTTTCCTCGTCACTTATTATATCATAGAGCTTTCCGAAATTCAGCATAAGCTTGTAAATATTGTCCAGAGTGATTGTTTCCATTTCGATAGAACTTTTTCTCAGCTTTGCATCTTCAATCCGTTCTTCCAACTCTACAATCGTATCATACAAGGCATCAAGTCTTAAAGTCATGTCGTGGATTTTCCTTTCTCTGAAACGAGCATCAATAGGCAGATTATCAATCTCTCGTTCCAGACGGGCTTTATTCAAATCTACTTCTTTCAGCTTACTCTCGTAATTGGCAAGTTCCTTATCAATAGCTGTTGTATCGGTCTGTACGCCAATACGCTTTTCAATCTCTTTTGCAAAATACTTATCGCTTACCAATTCCTTAACAGCTTCAATTACAAGTGGCTCAATATCTGTTTTTCTTAGCGATGCTTTATAATCACAATGATGTCCTCGCTCCTGCTTATTTCTACCACAAATATAATAGTAAACCTCTTTGTATGTGCCGTCTTTATTTGTCCAAGCGTGTTTGTTCGTATACATTGAACTTCCACAAAGGGGACACTTTAATATCCCCGTCAAAAGGTGTGACCTATCCTTACCGATTTTGGATGGCTGTTTAATTCCTGTTGCCATACGCTTTGCGTGAACCTTTTGCCACAATTCCTCGCTGATAATTCCTTCATGTTGTCCATCTTCCAGAATGTAATCCTCTGCATGAACCTGCTTATATTCATTTTTTGTACCTTTTACCTTTTCTCGTGTTCTTCTGCCATAAGCAATCTTTCCACAATAAACAGGATTGTCTAATATCAACCGTATAAAATGACTGCTCCAAGTTTCCAATGTGCCGTTCTGACGAGGTATCTTCTTTATACCTTGAAGATTAAGATATTTTGCTACTCCGCCAAGTCCTATATCAGAATTAGCAAATTTATCAAATATAATTCTGATTGCTTCAGCTTCCGTTTCTTCTATCAAGAGCTGATTGTCTTTCAGATAATATCCGTATGGTGCAAATCCACCATTCCACCCACCTTGTCGTGCTTTTTCTCTCCGTCCATTCATTGTCTGTTCAATGATATTTTCTCTTTCTATTTCTGCAACCGCAGACAAAACAGAGATTAAAAGTTTTCCACTTGTCTGTGACGAGTCAATTCCTTCTTCAATACAAATAAGATTTATTCCATAAGATTGCACAAACTCTAATGAATTTAGAATATCCGCTGCATTTCTTCCGAAACGGGAAAGTTTATAAACCAGAATATAATCTATCTCCAATCCGTTTTTTATATCGGAAAGCATTTTCTTAAATGCAGGTCGTCCCTCAATAGATTTTCCTGATTTACCTGCATCCTCATAGATACCGACAATCTCCATTTCTTCTCGGTCAGCAAATCGCTTTAATCCGTTTTTTTGTCCTTCAAGACTGTATCCATCTACCTGCATCTCGGTACTTACTCTCGGATACAGGACACATTTCTTTCCTTCTCTGTTCATCGTACCACCTCCATAATTTTATAGGGAAATGTGATATGTAAGGCTGCGTAGCTTACGCAGCACAATCCAATTCTTGCAAAACTGTCTTTCCGTATTTTTCAACTATCTGCACCATAACATTGATAAATGAATTAAATACTTCATTTTCATCTTTCATCTGTTCATTTTGCAATTCTGGATTTTGGATATAGTTTTCATTTCCCATAATGAGTACCTCCGCTATAAAACAAGCGGCTGTACTCTAAATTATAGAAATACAGCCGCATTTTTACCAATGTGCAAATTTATCGTTCTCGTCCCTTTTACACATCTGTTGCCTTCGTTTTCTCCAATGCAATCTCTGCTTGTAAAATGTAAGAGTGCCACGAGTAAGTGATGATTTTTTCTAAAAGATAATCTTCACTCCACTGTGACACTCCGTAAATAGTAGCTGCTTCTGATGAGCAGCATTGCGGTCATATGCGACCATCGCATAAAAAATCCCTCCAAACTCGAAAACGGGTTCAGAGGGAAGTTAAATTTTCATCTGGGCATGTTTATACTGCCCACCAAAGCACCGTTTTTTTATTTGATGGGCTGTGCGACCAATTCTGTAAAAAAGAAAGAGCCGATGATCTGTGAGTTCTCTCACAAGTTCATCGGCTCTGCGTCTTTGCGTCTGGCTCTTTTACAATTGTTATTTTTAGATTTTTTGCTTCTATAAGAGTTTCCTGCTTACACTTCGGACAAAACAACGGATAGTTTTTTAATTCTGTATCTTCTCGTATCCGATTACGGGTTTTATTTCCGCAAACAGGACATAAAACCCATTCTGTTTTTAATATCATACGCCCGTACTTCCTTTCGCAAAGTTATTCTTTTTCAAATCAATAAAATTGTTTGTCGAACAATAAAGTCAAATCATAGCTACACAAAAAATCAATCCACCTAACATATCGGTAAACAAATGCACACCGCAAATAAGCCGTCTAATAACCATAAAGGCAGTAAACAAGCCACACAAAGCATTTGTTGTATTACATAGTTTATGTTTTTTAATCAGCCGATGATATTGCATCATAGCAGTCGGAAGCACACACATAGCAATCATTGCGATAGATGACGGATAAGATGCTTCCAAAATACCACCTATTAGAATAGGGCGGAGATTGATTACATTAAATTCGAAAAAGGTATAAGCACTACAGCCCTATCTCATAATCTTAATAAATACACATACGCTTCTTCATTTTCAAAGATAAAACTCCTGCTAAATTCCCCACCATTTTTTTCAATCGTTTTTATTGAAGCAACATTGTCTTTTTCAACTGATAATTGCAACTGCTTCAAACCGTGCTCTTTTGCAACAAGACATATTTGTCTTAATATTTCAGTAGCATATCCTTTTCTTCTTTCTGACGGTCTTACACTATAGCCACAATTACCAAAATCCTTCAGAAAATCATTTAACCGATACCTCAAATCGACGATACCAACAATTTTATTATCTGACACTCTAACTGCAAAAAAGGTATCTGTCAAAACCCAATTTGGGTCAACCGTTTTCAAACTTGCATTGGCAATTACTTTCTCAAGCCATTCAGAATAAGAACTAATCTTATCGAACAATTCACTCCCATTGATTACTTGTTCCCCAAAATCAAAATGTTCCTGTCGGTATTTAAGTGCTTCTTTCTCCAGTTCCAATGTCGGCTTTACAAGCCGTATTTCTTCACATGTCATCTTTCATTCCTCCGTTTTTTTGTTTAACAAAAGTAACTTTATCTGTTCAATTATTCTTTCAGGTGTTTCATTAGGAATAGGCATAAGCTGGCTATACATCCGTACTCCTTGATATGTGAACAAGATTATATCGAAGACCCCCTTTATATCAACTTGCTTAAACTCGTTACGAGAAATACCATATTCGATTAGCTTCTTCCAAGAATGGTATGACAAATTGTACTGCTTTGATAAAACATTTTCCTCGTTCTCTCTACTACTAAAATATTCGTAAATTGCCATACTTAAAGAACCTTGAGTATCGTTCATTTCAGACTTATACCTGTTAAGTATCTCATTCAATATCTCAATGGCAGGCAAACCTTTATCTATGCTTTCCGAAAACAAATCATTCTGCACTTCTAAAAATTCTGATATTATTTCAGAAAATAATTGTTCCGTGCTATTATAATGGCGATATAATCCTCCTCGGCTAAGCTCTGTTACCTCGCAAATATCTTTCATCGTAACATTTTTAAAACCCTTATCAGCAAATAATACTTTTGCCTGTTGTTTTATAAACTGCTTTGTTTTATCTCCTTTAATTCCCATTATTTTCGCCTCCATTTTTGCGACGGTTGTGTCGCTTTTATTATACGACACTGATGTCGCTTTTGTCAATCCATCTTGCTTAAAGTTTATAAACAATTTGCTTTCGGATTTTTTATAACTATGCATAAGAGATATAATATCTTATTACGAGAGATTTCAGAGCGTTCAATAAGAACTCTCATTTCTGTAAAATATAATAGAAATATTATATTGCTACAAGGTGGTGAGTTTATGGACGCAAGAAACAATGATTTTGACTTCGATTTTACACCGATAGGGCTGGCAATCAAGAAAGCTCGAACAGCTAAAGGTATGACCAGAGATGAGCTTGCCCGTATTGTAGATTATGACCCAAGGCATCTGCAAGCAATCGAAAATGAAGGACAATACCCAAGTCTGGAGCTGTTCATTCAGCTTGTGACGATGTTCGGTGTATCGGTTGATGAATTTTTTAACTCTACAAGGCTATGTATCAAAAGTTTTCTTTCGTGGCTATCCAAATATAGATGATTAAATTTCTCTCTCATAAGCACACCTCCACTTCTTTAGCTTCATTATATTGGAAAGCAGGGGAAAGGACAAATCTGCGAAAAAGGACAAAAATAAGCGTACCACTATTTCTAATGATACGCCTATCCTCATTAAATCACTTCAAAATGCTTCAACGCATCCTTTATCGCTTCCACTTTCTCCACCGTCGGATGCTTCCTCGGTTGCTTCAATTCCTCCACTGCATTAGGAGCATCATACATCGGCAAGCCTAAATCTCTCTTTACCTCTGCGATATATGCGGTATGTACTTTGAAACCGTATTTAGCTTCTATGTACTCCTTTATCATTTTGTAGGTCACTCGCTCCTTGGGCTTGTATGTTTCAGCTCTTTTAGCAATATTATCAAGTGGAACTTTTCCCTCGCCCTCGCCAAACTCAACTTTTACGTTGATATGTCCGTCTGGCTTTTTGTGGGAAAGCAGTACAACCGTCTCGTCATTCGTTTCTTTGTCCCAACAACTTTCAAAATCAAGTTGATCTGTTTCAACTCCATTATAAAAGATTGGGAACCTGAATTTGATTCCCTTTAAAAATCTTCCATCCGGGAGTTCCTGCTCATGGACAAATACATCCTTCACAAATGATTTAAGAAATCGTTTCTTTTCTAAATCTGTAAACTCTGAATACATTTTATCAAACTGTAACAATATTTGATAGACTGCTTCCCCAGATAATTTGTTTTTATGGAGGTTATCAATTCGCAAACTTACTGATTCAATCTTTTCCTCTAATGATGAAATCTCATCATACTGTTTATCCAATCGATTCTGCATATCCTCATATTTTCGGTCATAATGTTTATCTGTAATATCAAGTCTGTCCATCTGCTCAGCAATTTTGTTCTTTGCACCTATAGCCTGCTGTAATTGCTTATTTAAGACAACTTTTTCCTTATCCAATTCAGATGTATCTATTTTAGAACCTATCTTTTGCTTAAGTGCAGTCTGAAATTTTGGATTATTAACCATTTTTCTAATCACTTCTTCTACTGCAGCATTTACTTTATCCTGCCCCCACTGCTTATGATAATCGCAACTGTGTCCATCAATTCTTATTCTATGCTTACAAGCATAATAGAAAAAATCTCTATAATACGTGCCATCTTTTTTCTTCTTTCGATTCACGTTTGCATACATTGCGCCGCCACACACCGGGCATTTTAATATTCCTGATAAAATATGTTCGTGATCCAGGCTATGTGTTTTTTCAAATCTAACTCCAGTATCAACGCGCTTCTGTTTTGCCAACGCAAAATCTTCTTCTGAAATGATGGCATCATGAGCTCCTTCATAAAGCGAATATTCATCCTGCTTTACTACATGGAATTCATTTCTTGTTCCTGGAATTTTCTCTGTCGCGCGTCTTCCATAAGGCATCTTCCCCATATAAATTGGATTATCAAGAACGCCTTTTATAAATGATGGTGCGAATGCATCTAATGTATTATTTTGACGCTTTTTCTTTTTGTAACCATGCGTATTCAAATACTCTGCAATTCCATTAGCTCCTAGATTTGTATGAATGTATTTATCAAATATAACTCTTATAGTCTCTGCTTCATCCTCTGCTATAATAAGTTCTCCATCTTCAAGCTTATAGCCATATGGAGCAAAACCTCCATTCCATTTTCCTTCTCTAGCTTTCTGCTTACGTCCTTCCATTGTTTGAACAAGAATATTCTCACGTTCAAGTTCCGCTACAGCAGAAAGAATGGAAATCATGAGCTTCCCAGATTCCTTTGAGCTGTCAATCCCATCCTCAACACAAATAAGGTTCACTCCATAATCCTGCATTAGCTGTAAAGAATTTAATACATCTGCAGCATTACGTCCAAATCTCGATAATTTGAAAACAAGGACGAAAGTAACCTCGTCCTTGCCATCCTCAATATCTTCTAACATTCTTACAAATTCTGGTCTTCCAGCTATATTCTTTCCTGAATGACCTTCATCTGAATACTCTCCAACAATTTGCATTTCTTCATATGCTGCATACTTTTTTAATTTTTCCTTTTGTGCATCCAAACTATATCCATCAACCTGCATAGCCGTTGATACACGTGTATATATGTAACACTTTCGCTTTTTAGTCAATTTTATCCCCTCCTGGTAATCTCTTTATATCCTCCAAACATGCGGAGGATAATGTACTCATCTGCTTCACTGCCAGATTTCTTAGCAGCACCAAACGTTCAGACATCAATTTCCCTTGTTCAATCAAAATCGAATTATAGCTTTCCATATTTGCAAGAACCAATAATTGATTCAAATTTGCTTCATCTCGAATATTGCCTTTAATCTCAGGATTCTTTTCGCGCCATTGTTTTGCTGTTTCGCCAAACAAAGCAACATTTAGCAAATCTGCTTCATTCGCATACTTATATGAAATCTGCTCCATTGTCAGCTCTGGCGGAATTAGATTTTCTTTTATTGCATCCGTATGTATTTTATAATTCAACTTTGCAATCTCGCGATTAAGATTCCAATTTAAAGATAATCTACTGTTTTCATCCTTTTTTAACCGTTGGTAGTCTTTCATAATATACAGCTTAAACTCTGCCGATACCCATGAAGCAAACTCTAATGCAATATCCGAATGTGCATAAGTACCACCATATCTTCCAGCTTTTGATACTATACCAATAGCATTTACTCCCTCAATCCATTTAGTAGGCGACATAGTAAAAGCATGAAGTCCTGCTTCACTTTTAAACCCGTCGAATTCGACGGGTTTAAAATCAGAATTATGTAACTTTTCCCATAATCCAAGAAACTCCAATGTCTCTCGACCTCTCATCCAATTCTTAATAACATCATTAGGATCATTGCTTTTATATTTTGCTATATCGGTAAGTGATAAATATTCATTTTCAAAATCAGTTGTGAAAATACGAATGTCAAATCCATTTGCATGAATTATTTCCTTTTTTATATTTTCTGCCATACATTCCATCCTCCAATAATTTTAACGTCACAATTTATAACCTTAACTTCTTACCCCGTCGAATTCGACGGGTTTAAACTATCATATAGAAGATTTTTTTCCCGCATCTTTTAGCTTGTCATAATAGGCTTTATATCGGTATGCTGTCCTTCTACTAATATCGCTTTCAGCCACAATCTCCATAATAGTCATACCACCCTCATATTTCACAACAAAATCATTATAAGCAGTCATCCACGCTTCATTATGTTTCTTTCTACCTCCATAATTTCTATTCCTGTAATACTCTAATTCTGATAGTAACTGTTTATTTTCCGCTTCCAGCTCATTGATACGCTCTAACGCTTCTTTTAATGTATTAATCATAGTTGCCTCCAACTCCACACTTACATCTGTGCCATTTTGATATTTGTCACAATAATAGCATTAAACCCACAGTGTGTCAATTTGTGTTTTAGGCACTACGCACTTTTTGCAATTAGTCCATTAGCGTAAGCTACCTGAACATATGCTTTTAAAATATCTGCGTTTGTTATTTTCTCAGCCTCACATAATACAGACATTCCATTTGCAATAAAAATATAGTCGCAAACATTACTAGAATTCACACCATCTGAAATAGTATCTAACACCTTGTCTCCATACTTTTCCAACAGCTCAGCAAGAACATCAATACAACAAATAAATGCTGCATTTTGTACTGGATCATTAAAGTATTTTTCATTAATTGCTCTATTCATATTTTTCTTCATCCATCTTGCCCCCATTAATTATCTTTCCAAATTTGACCTTTGCTTCCACCCTATTATCTTTTCTAAAATCATTCTCTGAAACACATACTGGAATACAGCGCTCCAGTACTCGGTCATAAATTCGCTTTAAGCTAAGCTGCTTCTGATTCTTCAATTCCTCTAAATTTAAATTGGTTGTAATAATCATCGCCTTTCCTGACACATATCTGGCATCAATCACATTAAATAGATTTTCCAAAGAATATTCCGTATTACGCTCAATTCCCAAATCATCTAAAATCAAAAGACTATATCTGCATAAGGATCTAATATATTCATTCTTATCCTCGCAATTGAATAAATCATTTAATACGGTTGCAAAGTTGATCATCTTTACGTCGGCTCCTTGCTTAATCAATTCATTTGCCACGCATGCTGCCATATAGCTTTTACCACTGCCTACAGAGCCCCAAAGCAAAAGCCCTAAGCCATTTTTCTTCATTTCATTCCAGTTAGCCACATATTTCTTAGCAACTTGCATCTTGGAATTACGACCATTATCATTTTCAAATGTCCATTCATGCTGGATACAACTTGGAAAACAACGGTCTCTTTTAATATGTTCCTCCTGCTGTCTCTGTCGTTCCTCTATCTGCTTCTGCAACTCTCTCTGGCACTTACACATTCTGCCATGACCTGTGATTCCCATTACAGGAACATCAAATTTTACTTCTACAGCTTCATTACATACAGTGCAATGGAGCAAACCATCATTTCCTAAATAAGTATTTTTCTTTTCCATAATTAAAAACTCTCCCCTTCATCATATGTATAAGTAGTTTCATCAAGTGTTTTGTTATAGTAGTTAGTAGGCCCTTTATGTACTGTCAGTGGTGCCTTTTTTGCACCTACAGTAGTGCCATTTGTGGTCTCCCCAGTAGTTCCTTTTTGCTCCCCTGGAAGAATAACAAATAAGTGATTTGGTTTATTAAATCCTCCGCTTCTCTTCTTCAAGAGGCCTTCATTTACAAGCTCCTTTATCAAACGCTTTATCTGTGTTTCTGATAAATTTAGACGCTTACTTAGTTGATCAATAGGATAGATAACATATACATTTCCAAATTCATCCGTCATATCATTTTTCTGTGACAGGCTTGCTCTATTTAACAGTTCTGCATATAAAATCATTGCAGATGAGCTAAGGCCTGTCCCAATCATGCTACTAGGAAGTGGAACATACGAAGGAAGCTTCGTATTCTTTTTGATATAATTTATTCTCTTTTCAAATGACAATTAACGTCCCCTCCTTCTACGAACAACCTGTTGAGCTATCTCCTGTGTTTTGGAACCGACCTTTCCCATGTCGCTATAATTCAATTCATTTCCATAGCAAATTTCATAATCATGAGGTCCAGACTCTGCTAGACGGTCCAAATTTCTCCACATTTTTTGTTGCACAAGTTGTATATTCTTGCTCCTATTGTCATCTTGTGAAAACTTGCATTTTACCCTATAAACAACATCATCAATTGTCTGCTCAACTCGATTGATAAATCTTTTCAGCAAACTTCCCATAGCTTGTTTTTCATAACTTGAATAAAAGCTTGTACGCTCTTCCTCATCCTTCGCAGCTTTTGCACTGTCGATACTCCTCTTCAGCACATCCCTAGTAACCACTTCAGCTACAACGCTACAAGTACTGTCATAGATGGATGATGCGATTGAATTCATAATCGTATCTATAGCAGCAAACTCTACATTCGCCTTTTCTAAATCTTTTTCTTTGTCTGCCACTTGATCTGCAATATTTGCCAGCCGAGTCTGCTGATTTTGAATTATAAAATCCTGCTTGTCAAGATATTTCTTGCCACCATAGGTCGGTTCTCGATCCACAGAAAGCCCATACTCCTCACAAATGGATAAAAACATATCTCTACAAATTGCATCGAATACCATCTTTCGATTATTGGATTTACTCTTTGGTTTATTTGGATCTGGAAGATCAATTCCAAGTGCCTCAAGTGCCTTATCCTGTTGTGGTGCTAGTTCTCCGTGTGCATTTAATGCATCGAATACATGTCTTTCATGGATATGCGGTGTTTTTTCGTCCACATGTAGCGCCCAATCAAGAATATGGACATGCTCTCCAAACCGCTCGTTAAATTGCTCAAAAAATGTTTCTGCAACATTCATTAGTGTTTCTGCACTTACACTTCCATCAATATTGCCAAGTTGCAAAATGCTTTCTTCAGGACATGTTTTCTTATTACGATAGATTTCCTCCACAGAACGATTTCTCTCAGAATGTCCATTGCATTCATTTCTATAATTCTGTCCATTAACAGAGTCCTGATAATTATCGTGATAAAATCTGAGCTCAACTTCCTCAAAGCTCTCATCATTTTCTGGAGTTTCAGCGGAAGTACGTCTCCCTCCATAACAATCCCAATACACATTCTGTAATGCCAACTCTCCATCTATATGCTCACTATGTGAAATATCAAATTGCCTATCATTATGCTTAGGATTGTAGGAGCCGTGCTTTCCACTTCGACCATTGTGTCTTGTCGCTTTCATTGCGCACTCCTTTCACTGTAAAATTTTTCTGTTAATCTGGCTTCACAACCAATGGGTTCGCAGACACCTCTGCGAACGGAACAGGCATTACCTCCGCCAGATAGTACCCAGTACGAAGTGACGTGCACATCACTTCTTTTTGTCAACGATGTTGACAAAACCTGGGCCAAGGTTGCACCCTGGACGGGCTCAAAAAATCCACTCACTACAACTTGCTTTTCCCGGGAAGCAAGTTATAGTGCAATTCCTTTTGTGCCTATCTGAACTGTATTTGGTAACATATCCACCTAATACCTTCACGCAGCACAAAAGTTTTTCACTGCAATACTGGTCTATCAGCCAATCTCCCTACTTACATAATTCACATAGGCGATTGAACAGACGCATCTGCAGTTTTTTCAGATTTTTCCTTTCATAAAGTACTTAGGGTCAAAAAAAGGTGATTACAAATTTTCCTTTCATAAAGTACTTGGGACATGAAAAATCTGATTGCAGAAATTTTTATCTTTCTACACTACATTTGGGTTGAAAAAATCCTGATTACTAAATACAAGCAAAAAATTTATAAAGTTTTTACTATTAAGTACTTGGAGCCTAGAATTCGTGATTACAGATACTAAGCAAAATTTCTTAACCCTTTACAAAATGCATATGGGAAGAAAATTTCCTTTCGTTGCACTTTTTTACAAAACTTTTTCAACCTTACATAGGGAATATGGGAACAAAAACTCTTAATCTTCCTTTTTATTTATTTTTTCTTGCATCCAGGTAATAGCTTAAAAAATGAAAAATTCACGATTATTCAAAAATAATTAGAAAGCTTCTGAGCCACTGGAACATAAGCTAATAGATGTGCCTTGGGATAAAAAGTCCCAAGCTTAGAACGACTTATACATGGATTTAACACAAGCTAAGGTGTAAACTCATTTAGATTCTGAAAAATAAAAAAAGGCATCTGATTATGCGATTTCCACATAATAAGATACCTATATTTCTAGACGTTTTATGTCATTTATTAATCATTTTTAATGCATTTAGCCTGCATATTTTCTCAGCTTCTTCCTCTGAAAAGTCCATTTGACTAAGAATTTCAAAATATTTGTCATATATTTCGATAGGTTCAAGTTTACGATTATCAGGATAATCAGTAGCAAATACTAATTTTTCTACATCTAATCTTCTTAAGATTTTATTTGTACCAGCAATACCGTACTTGTCTACCAAATCTGGCAAAATAGCAGAAATATTAAAAAACAGTCCAAGGTCAGTTAACTCTTCATATTGGAAGCCTCCAATATGAGCAATTGACATACGTAGCTTCGGATATTTTTTTATAATATTTTTTATTCTAGTCGGAGAACACATATCATCCATAAGGTGTGTTCTTGGATACGAATGTATCTCAACTAAAATATTATTTTTATTTGCCCATTTAAAAATCTCATCATAATATATGCCATCAATCGGATAACTGGTATTTGCTGCATGTATTTTCACGCCTAATACCTCTTCCCTTCTCACTGCATCTTCTAATATTTGAATTGTCTTCTCTATATCATTTCTGATATCGATATCGGCAAAGCAAAACAATCTATTTTTTGCTTTGCCACACATATCAAGCAAATTATTATGAACGGTACATACATTAAAATCCATAGATAACATGTATGGATCATTGAACGGCATTATAAATGCTGACTCAATATTATATTTATCCATTATTTTGAGATAATCTTCCACATCTCCAAAATCTATAAAGTTACCACCATACTCTTTATTTGCCTCAATAACATCTGATGGCATTAAATGTATATGTGCATCTATCTTTTTTATATTTGTCCAATCAATCATCCTATTCCATCTCCCTTTGTTTAAGTCCATCAACGGTTAATTCGTATATCTTTTCACATACCTCTTTTATATATTTTCTGTCGTGCGAAATACTGATTACAGCACCGGGAAATTCCTGTATCATTTTTCTAATAACCGGCCCTGATAAAGGAGAAAAATTTCTAGTGGGCTCATCTAATATCAACACATTTGCCTCAGACATACTCATTTTAAGCAAGAGAACTTTCGCTTTTTGACCTCCTGACAACTCTCTGATTGGATGATCCATCTCATCTGCCGTGTATTTTAATGAGCCAAGATAGGTTCTGATTTTTGTTCTTTCTTCCTTTTCTCCTGTTTTATCCAAAAAATCCACTGGTGTCATATTTAAGTCTAATAAATCTTCATAATTTTGCGGCATATATTCTGCTCTGATATCAGTTCTGTTTAACAGGTCTTGTGCCATCTTTCTTAAAAGAGTAGTTTTCCCTGCACCATTCATACCAACTATACATATTTTTTCCGAGCCTTTGATATTTAAAACAATATCTTTTGATAATATCCTATCCTCATCTGGTGTATATAATTTGTCCAGGCTGTATTCTACAACTGTTTTTCCTGCAGGGATTTTTGATGTTTCACTTCCAAGTTTAAAAAATATCGCAGTCTCCTGTTCTGGCATCTGTGTCATATTTTCATCTTCTTTTTCAAATCGTTTCCCCATAGACTTTACCGTATGCATCTTATCCTTTAGATTTTTTGCTACTGAAGGACACTGCCTTGAGCAATCCTCTAAAGCATGCTGCACACTATCTAAAACTCGTCTATACTTCTCATCTCTGATTTGCTTTTCACGTTTGTCGCTTAAAGCCTGCTGCTCCTGTTTTTCAAAAGCATTGAGTCTTTCTTCCACATATTTTCTATATCCCATCTTTGCAACAGTATACCTGCATTTTGTTTTTCTCTGAATCTGCTCAATATGGACAATCATATTTGCAGTATTCTCAATTAATGTCTCATCATGTGATATAAAAAGTACGATGTATTGCCACTCATTTATGATTTTTTCCAAAAGCTCAAGACTGGCAATATCAATATCATTTGAGGGCTCATCCATTAAAAGTACAGTTGGTTCCTGCATTAGTAATTTCATAAGCTGAGCCTTTACCTTCTCCCCTCCAGAAAGTGTTACAAGCTTTTGTTCACTATAGAAAAAGTCTACAGACACTCCAAATTTGTTTGCATATTCTCCCAAATCCTTTGGCGTCTGATTCCAAAAACAGTCCATTTCTGAAAAGAATTCATATAGACTTTTTTCCTTATCCTTGTCTTGAAGCTCCTGGGGCAGATAACCAAGTCTTTCATTTCCAAGTATTCTCGTCCCCTCTGCTTCAATATAATCTTCCACAATTTCTGGATTATATATCCATTTCATAAGTGTTGATTTACCATTTCCTTCTTCACCTATGATTGCAGCTTTATCACCATAGTTTAATACAAGGTCAAACTTGTCCAATATTATCCTTAAGTCTTTTTTATGTGTTAAATTCAGTCCGTTTATTTGTAACATATACTTCACTCCCTTTTTGACAGAAGCAAAAAAGTCTGTACTTGCATACGCAAATACAGACTCACACACAAATTTATCCTTATTAAATTTCATATCACGAAATTAAAAAGAAAATGAACTATGCGATAATCTAAATTAAGCGTACACAAATAAGACTGCCTCTGCAGCATCAACTTCTTATTTGTTTCACCTAAATTAAACTATCTATTATTCATTTCCTCACCATACACATAAAATGTGCTCTTTCTCTAAAATCTATGCCTATGGTAGCACTATATTTATATGTTGTCAACCCAAACTAGCTTAGCAATACCATGTTCTATTTTATTTTCATTTTTCCATATTTAACAATAGAAATAACACCCTTGCAGAACCATGTAAAGGTGTAAAACCTTGACATGCATCTACAGGGGTGTTGTATATTAAACAAGCACTTAAGGCTAAGTGCATATAGATATTATATCATCTGAAACGCCTTCAATGCCTCCACAATAGCATCCTCTTTTTCTTTCGGACACTGTGGTTGCTTAGCATTCTCAGATTTAGGCAAATTAAAATTCTGTCCTAGCTCAATTCCACATTTCTTCTTCACCTGCGCAATATAAAGGTTAGATACCTTCATCCCATCATTATGCTCTGCAACATATTTCTTAATTTCTTCATATGTAGCCTTAGTCTCTGCGCTAGTAGCATCAAGCTCATCCAAGTCGATCTCTACTTCCAGATAATCATCCGCTTTTTGTTGGGACAAAAGAACAACACTCTCCACATGCACCCCATGCGGAAACATATCCACAGGGCGGACTTTTTGCAAGGTATATCCACCCTCCACAAGGATTTTTAAGTCCCTGGCTAAGGTTGCAGAGTCACAGCTTACATAGACAATTCTATCCGGGGACATCTTGAGCATTGTGTCAAGACATTCCTTGTCGCAGCCTTTTCTGGGAGGGTCTACCACAATCACATCAGGAGAAAGCATTGAGGTTTTGTCAGTCGACATAACTTTAGTTTCATCCCCAGTCTTTACTTTAGATGTCTCAGCATTTATCTTAGCACCCTCGGCGGTGCTATCGCTCTCCCCTCCCCTATTATAAAACTCCGACAGTACTTCTTCTGCCTTGCCTGTGAAGAATTTTACATTTGTTATATTATTTGAGGCTGCATTTTTCTCGGCATCCATTATGGCTTCGGGTATGATTTCTACACCATATACCTTACGCGCAGCCTGAGCAAGAAACAGAGATATAGTACCTATTCCGCAATACAAATCCCAAACCGCCTCTTTTCCTGTAAGCTTAGCATAATCCAGAGCAATGGAGTACAGTCTCTCTGTCTGCAAGGGATTAACCTGATAAAATGAAAGGGGAGATATGGCATAGGTAAGCCCCTCATCTAAGACCTTAAAGTTATTTTCCACATCACACCTGTGTATTGTGTCATGTATTACTTCCTGTCCCCAGAGGTTTCTAATCTCAAGTCCCATAATAACATTGGTATTTTCAGTGTTAAGGGAGACTGATATGCTTGTCATACCCTGAATTTTCCCCAGCTTTTCCAAAAGCTCATTCTGTCCTGCAAGAAAGCTTTTGCCTCCATCATACATAGGCTTTTGGCAGTTAAGCACAAGGCAAACCATGATTTCTCCGGTAGAAAAGCCCTTTCTGATAAGAGCGTGACGCAGTAATCCTTTTCCTGTGTTTTCATCATATGCCCTCATACCATATTCTTTCATATGTTCAAGGATAATTTCCAGGATTTCCTTGTTTTCTTCCACACCTATGATACATTCTGTATTGGCAATAATAGAATGACTATGCCCTGCATAGAAGCCTGTAATAATATTGCCCTCCTTATCCTCTCCAAAGGGAAATTGGGACTTTCCCCTATAGCCATAAGGTTCTTCCATGCCCACAATAGGCTCCATTACTGCATCAAGCTCTTCCTCGGAAAATCCTCCCAGTCTAAGCAAATTATTTTTTACCTTTGAATACTTAAACTCCAACTGTTTTTCATAATCAACTGCCTGTAGCTGGCAGCCTCCACAGGCCTTTGCCACCCTACACTTTGGTACGGCACGAAATGGAGAAGGTACTATGACCTTCTCCAAATGTGCATAGGCGTAAGATTTCTTAGCCCTCATTATTTTTACTTCTACTGTATCTCCTATAACGGCATCCTTTACAAA
This sequence comes from Lachnospiraceae bacterium, assembly GCA_041826605.1. GTDB lineage: Bacteria > Bacillota > Clostridia > Lachnospirales > Lachnospiraceae > Colinaster. The sequence continues at coordinate 15,103 of JBHAJK010000061.1, read as the reverse complement.
GAGGGTGTAGCCCTCTACTTTTCCAATACCCTCTCCCTGTATACCCATATCTGTGATGGCTACTGTCAGGCAGTCGTTCTTCTTATACATACTATTCTCCTACTTGATATCCCACTACATAATCGTTCCGCGAATATTGCTGTCTAACAGTCTGTTAAAGCCCTGCCATGCAGTAGGCTCTAAGGACGCATTTAAAATCTCTTCAAATGTTTCCATCTTTGCGTCTAAATTATCTGCAAAGCTAAGTGCCACTGCCTCTAACAGTGCAGGCTTCTTAGGGGAACCAAACTCCAATTCTCCGTGGTGGGATAATATGCAGTGCTTTAGCTCGTTTGCTATATGTGGGGGAAATCCCTGAATTTTATTAATCTTTTCGCCAATCATCTCACAGCCGATAATTATATGCCCCAGCAAATTGCCCTCATCACTATAATCATTTTCCGGAAAGGCTGTTATCTCTCTTGTTTTTCCTATGTCGTGGCAAATAGCCGCACATACCAGCAAGTCCCTGTTAAGCTTTGGATAATGGTCTGCAAAATATTCACAGTTTTGCGCCACACTTAAAGTATGCTCCACCAGTCCTCCTACAAAAGCATGGTGTACTGTCTTTGCCGCTGAAGCAAATTTGAATTTCTGAACAAATTCTTTATCTTCAATGAGCAATGCTTCCAATAGCTGCTTCAAATATATATTCGATGTTCTTGCTACCATATTCAGAAGCTCAGAGTACATTGCCTCAATATCTTTTCCGCTTACGGGCAAATAATCTGCCGGATCATATTCTCCCTCCGATGCAACTCTTGCTCGTTTTATGTTAATCTGTAATGCACCATTAAAGCTGGTTACATCTCCTACTACTTCCACATAATCCTTATCATCAAATTCTGCAATTCCTGCACTATTGGGGTCCCACACCTTTGCATCCAGAGTTGCCGTCTTATCCTGCAAGGTAACATTCCAATAATTCTTTCCGTTTTTTGTAACAGCAGAGGTTCTGTGCTTTACAAGATAAATGTCTCCTACTCTTGCACCCTCTGTTAAATCCTTAAGATATCTCATTCTATTATTCCTATTCTAATATAATTATACTTTATTCTAATTTTGTCCTAATGTAATTTCCAAATCAATTTCCTGATATGAATCTCCGCCCTGACGCATAACCTTTACCGTCACTGTAGTACCGGGATATTTTTCCCCTAATGCTGTCAGCAAATCACTGTATTTATTTATTTCTCTTCCACCTAGCTCCACAATTACGTCGCCACTTTGTATTCCGGCATTCATGGCAGGGGAGCCCATTACAATCTCTTTCACAAATGCCCCTGTAGGAACACCCTGAGACTGATTGGCATACTTGCTTACGTCCACACCCTTTACTCCCAAATATGTCTTGGCTTTGCCATTGGACATTCTCTCAATATCCTTTTTAATGTCAGAAATACCTAATGCCGAAATAAGGTTTGCAGCATCCTCAGTGTTAAGACTCTGGTCTATTATCCCCAAAACCTCTCCCCGTAAATCAACAATAATTCCGGTGGCATTTTTACTGCCATAAATATCCGTAGTAAACATCTCATAATTCTGGTCTGCCCTATCAGAGCACAGGCTTTTGGACGCCAGCATACCATACGCCACAGAGTCAGAGCTGCCATATGGACGTCCAATGGCAATTATAGGCGTAGCAATCAATGTGGAAACCTTTGAGTTTCCAAGGGTAGCTACCTTAATATTTTTCCAGGTTTTATCCTCTATATTAGCTATCTCAACAGCAACAATGCATAGCCCTGTATTAGCATCCTTTTGCTTTATTGTTCCTGAAGCCGATGTACCATCATAAAAGGTAACGGAAATCTCCTCTGAATTTTCTATTGCATCGGTATGTGCCAAAATCAGACTCTGTCTTCCATTATTTGCCACATAAATTCCCGAAGTACTGCTTTTATTTTCATAAGAATTATCAAACCAGTCCACATCCTGCTTCACACTTGTGACAGTCACAATTGAGGGCATTACTCCCTTAACAATTCCATACAGCTCTTCATATTCATTAATATATAGCTGTTTGGGGTCAACCTCGGATTTCTGCTCAATTATTTGTATGGTTGGCTCCTGTTCGTCCTCCAGTACCATATCCTCCGGCAGTATCTCATCCACATCATCAGGAATAGTTACAGTCTGAATGGGCTCCTGTGGATGTAAAAAATTGGAAAAAACAGGCTCTAATACTAAAAATGTGAAGCAGGCAAGCACACCAAAAATTACTGCCATTGCCGCAGTAATAACCGTTCTTCGTATAAGCTTTTTTCTATTTAGAGGAACCTGCTTTACCCTCTCCTGAATAAATTGAAATTCTTCGTTTTTATTATTATCTTCCATAGTTATTAATATGCCCCGGCTAAACCGGGGCTTTTAATGCTTTCAGTTTACTTACGCTCTTCTCTGAGTCTTCCTACAAATCTTTCTATTCTACCCATGGCTTCCTTTAAGGACTCTATTGAATAGGCATAGGAAATTCTCAAGAAGCCCTCTCCGCTATCGCCAAATGCCGTGCCCGGTACAACAGCCACCTTTTCCTCCTCTAAAAGTCTTAAGGAAAATTCCTCACTGCTCATTCCAAATTCCTTTATGCAGGGAAAAAGATAGAACGCTCCAAAGGGTTCAAAGCAAGGAATATCCATTTGCTTCAAAACATGCATTAAATATCTTCGTCTCTGATTATAGGCCTCACACATTTCTCCTACGTCACTGTCCCCATGACGAAGAGCCTCTATTGCTGCATATTGGCTTGTTGTGGGCGCACACATAATAGTGTATTGATGGATTTTAGTCATCTGCTCCAAAATATTTGCCGGACCGCAGGCATATCCCAGTCTCCAGCCTGTCATAGCAAATGATTTCGAAAATCCATTTATAAGTATTGTACGCTCTGCCATTCCCGGAATGGATGCAATGGATACATGCCCCTTGTCCGTGTATGTAAGCTCTGCATAGATTTCATCTGACATAACATATATATCATGCTCAATACACACTCTGGCTATCGCCTCTAAATCCTCTTTCTCCATAATAGCCCCTGTGGGGTTATTGGGAAAGGGCAGGATTAACACCTTGGTTTTCTCAGTAATTGCATCCTCCAGCTCTTTAGCCGTAAGTCTGAATTCATTTTCATTCTTAAGGTCTATGATTACGGGAGTTGCATTTGCCAAAATAGCACAGGGCTCGTAGGAAACATAGCTGGGCTGGGGAATAATAACCTCATCCCCCAGATTAATCATAGCACGTAATGCAATATCAATAGCCTCTGAGCCTCCAACAGTTATGACTACCTGTTTGGCAGGTTCATATTCCAAATCATATTTTCTTTTAAGATAATGGCAAATCTCTCTTCTAAGCTCCATAAGTCCGGAGTTGGAGGTATAAAAGGTTCGTCCCTTTTCAAGAGAGTAAATACCCTCATCACGCACATGCCATGGTGTATCAAAGTCCGGCTCTCCCACACCCAAAGAGATTGCATCCGGCATCTCGCTGACCACATCAAAAAATTTGCGGATACCTGATGGTTTTAATGAAACTGTACGGTCTGATAAGGGATTTCTCATGGCATTATCTTCTCTCTGTCATCATTCTGCTCAATAATAGTACCGTGGTCTTTGTACTTCTTTAATACAAAATGAGTTGCTGTACTAAGCACAGACTCTAAGGTTGAAAGTTTATCTGATACAAAACGAGCTATTTCCTTTAAGGATTTGCCCTCAAGATTAACCAGCAAATCATAGCCACCGGAAATCAGGTAAACTGCATTTACTTCAGGATAGTTATAAATTCTCTCTGCAATCTTATCAAAGCCCTGACCACGCTGAGGTGTAACTGTTACCTCGATAAGTGCTGATACTGTATCAATATTGGTCTTTTCCCAGTCAATAAGAGTATGATATCCACAGATAATTCCCTCATCCTCCATTGCCTTAATGGCGTTTGCCACGTCTATTTCGCTCTCGCCCAGTCTTATGGCAATTTCATCTATACCTACTCTGCTGTTTTTTTCAATTATCTGTAATATTTTTTCTCTCATAATATGTCCTTTCATTTTCATCAGTATACCATACGACTCTCGTCTTGACGAGGTTCTTCAAGGAAGCGCTGTTCCTCCCCCGACAGTATAATTCTATCCTTGTTCTCTGTAATACGGCCTATTACAGTGGCGTTAATATCCTGCTTATGCAGAGCCTCTATGAGCTCCTCCGGTTTGCCTGTCACAATAAGAAGCGCACCATCAGAACGCAGCTTGTAAGGATTTATGTCAAAAAACTCACAAACCTCTATTGTCTCCTGTCTTACAGGTATATCCTTTAAATTCACTTCAAGACCTACACCGTTTTTGTCTCCCAATTGCCAAAGGGCTGCAAATATACCACCATCCGAGCAATCATTCATACAAACCGCATAGGTCTTAACCGCTTCCGCTGCCTCTTTTTCTATACTGTAAAATTGTTCCAGGGCTTCTGTTTCTTCCATAATAAATGCAGGATATCTTGTGAGAAGTCTGTCTCTGTACATAGCTGCCAGCCTTGCTCCCCCGGACATTCCAGTCCACTTTGTCATAACTATGTATTGTCCATTGGCAGCTTTCTCTTCCTGCCAACCCGCGATTTTCCTGGCAAATATATTCACTGTAACAATTGGAAATATAATTCCCCCTACTACCTCAGTATGTCCGTCAAGGATTTTGACATTAAGCCTTTCTGCCATCATACCTACATCCTTTGCAATGGCTTTAAGCTTAATTTCCCTAAGCTTTTCCGGTAAAAGAATAATCACACTTCCGCTTTCAGGAGTCATTCCTGCTGCCCATGCATTATTACAGGCTCTAAGGAGTGCATGTCTGCCACAGCACTCTGCCTCCTCATCCGTTACAATTCCTGTAAAAAAAGCGCAGTCTGTCCCTGCAAACGCGCTTTTATCATTTTTTATATTTTTATTACTTTTTATATTTTTTAAAACTGAACGCTTTAATATATTTTCTGATACTTTTCCTACATTCATAATCCATTACGGATTTGCATCCGCTCCCGCAGGTGGTGCCACTGCCAATGCACTTGCTACCCATGCCCCTGCAACACTCCTGCAATAATCAATACTTCCCGTTGCAATAGCCTCAGAAATCTGAGCTGCTGCTGTTGGATCCGCTGTAGCAATTCCTACTACCGCTGTACGAGGCACCATCTTATAGTTGCTTGAATTGACAACCTCTCTGCTCTCCTCCACTCCATCAACCTTTACCACCTTAATAAGTCTCGACTTATATCCTGTGTGAGCTGACTGAACTGATATATAGCCTACCGGGTAGCTGGCAGACGGAATAATGTTCTCCGTAAGAGCCGGTATTGTTTCCAGTACTTCACTCACATATTCCACCGTTCTGTTTGCCGGTCTGCTCTCGTAGCCATAAATATTAAAAACTATTTTCTTTTCATCAGTAGTATAACCCTCAATATATATAGGGTACTCTGTATTGTTTACAAATTTGAAATCTTTGCCCGATGACTCGGCTATTGCCGCATCTGAGCTGGCCGGTACATAGGATACAATCATTGAGTGGTTGTGTCTTTCAGTTACCTCAAGCTCAGCCTTAAGTACCGCATTATACAAAGTAGTGGACACCTGGCATATGCCTCCGCCCAAGCTGTCTACTACCATACCATTCAAATATGAACCTGCCATTTTATATCCGTTATCCACGCTAAAGGGTTTAATGCTCTCATAGGTAGAAAATTCTTCCCCCGGATATAGGGTGGTTCCATTAATAAGTCTACAGCCATTTGCCACATTTGCGCTTCTGTCGGCACCCGATGTTTTATAGCTTGTGGATGCTGTAGCAAGCAACTCTGTTACCTTGCCTAAATCTTCAGCATTTGCCTTAAGATTATCTATCTTTGAGGGCAGAGTGATTTCACAGCTATTTCCATCCCATTCATTTAGCAGGAAATTTGTTATAAAAGCTACGGCTTCTTCTTTATCAATTACAATCCCTGTATGTCCCGGGACTACGCTAAATCCGTTTGATGTTTTCTCAAGGGCTGCCTCTTTGGCTTCCCTGTTAAATACCAGACATTTTTCTTCCACAAATTTGTCTATGGCATCTGTAGAAACACTGTATTCAATCCTATATTCAGCCCCGTGCTTTGAAATATCTTTTTTATCCTTATAGCGACGGATAAAATTGCCGGTGTTTCCATAGGTAAGGGCTTCGGATACAACCTTAGTATTAGTCCACTTTAAATCTATATCCGATATTGGTAAAACAACCGTTCCGTCTTCTATGCAGTGAATTGTTATTTCTGCATTTTGTGCAGCCTCCACAGCTTCATTTACCTTTGAAGTAGCTGCTTCCCGTGACATTCCGGATACATCCACTCCACCGATTGTTACACCTGCATAAATTACATTTTCCGCCCCAATGGCTGTCATAGGCATACATAGTGCCACCAAAGCAAAAAACATTGCTATTTTCAATTTTTTCATAACTTCTACTCAATCAGGAACTAAGTCATTTAATATACATGTCCCTAAAAATACTAAAACTCTATTAAATATGCTATAATGAGCTACACAAAAAATGCCATAAGTGTTGTGCCCAGCATAGCTGCTACAACAAAAAGTATAATTATTGTGGAAAAAATACGCCTTTTTTTATTAGTCATATTGAACATATTTTACATTCTCCTTTTGGACAAAATACACATACTCTTTTAATGAGGATTATATATGAATATACTTGCATTTACAAGCAAATTTCCTATTTTCTTTGTAGTAATAATACTTACAATTCTGCTGTTGCATAATATGCGCAGAGCCGATAAAATTCGTAAAAAAACCTATGATGACTTTTTAGAACGGGAGTCGAAAGCCAATAGCACTCGCAAAAAGGCATTGGACAGCGTAGATTATATTGTTATTCCATATGAGGAGCTCCCATTTACTTTGGAAGCTGATGATGAGGTTATCTCCCGGTGCCTGCTTCGTATGGAAGAATTTAGAACCGAGCCTACCGCCAATTTTACAGGAGTTTCCAATACTGATTTGAAGCTTATGTACGGGGCCCCCAATATATCCCATCTTACAAGATGTGATAATAACTTTATAATCCTTGCCCGCACTCTTCAGGAGTGGGCGGCAAGGCTTTATGAATTGGGGCATCCTAAAGAAGCCCTTACAATCCTTGAATTTGCCATTAAAATCCACTCCGATATAAGCGCAGGCTTTTATCTTGCCGCGCGCATATATGCCGAGAATGGCGATTATAAAAAAATTACCTGGCTGAAGCGTCAGGCCGAAGCGCTTAACTCCCTTATGAGTGCTCCCATTATAAAAACCTTAAACGAAAAATATCCGGATGCATAGTTTTTACAGCTTTGCCGATGGGCAAACATCTTTTAAGAAGCATTCACTGCATCTTGGTCTGCCTGCCACGCATATAGTGCGCCCCAACCGGATTATATGGATATTCCAAAGTATCCAGTAATCCTTGGGTAGCTTTTTCATTAAATCATATTCTATTTTTACCGGATCGGTTTCTTTTGTCACTCCCAGCTTACCCGAAATTCTTTTTACATGGGTGTCTACCACAATGCTTGGAATATTATAAATATTTCCTCTTATTACATTGGCAGTCTTTCTCCCTACTCCCGGCAATTTTGTTAATAATTCTATATCGGACGGAATTTCCGAATTATATTCTCTTACCAGCATTTGACAGCAGGCTATAATGTTTTTTGCCTTATTATGATAAAAGCCTGTTGACCTTATATCCTGCTCCAGTTCCTTTAAATCGGCATTTGCCAAAGCCTCCACTGTGGGATATTTCACAAACAAATCCTTAGTCACAATATTTACTCTGGCATCAGTGCACTGCGCACTTAATATAGTAGCAATAAGCAGTTGCCATGCGCTATCGTGGTCTAAATAGCATTTGAAGTCTCTGCCATACTCTTCTTCAAGTTTACATAATATTTGCTGAACTCTTTTTGAAGCCATAATAATCATCCATTTCTTTTAATTTCATAGTTCCAGCGCCGGTGCGCTCCTTAGCGGAGGGTGCCGTGTGCGGTTGCGCCAGCAGCATTTTTCCTTTCGCCGGTACGCATCCTTAGCGGAGGGTGGCAAGGACCGTTGCGCCGGAAACAACTTTCCATCACGCGAGTACGCTTCCTTTCGGAGCGTGTCATATAATAAAATCGCTTTGTATTTCCTATTATATAGCAAAAGAGGGCTTGTCACGCAAGCCCTCTCCCCTCATTTAAAATATATAATGTAACTTTTAGGGAACAAATTTAAAAATCCTAAATCCTAAATACTCCCAATGAGGAATTAAGATTATTTGCCAGTACATTAAGCTTGTCTGATGACTCTAAGAGAGCCGCCATAGTATCGCTCATGCTGCTGACTGTTTCTATAGTTCCATCCGCTGTCTGCCTGGTTTTTTCTGAAATATCCGCCAGGGTTATTACGGAATCCTTAATGTCCCTGCTTGTTTCTCTTAAGGCATCCACCTTAGCACTAATACTGCTTATGCCCTCTATAGATTTTTCCACACCGCTTGATACCTGCTCGGACTGAGCCTTTGTCTCATCCAGCTTGTTCTGCTGTCCGTTCATGGCATCATATACTTTTTGCATAATATCGGCAGTTTCCTTTGATACTTCAACCACTTCCCTTATTACAAGGCTGATTTCCTTGGCAGAAATATTGGACTGGTCGGCTAATTTTTTAATCTGTTCGGCAACTACTGCAAAGCCTCTTCCTGCCTCCCCTGCTCTTGCCGCCTCTATAGACGCATTAAGCGAAAGCAAATCTGTTTCATCAGCAATATCCGAAATAAGGGTTACTGCCTGCCCTATACTCTGAACAGACTTATTCATTCTATCTATCTGACTTGTAACATCATCTAAAGATTTTCTCGTCTGGCTGGATTGGGCATTTAATTCATCCACGATTTCTCTGTTTTTTTGCTCCGCAACCGCCATTGACTCCGCATATGTAACAAGATTATGCATATCACGCTTAATCTCTTTGATGCGTTCATTCATTTCCATAACTCCCTGGCTGGTTACCTTTGCATCCACCGCCTGGGAACTTGCTCTTTCGGCTATCTGCTCTGTAGCGCCCACCACTTCCTCAACAGTAGTCTGGGTGTTACCTGCCACAAGGGATAATACTTCCGCAGAAGAAGTAAGCCCGTTAGCCGCCTTAACAATATTATTTACAATGTCTAAAAGAGATTTTTGAAGTTCAATTGATGTTCTGTATACGTCCCCTAATTCATCCTTTCTCTTTTCCATAGCCTTTTCAGGCTCGGCATCCAATCTGCCCGCCTTTATGGTATTCAGGAATTTCTGAATACTTATCATTGCAGTTCCCATTTTACGTGCAATAAGGAACACCACTACCACTACTGCCACTGTTAAAAGCAATGAAATGATAAGTAATAACACTGTGGACTCCTGAGCTATTTTTTTAACAGACTCTGAGGGTGTTGCCACCTCTATGGCTCCCACATAAGCATTATCCGAATTGATTAATGGCTTATAATACAAATAGTAACTTACACCGTCAATCTCCTCGTTTCTTAAAAAGATATCTTCCCCATTTACAATTCTTGCGTTTAATTCCTCTTCTACATAACTTCCGTTAATTCTTCGTCCCGCTCCATTATCCTTTTTCAAGGTTGTTATAAGTCGCATACCATTATAGACCATTGATAAATGGAAGCCTGTTTCTTCATTTATGGCATCAATAAGTTTGGTCTTACCTACTCCGGAGATGCTCTCATCTCCTTTGTAAAGTTTGCCACTATTATCCACCTTATAGTCTCCCTTATAGAGAGAGGTATAGGTTTCATTTACAGAGGTTGCTACAATTTTAAGCGCACTCTCAATCTGCTTTTCTACAGCCTTTTCCAGACTTCTTACCGACAGGGATTCTATAATCAGAGCTACCATAATCATGGGTATAATACATATAGCTAAAAGCTTAAATGTAAAACCCACCTTTAAAACTTTGGAGCTTTTTTTCAAAGCTCCTGTTTTCTCTTTATGTTTTTCTTTTTTTTGCAATAATTTTATTTTGTTTTTTCCAAATTTTCCCATTAGTTTTCTTTTCTCCCATTCCCCGTTTGTTTTAATCATTTAGGGCTTTCCCGTTATCCCTTAACGCTTCCCACAGCCATACCGCCTACAATACTTCTTGAAAGAATTAAATAGACTACGATTACCGGTGCAATGGAAAGAGCAATTGATACATATACCTGTCCCATATCAAACTTCAAAAAGTCTGCACTTCTTAGCTGTGCTATTAATATAGGAAGAGTTTTCTTTTTTTCTGTCTGAAGTACCAGTGCCGGAGTAAAGTAATTGTTCCAGTTTGATACAAAGGCAAAAATAAGCTGTACCGCCATTGCCGGTCTCATAATCGGAAGACTTATTGTGTTAAAGGTTTTCCATTCAGAAGAGCCGTCTATTCTTGCCGCCTCTACAATAGCATGGGGCAATGTACTCTCCATATACTGATGCATATAGTAAAATACTGCCGGTGCTGCTATAGCAGGAATAATAAGTGCCAGATAAGAGTCATTAAGACCTATCCTTAAGATTAATTTTATAAATCCCAGAGCTGTTACCTGTGTAGGTATCATCATTACAGCAAGTATAAATGAGAATATTGCCTTTTTGGCTTTAAAATCATATACATAAATAGCATATGCCGTCATTGCCGAAAAGTATGTCGATGCTATTGCCGCTATACTCGCTATAATAAGGCTGTTCAGCATACCTCTCAAAATCGGCTGTGTGCCTTTCATAACTCCCATAAAATTCTTTTGGAGAGAGGAACTGGGAATTAATGTAAATCCGGCCGTAAGCTGAGAATGTGATCTTGTGGAATTAATAAAAAGTAAATAAAACCAGAACAGACAAAGGAAAGCAAGTATAATCAGCACCACATATGCAATTATACGTCTGGCTGCTAAGCCCAAACCGCCCTCTACGCTGTTATATTCTTCGTTTGGCATTTTGCTCCTCCTTAATCATTCTTTTTATTTGCAGAAAATTTAAATACTACAAGACTTAATATACCTGTAATAATAAACAGGAATACTGACATTGCACCGCCTAAGCCATAATTCTTTGAATATAAATGCTTATTTAAGTACATAATCATTGTCATAGTATTTCTCATTGGCGAGCCCTGACCGTTTGTTAAAATCTGAGGTACATCAAACATCTGAAGACCACCAATAAGGGATGTAATCATTACATATAATAATATGGGGCGGAGTAATGGCAGTGTAATTTTAAAGAACACCTGAGTTGAAGTAGCTCCGTCAACCTGTGCCGCCTCGAATAATGCGCTGTCAATTCCTAACATACCCGCCATCAGTAGAATGGTGGTATTTCCAAACCACATAAGGCAGTTCATAAATGCCACAATCCCTCTTGCCGATACTGTATTACCTAAAAACTTATAGGGCTGAGATATTATCCCTATCTGCTGAAGCATCTGGTTTATGGGACCGGCATCCGAAAACAGTGTAAAAAATAACATTGCAAATGCTGACGCCATAATAAGGTTGGGCATATATATTACTGTTTTAAAAAATCCGCTTGCCTTTAATCTAAGTCTTGTATCAGCAAACCATGCAGCTAAAAGCAGGGATAAAAAAATCTGAGGTACAAAACCTAAAATCCACATTATCATTGTGTTGGAGAAATATTTGGGAATATCTCCATTTGAAAAAATTGTGATAAAATTGTCAAAACCTACAAAATTAGGTCCTATCTGTGTAAGACCTGACCGGTAGTTTTCAAAAAAACTGTTATAAACTGTTGTAATAAGCGGTATAAGCTGAAACACCAGATATACAACAATAAAGGGTGTTAAGAATATATAGCCCCATTTATTGTACTTTACTACCTGACTGGTCTTTTTCTTTCCCTGAGCCATAAGTGCCCCCTTATTTTAATAATTTGAATAAAAAAAGAGTAGAGATGTGCCTGCCCGCCTTAGCAGACAGGCACAAGGGGTCTACTCATTTATATGTGCAAGTTGAACTTATTCTAAAATTAGTATGTAAGCTCAGGATATTTCTCTGTTACGCTTGTGTAGAAGAGCTCAAGAGCTTCTTCATATGTAGCATTTCCTTCAAAATATTCTTTCATTGCGTTCTGGAATGACTCGTTACATCCCTGATCGTAGTCTGAAAGCTTGCTTAAGTCGATTGTCTCAACACCTGCGATGAACATAGGAAGTGCGTTCTGTCCACCAAGTACCTTGTTTCCGTAAGAAGCGTCTGCTGCCATTTCTTCCATAGCTGACTTATTGTTTACAAAGTCATTGTCAGCCTTTACGATTTCAACCATAATTTCAGCATTACATGTAAGCTGCTTCATAATGTCGCCAACGAGTGCTGCATTGTCTGTACCTGCTGCTGCACAGATCCATGTACCGCCCCAGAAGAAGCCCTGAGGTCCCTTACATGCTCCCCAACCGCCTGCATATGCAATAGACTCTTCATTGTCTGCTGCCATACAGAAGTCGATAAGCCATGCCGGTCCAAAGTAGCAGAATACTTTTCCTTCAGGATAGAAGCCCTTGTTCCAGTCATCTGACCAAAGCTCTGCTGTGCCTGTCTCGCCTGCATCAACCATTTCCTTAGTCATATCAACCCATGCCTTAATGTTGGCATCGATATTAATCTTTCCACCTTCAACCCACTTAGAAGTTACATTGTTTGAGAATACACGGAATGCATCATTTGATGTAGCTGTAATCTTGTAACCTGCCTTGTTAAGTGTGTCTGCTGTAGCCTTGAATGCATCCCAGTCCTTAACTGATTCCTGAACGGTATCAGGATCATCTGAACCAAGAACTTCCTTAGCGATCTCTCTGTTGTAGATAAGAACACCGGGGCAACCCTGCCAAGAAACACCCTTAAGGCTTCCGTTAGCATCTGTTACAACGTCCTTTGTGTACTGGTACTGCTCTGCAACATCTGCGCTGGTAACGCCACAGTCAGCTACCGGAATAGTGTATTCAGAATTAACATACTTCAAAGCGTAGTCAGCTTCTACAAGGAACAAGTCAATCTTGTCATCGTCTGCTGCACTTGCCTGGTTAAGAAGTGTTTCATCAAGGTTATTCTGGTATGCGTTATCCGTGCTTGGCGTAATATTCCATACTACAGATACGTCACCAATTGTACCATGCGTAGCGTCAACCTCTGCATATCCGGGATAATGTGCCGTAACCCTGCTTTTGAACTCCTCGTTCCAGCAGTAAATATTGAGCACCTTACCTGTGTCCGCCGCTACCTCTACAGCTTCCTCAACAGTCGCTTCTGTCGTCTGTTCTGTCTGTTCCGCTGCCGGAGTTTCCTTAACTTCCTCAGCAGGCTTGCTGCCACATCCTGCAAGTAATGCAGAAACCATAGCAACGCTTAATAATGCACTAAGCAATTTCTTTTTCATTATAATTCCCTCCATTTTAATGAAAATTGATTTATTTCAATCGCACTATGCGATTAAAAACACTTACTTTTCTCCAATTTGTCTGACTGATTTTCCCTTTCTAAGCAATCCCTCTATTACTATATGCTCAGGCTTGGTACTCTCAGGATTTTCAATCATATTGATTAGATTATCCGCAGCTATTCTTCCAATCATTCTTGTATCCTGAACAATGGTGGTAAGCTGTGGCTCTATCTGTGCCGCTATATTACTTCCGTCATATCCCGCTATGGAAATATCATCCGGAATATTAAGCCCTCTTGCCTTTATCTCATTCATACCGCCTATTGCGGAATAATCATCTGAAAATATAATGCAGGTGGGGCGTTCTTTCATATTTAATAAACGTCCTGCGTTTTTAGCTGAATTAGGAATATCACGATACTTTCCCGGGATAATATATTCCTTTGGTATCTTAAGCCCTAATTCCTTTGCAGTTTTTACAAAAAACTTAACCCGGCTTCCTGTAACATTATCGTTGTTTGTCTGACCGTGGATATATGCAATCCTGCGATGACCCATGGAATAAATATATTTCAGTAAATCCTGTATTCCCTTGGCATTATCAGACATTACAGCCAGCCTGTTTTTAAAAGGATAGTCTATGGTAACAACGGGTATATCACTTTTTGCAAGCTCTACAACCTCAGGGTCCTGAAAGTTTACACAGGCTATAAGTACGCCATCCACGCCTCTGAATTTACTATGCTCCAGGTACGACAGGCGTCCTTTTCTCATATGATTACAATTAATAAATGTAATATCATATCCCTTGGCCTCCACTGCTATTTTGAAGCTATCCAAAATATTTGCAAAATAGTCATGTGTCAAACCACTCTGTGGAACTTCATCTACGAAGAGCACTCCTATATTGTAGCTTTTGTTTGTTTTCAGTGCTCTTGCAGAAGAATTTGGGAAGTACCCCATCTCCTTTGCCGTCTGCCTTATTCTCTGCTTTGTCTCTTCGCCAATATCCTTGTGGTCATTTAAGGCTTTACTCACTGTTGCTACTGATACTCCACAGGCAACAGAGATGTCTTTCATTGATACCATTTCGGCTCCTCCCTTTGGGAATAGTAATATTCTCAGACCCTACAGTCATATAATACTACATTTTCTCTCTCGGGGTTGTTTACTTAATCGTTTTCGTAAATTCAATATAATACATATTTTTCACAGTTTCAACCCCTTTTTTAGTTATTTTTATGTGTTTGTTGGTTTTCTACAGATAATTCTTGTCTATTTTGTGCACTTTCACGTTAACATTCTATTCATATTTCATTCACATTTCCTTTCTTTTCTTTATTATAATGTATGTTTTTTCTATTTTTTAATTGACTGAAATGATTTTTTTGCAATTATTTTCCTGTTTTAGATATTCCCGTAATAATTCCACAAAATTCTTTTTATTTTTTTCATTTTACCTATTGCCTTTTACCCGCATATAGCCTATACTTAGAGCGAATTCCTTTAGGGATTTTCTTTTTTCTCTGTTTACTTAATCGTTTTCGACTTTTTAGCTATTTTAAATTAAGGTTATGTAT
>JBHAJK010000060.1:0-37721 GCA_041826605.1 Lachnospiraceae bacterium | reverse complement strand
CTCTCTAATTGTCCCTCCATAGGTATTTTTATATACTCGTCTGCACAAGCAGCAATACTTCCACTTAAGCCATTTCCCTCGTTTCCTATAAGAAAGGCAGCCTTGTCATATTTCTGCTCATCATAATATTTCTCTCCCTTTAAATGAGCAGCATAAACCTTTATTCCTCCGGCTTTCATTCTTTTAACAGTCTCTTCCAAATCATCCGTATACATAAAGGGTACACGGTAAATAGAGCCCATAGTAGCTCTGATGGTCTTGGGATTAAATATATCCACAGTCCCTCTGCTCATTATTATGCCCAATGCCCCTGCACCCTCAGCAGTTCTAAATATGGTGCCTAAATTTCCCGGGTCCTGTATATCCTCTAAAACCATATAAAAGCCGGCTTCCTTATTCTTTGTCATTATATCTTCAAAAGAATAATCCGGCTGTCTCATAATGCTCATTATACCCTGTGGCGTCTGGGTATCGGATATTTTCGCCATCTGTTCCTTTGTTACAATGTCGTGCTCCATCCACTGTATCATTTCACCGGCTCTTATGGCAGTATCTCCATCGGTAAGTACTCCCCTGTCCGCCGATTGTAAAAATTCCTCTGTCACATATATGTGCTCCACCCACTCCAAAGGCGCTTCCACAAACATTCTGGGTCCCTCTGTGACAAAGAGCCCCGCCTCACGGCGAGCCTTTGATTTTTCATTTAATTTCTTAATTTCTTTTATCTTCGCGTTGGTTAACATAACTTTACCATCCATTCGCAAACTACACTCTCTGTCTACTATATAATAGTAAGTACTACGGACACTTTTATATCTCAATTCTGGAGCGTGAAAGAAGCAGACTTACTTCATATTCATAATCAGAGATTTCCTTTGTCATTGCCAGTGCCTCGTCAATATCATAATCCACAAATTCTCCATGCTTGTAGGCTACCACTCTATTTGTTTTTCCCGAGCAAAGTATATCTGACGCATAGGCGCCCATTATTGACGCATAATATCTATCCTTACAGGTAGGATTTCCGCCACGCTGCATATAGCCCAGGATTGTGGCTCTGGTTTCAATACCTGTAGCTGCCTCAATACGCCTTGCCATAGAGGTAGAATGTCCAATACCCTCTGCATTAACAATTAAGTGATGGGTCTTACCTCTCTTACGGTTTGAAATAATATTGTTAATAATCATCTGCTCATTAAAGTCATATTTCTCAGGAAGCAATATATCCTCTGCACCGTTGGCAATACCACACCAGAGAGCAATATAGCCTGCATTCCTGCCCATTACCTCAATAATACTGCATCTTTCATGGGATGATGAGGTATCACGCACCTTATCTATAGCCTCCATGGCAGTATTTACGGCAGTATCAAAGCCTATGGTATAGTCGGTACAGGAAATATCCAAATCTATAGTTCCGGGAATACCTATTGTATTAATTCCATGCTTGGAAAGAGCCTGAGCACCTCTATAGGAGCCATCTCCGCCAATAACTACCACACCGCCAATACCATGCTTTTTACATATATCCGCACCAAGCTGCTGACCCTCGTCTGTAGTAAACTCCTTACAACGTGCCGTACCTAAAATAGTTCCACCCCGCTGAATAATATCTGAAACGCTGTGAGCGTCCATATCTACAATTTCTTCATTTAAAAGACCCATATAGCCTTTTTTAATTCCCTTAACATTTACTCCGTTGGCGATTGCCTTTCTGACCACCGCCCTTATAGCAGCGTTCATTCCGGGAGCGTCTCCACCACTTGTAAGTACACCTATAGTTTTAATTTCGTTAGCCATATTCTCCTCCGCGACTAAATCAGTCGCTTATATTTTAATTCATAGCAGGATGTAATGCAATCCTCTACCACTTCAGCTTATCATATACCAGCTTTAAATTATCTTCCCCATATTTATCCTTAAGCTTTTTTGTAAGCTCTTCCCCTGCCACACTCATATTGGGAGGGAATATCTTTTTTTGACGGGTATTTTCAATCCAGATAATTACACCGTCCCTGCCATCAGAGTCCTTGATTTCTTCTGTTAAATCATTCTCAACAGCCTCATAGTCCTCCATAGTGGCAAATTTAATCCAAAGCTTTTTAGGCAGACTCTCAAATGATCGGATGTCCTCTGCAATAAGCTTTCCATCCTGCTCATCTCCCGCATCTATTCTTCCCTTTATAAATACCTTTTTATCTATTTCGATATTTTCTCTACAGCGCTCCAATACCTTAGGGAAGATTACACATTCTACAGCACCTGCCAAATCCTCCAGTTGTATAAATGCCATTGCCTGATTGTTCTTGGTATATTTAATGGTTTTATCCGCTATTATACCCCCCAGGGTTCCACGCTCGCCGTCTCCTGCATTCATGCCCCCCTGTTCCTCTCTGAAAAATAAGTCGGAGGTCATTCGGGTAATATTATCCCTCCATATTTTTTCATAGGCTTCTAATGGATGACCGCTTACATAAATCCCCAGCACATCCTTTTCCAATGCAAGCCTAAATTCCTTAGGAAATTCTCCCACATCCGGAAGCTTAAACTCAAATTCCTCTTTCTGGCTGTCTGAAGCAATGTCAAAGAGGCTCATCTGACCTGCCATATTGTTTTTAAGATTTCCTAAAATTTTATCCATCATTCCGGGATATACGGACATAAACTGCTTTCTGGTTCCTGAAAAGCTGTCAAAGGCACCTGCCTTAATAAAGTTTTCCACCACCCTTTTATTTAGCTCGCCCCCTGCATTACGGGTAATAAAATCCTCTAAGCCCTTATAATCTCCTCTAAGCGCCCTTTCATTTACAATGGCATCTATAACAGTACGTCCCACTCCCTTAATTGCGGTAAGAGCGTAGCGTATTTTTCCACCGGATACAGCAAAGCCTGCCTCTCCCTCATTTACATCAGGGGGCAGCAGCTCAATTCCCATACTTCTACAGGTCAGGATATATTCAGACACCTTTGAGGTATTATCTATAACAGATGTCATAAGAGCTGCCATAAATTCTACCGGATAATAATATTTAAGCCATGCAGTCTGATATGCCACCACCGCATAGCATGCCGCATGGGATTTGTTAAAGGCATACTTGGCAAAATCCATCATTGAATCATAGATGCCATCGGCAACCTGTTCACTTATGCCCTTTGCTACACAGCCGGCTATATTTTTCTCAGGATTTCCGTATACAAAGTCCTTTCTTCCCTCATCAATAACATACTGCTTTTTCTTACTCATGGCTCGTCTGATATTATCAGCCTCTCCCATGGAATAGCCTGCCAGGTCACGAACTATCTGCATAACCTGTTCCTGATATACAATACAGCCATAGGTGGGAGCTAAAATAGGCTCCAGCTCCGGACATGCATATGTTACCGCACTGTCACTGTTTTTTCCCTTTATATATTTAGGTATAAAGTCCATAGGACCCGGGCGGTAAAGAGAAATGCCCGCAATTATATCCTCTAAGCTTCTGGGCTTAAGCTCTTTCATAAAGCTTTTCATACCACTGCTTTCAAGCTGGAAAATACCCTCTGTATGTCCTGTACCAATAGAGGAAAGCACCTCTTTATCATCATAATCAAGCTCATCTGGATTTATTAAAAGTCCTGTGGTTTTATGAATATTTTCTAAAGCTTTCTTAATTACCGTAAGGGTACGAAGCCCCAAAAAATCCATTTTTAAAAGCCCCAGTTCCTCCAATGTGGTCATTACAAACTGGGTTGTTATAGAGCCATCCGAACCACGGGACAAGGGTACAAATTCATCTGCCGCCTCAGGGCATATGATTACACCCGCCGCGTGCATAGAGGTATGCCTTGGCAGGCCCTCTAACTTTCTGCATATATCTATTAAATATTGAAGTTGCTCATCACTTTCATATTTAGCCCTAAGCTCTGCGTTTATTTCCAGCGCCCTGTCAATAGTGATATTAAGCTCATTTGGTATCATTTTTGATATGCTGTCGGTAACTGCATAGGGGAAGTCCATAGCTCTTCCCACATCCTTTATTACACCCTTTGCAGCCATCGTACCAAAGGTAGCAATCTGAACCACCTTATCTTTCCCGTATTTGCGGGAAACATAATCTATTACCTCCTGACGCCTTTCATAGCAAAAATCAATATCAATATCCGGCATGGACACTCTTTCAGGATTTAAAAATCTTTCAAAAAGAAGATTGTATTTTATAGGGTCAATATTTGTTATATAAAGGCAATAGGATACCAGACTTCCTGCTGCCGAGCCACGTCCCGGTCCTACGGGAATATCATTTTTTCTGGAATAATTAATAAAATCCCACACAATAAGGAAATAATCCACATATCCCATTTTCTCTATGACCGAAAGCTCGTAGGCAAGACGCTGTCTTAATTCCTCATTTTGCTCCGGATATCTTTCGGCAAGTCCCTTTTCACAAAGCATATTAAGGTAGGAAGCAGGAGTATAGCCCTCCGGCACTTCAAAATGCGGTAGCTTTGTATTGCCAAATTCAATTTCCACATTACAGCGTTCAGCTATTTTTGCAGTATTTTCAATGGCTTCCGGCGCATATTTGAAAATCCGCGCCATTTCCTCTTCACTTTTTACAAAAAACTGACCGCCCTCATATCTCATTCGGTCACTGTCATTAACCTTTTTATTTGTCTGGACGCAAAGCAACACATCATGGGACTCCACATCCTCTGCATAGGTATAATGAATATCATTTGTTGCCACTATGGGAATATTCATTTCCGTGGCAAAGCGCAGTAGCGTTCCGTTTACCGAGGTCTGCTCAGGCAGTCCGTGATCCTGAAGCTCCAAAAAATAATTTCCCGCCCCGAAAATCTCATTATGCTCCTGTATGGACTGTCTTGCCTCTAACATCATACCTTTGGAAATAAAGCGTGGCACCTCTCCGGCAAGACATGCAGACAGGGCAATAATACCCTCATGGTACTGCCTTAAAACCTCTTTATCCACACGGGGCTTATAATAATAGCCCTCTGTAAAGCCCTTGCTTACAATCTTGCAAAGATTTGCATAGCCCACATTGTTTTCAGCCAGCAAAATCAGATGATGATATCTATCCTCGCCTCCTGTGATTTCCTTGTCAAATCTGGAATTGGGAGCTACATATACTTCGCAGCCTATAATGGGCTTAATACCCTCGGCCTTACAAGCCTTATAAAAGTCAATTACACCATACATAACACCGTGGTCAGTAATGGCGGCACTGTCCATCCCCAGCTCTTTAACTCTTTTTACATATTCCTTTATCTTATTTGACCCATCCAAAAGACTGTATTCCGTATGGGTATGTAAATGCGTAAATGCCATATTAAACCTTTATCCTTAAAATACTTTCAACAGCTATAGTATAACATAAGCGCGAAAAAGGGTCAGCCCGAATGAGCCGACCCTCTGTTACTTTTATGGAAAAATTTTATAAATTTTTATTTATTAGCATCATCCACATATGCTTTCCATGTGTCGCGGATTGCTTCAACCTGCTCAGAAACTACTGCCCCCGGAGCAATATTCCATACGAAGTCTGAACCAAGGCTTAAGTTTGGAACCATTGCATGGTATGCAACCATACCCTTATCGGTCATCATTGTAATAGTTTCATCAACTGCTCTGCTGTCAAATACACCATTTCTTGCTGTTGAAAGGTATCCGTTATAATCCTCGTATCCCATAGGAGGATTTGTATAAAGGTTCCATGCAAATGCTAAATTCCATGCTTTCTCTGCATCATAGCAGGCAGGAATAGCTACAGGGTTGTTTGTCCAGCAGTTAATATAATCATTCATCTGAGGTCCCTTAGGGAACATAACGAAGCCAAGCTCATCCTGCATATCCTCTAAGAAGTTACCGGGTGTTCCTGCATATTCATCCTCTACCATGAATGCTGCCATACCGTTTACATATGCTTCCTTATAGTAATCCCATTCAGCTCCCTCAGGATCCGGCATATCATATTTGTTGTACATATCTACACACCACTCTAAAGCTTCAAGAGTTTCCGCGCTTTCAAGGTTGTAGAAGAAGCCGTTTGCATCCTTTCCGATGAAAGAACCATTATTGGCAAATACTGCCTGTGTTGTCATAACACCCTCATTAAGTGTAAGACCGTAAACATCAATCACACCATCATTGTCCACGTCACGCTGTACCTTAGCCATAAGCTCTTCAAAAGCGTCCCATGTCCAGGTTCCCTTTGCCTGCATATCATAAATGGTCTCAGGGTCAATTCCTGCTTCGTTTAACAGTCTCTTATTGAAATATACACCTGTTCTTGCTTCAGAGAAGCCTGCGAACATAGCATATATTCCGTTAGCGTCGGAGTACTGCTCATGAAGAAGATTTCTCTGGAATTTTTCTTCCGAAAAATCAAGGCAGTCCAATGTAGATAAATCATACATAAGTCCGTTAGACATTGCTGAAGTAATAGCAGGGTCATCACGAAGAGTAAATAAATAGTTCTCGCTTCCGCCTGTTGTAGCATAGTCTACAAAGTCTGTAGGAGTAGAGGTCCAGTCAGACATAGCCTCAGCCTTAATTGTAAAGTTGTAGGTTTCCTGTATCCAGTTTCTGTACTCTAAAAGAGCTTCCTCGTAATCATTCTGAGGCTCAGCAGGTTCGCCTGACCACCAGTCACGAATAATAATTTCCATTCCGCCTAAATCAATAGGATTTCCGTTGGCATCGGTAATTACCTTATAGCCCTCTTCCTCTTCTGCTTCTACCTCTGCTTCTGCCTCAGTAGAAACCTCAGGTTCTGCTTCCGGCTCAACTACAGGCTCAGGTGTCTTTCCACATGCTGCCAGAGTAGTCGCCATCAATGCTGCTGCCATTACAGTTGCAATTCTTTTGGTTGTTAAAAACTTCCTCATTTGTTTCCTCCTTTTATGGTATGTTTTCCTCCCGGTGCATCCGGGCATATATCCTACGGATTTTATCCGTTAAGGCATCAATATAAAGTTACATTTTAATTCCTGTGCTGCTAATACTTTCTACGAATACTCTCTGGGCAAATAAATAAAGAATAATCAAAGGCACAATAATCATCAGGGTACCTGTCGCCAGAATACAGTTGGAATATGCAATGGAGATAGTGGTTTTAACTCCGTTTATTCGCTGTATATAAGCTGAAAGGCTATCCACTATTCTGGAAAGTCCCGTACTTGCAAGCGGTGTGTTTCCAAGGAACATTCTGGAATAAAAACCGTCCGTCCACTGCCAAACAAAGGCAAACAGGAAGCAGGAGGTAATAATAGGCTTTGCCTGGGGTAGCATTATTCTAAAAAAGGTCTTGAATACGCCACAGCCGTCCACATATGCAGCCTCCTCCAAATCTCCCGGAATATTTCTGAAATACTGGCGTATCATATAAATATACAAGCCGTTTTTCAGTCCCATACATCCCGCACTCATCAGATAATAGGGTAGCTTGGAGCCTCTAAGGTTAATGCTCTCTCCTGTAAACAGCTTAAATATACCCAATATATCAAAAAATCTGAAATGAAGATGCAGTGAGCTGGCAATGGTCTGGGGTGGAATTAATATTACCAGTATTACACAGGCAAACCAGAATTTCTTTAAAGGGAAATCAAATCTTGCAAAGCCGTAGCCCACCAGGGTACACATAGCTATCTGCAAAGCTGCAATGGTAAAGGAAATCAGTATGGAATTTCCCAGTGCCTGTTTATAATTCATAAGCTCTGCCGCCAGCCTGTAATTTTCCACCGTGAAATTTTCCGGAATGGATATAACTATGGGATTATACAAATCTCTTTCAGTCATAAAGCTTACGGATATCTTGTTTAGGATTGGCTGAATTATCATAAAGCACATACCAAACAGCAATATAAACCGGACAATGCTTACAACCCTTTTAGATATTTCTTTTTTTAACAGGTATCCGCCCGATTGCCTGTTTCTTGTTAAAAAATCTGTTTTTTTCATATCAGTCATAGTAATAAACCCTCTTTGAAATGAAAAGTGAAGTAACTCCCACAAATGCCAATACTAAAACAAAGTAAATCCAGGACATTGCGGAGGCATTGCCATACTGCTGCTGCTCTATCATAACTTTCTGTATCTTTGTAATAACTCCATTGTCGGAGCGCATACAAAAATCCACCACCGTATAAATCCAATTCACTAAAAACAGGGAGCTTATCATAGGGAATGTGATTTTCCACAAGCTTTCCCATTTGGTACAGCCCTCTATATCGGCAGCTTCATACATACTTGAGGGAATGGTCTGCAAGCCGGATAAAAATATTATTATCTGTATTCCCGCAGCCAGTGCTACATCATAAATATTATCTATTACCTCAAATACCTTTTCGTACGCCCTGACACCCACTCCTGCTGTTCTTAAAATATTTTCAAACACGGCGGTTATGCTTACACTTTCCGTAGTCTGCTCTATGGTCTGAGCCAATGCTGCCATAAGCTGATTGTTTGCCTCAAGTCCTATTATTACACCTGATGACAGAATAACCGGCAGGAAAAATATTGCTCTTACCAGAGCTCTTCCGCGGAATTTCTGATTTAATATCAGAGCCGTAAAAAAGCTGAATACTATTATTGCCAGGGAATATACCATCATTCGCGAAAGCTCTTCCCATAAAAGACGGTTATACTCCGGGTCAACTCTGAATGCGAATTTGTAATTGGTTATTCCCGTAAATACCTTACTTACTTCCCCTGCTGCCAGTCCTACCTCGCAAAAGCTCATATAAAGAGACTCAAACAGAGGTTTTACCATAAAAACCAGAAATCCGATTATAAATGGAGCTATAAACATATATCCCGATATTGCCTGTCTTTTTCGTAATCCGGTAAATTTATGTCTACGATTACTCATAAAATACGCCTCTCTTATCTCTTTACCAAATAGTCTCTGGCAGGTAATGTAACACCCTCTGCCGTAACAAAATCTTCATATCCGTAATTAACATATACCTGTGTTCCGTCAGCATATTCTGTTAAGGATACTGCATCACTAAGCTTTTTATGTCCTGTCATTTCCTGATTAAAGATATGTCCCAGCTCTTCATTGTAGCGATTGTAAATATCATACATTCTCTGCTTCCATGACTCAAAATTCGCTCCGTAATACTCACTGTATAAGGTCTTTTGAGTAGCAAAGGCTTTTTCCTCCATAAAGGTAAATGCCAGTCCTGCCCCGTATTCGGCACTGTATAAAAGCTCATCCTCCGGATTTCCGCAAATATTTATGGAATCTCCCGTATAATTTACTCTTCCATGAACAGCCATCTGGAAAAAGGGTACGCAGGCATCCAAAATAGTATATCTGCTTCCCACCAAATCCACCTTTGTTACCATATCAGCATAGGGTACTGCATAATCATTACCCATATTTATCATTACAGGCTGACCATTATCTGCCATATTTTTAAGGTTTTCGGCATGAAGAGTTAAAACCTCCTGCCTGTTATAGGTTTTCTTTCTGTAATAGTCGGATGAAAGATCCATTCCCAAATCCTGAAAAGCCGTACCTGCTCCAATACCTGCCGCATATTTATTTAATGTATTTGCATATTTATCTGCCACCTCTGTATGTAAAAGGAAATAATTATTATATACATTTTCCCTTTGGGCGTAGGTTATTCGGCTATATGCAAAAAGCTCCGCTCTTTCCTTACTTACAAATTTTGCCGCATCCCTGTATGAGAAAAATCCGTCTGCCAGATTGCTATCATATGCATATTGAGTAATGCCGTTTAGATAAAGCTTTACTCCCATGGAATCGGCATTGCCTGCAAGTGCCTTTAGCTCTTTCTTACCGCCCAGCATATTTATTGGCTTTACCTTACTTAAAACCTTTTGATTGACGCCTCCGTTGCTCCAGCCTGTAAGCTTGGCATATATATTGGATACGCCCTCCTTATTCAGTTCAGATAAAATCTCTCCTGCTTCCTCATAGCTTGTAAGCTTCAAGGGTCTTGAAACAGGTACACCAAGTATTTGCTTTACCTTATCAATGGCACCTACCAGCTCTATTACAACAGGAGTACTTTCATCCTCTAAAAGCTCCATATATCCGGAATACTTTTCCTGTAAATATTTTCCGTATTCCTTTGACATATCGGTGTAATCGCCGGAATTAATGAATAAATATCTCTGTGAAAGCTTTCCCTCCGGAAGAGATGGCATATATTCATAGATATCACTGTTTGCAATATCTCCTACCTTGTATTTTTCCCGCTTTCCAACACCATAAACAGCATTTACATAGTTATAGCTGCTGCCCTTGCCTGATACATCTGCGGTAATGGAAGCATAGGCACTTCCGTCCTCCAAAAGGCATAGGAACGAATCATCCCCCTCTGCTATACCATATACTCCGTAGTAGGCTCTGGTATTATGCACTACCGCCTCTCTTCCAAGGCACATATCCCAGCCATATATATTGGTATAATAGCTGCTTTGAGAGGTTTTTCCGTTGTTGAAATTGATTATGCCGCCACCGCCCTCCGGCACCAGCATATAGCCCTCTGTATCAGTACCGCCTGCTCCAAAATAGGGTAATGGAGTAATTGTATATACAGGAGTGCTTTTATCATATTTAACATCCTCTAAAGGGATTTCAACCACTAAGCTGTTACCCTCTAAACGATATATAACACTTACATTAAATACTGCATTTTTCGACTGCTTTACCGATAAATCCAGTTCCTTATCTGCCAGATAGGCCTCATAGGTATAGCCTGCCTGTTCAAAAAGTCCCTGTACCTGCTTCCTCACATTCTCCTTTGCCGTATCTCTAAAAACATATATAACGCTTTCCGAAAGGATGGGATAGGAAGCTAAAAGTTCATCCTTATTATCAGTTTTTTTCAGCTTGTTAATATCATATTTCTTAAAGTACTGAACTACTAAATCGGCATCCTTTTTATCCAGATTGCCCATCCATTTCTTCATTTCTTCCTCAGTGATAACGGGAGGGATCACATATTCCTTTTCCACACTACCCAAAGAATAATCCACCCTTATTCCATCCTCCATGGGAGTAATCTCATAGATACCGTTTTTAGCACTAAAGGAATATGCATTATAGGTGGTTTCCAAGCCCTGGGTAATTGACCAGGACATAAGCAAAGGCGACTGCATAATAGCCTTTTGTTCCTCTAATGCCTGAGGGTCCTCTGCTGCACCTGTGGGATTGGAGTACCATACCTTGCCGCTATCCTTTACCTCTACTGAAAACTGGGTAGTAAGGGGGTTCATGGTAAGCTTTAGCTCTCCGTTGTCCACTATTACATCCTCTTCCCCTCCCTCGTAGGCATATGGCTCAATAATATCTGCCTGCTCCTTAGGTGCTTTATACATAATTGCCACGGCAATACCTGCACATATAATAAGCAACAGAATAGCCGAGGGTAGCATTTTAAAGATTTTAGCCTTTATTTTATTTAATAAATTATTTTTATGAGCTTTTAAAGGTGTATTCAAAGCGCTTCCCCCTGTCACATCCTAAACATCAATTCTCTTATTAATGACACAAAATATGCAACTCCCTGAGTCGTCATACTAAAAAAGATAAAAAGTAAAAATATCATTACAAGCATTGCAAACAAGCTTGCGACTGTAAACAGTAAATTCTTTCCTGCCGAATACTCATGGATTTGTCCCATTGCCACAACTATGAGTATTCCCGAATATACCCGGGACAGCATATACATTACCGCATAAAAGCCTCCCTCCTCCACTGTTACAAAATTACTGAATATCATAAGAGGAAACTGCACCAGCACATAGGGCGTCAGAGCATAGCAGGTAGCCATATATACATGTCCAAGTCTGCCCTTTCCGTCAAATAAGGTAGTAAGAGCCCAGTTGCCCACAACCCACAGGCTTAATGGAAAGAGTATACTGGCTATATAGAGGAATATATTAATTCCCTCCCAATACACTTTCATAAAAAGAAAGCTGGTATATCTTAATGATGCAATCCTTGCCACCAATGTCAAAAACAGTATGGTGTTTGCCGCCTGTAAGCTTCCTCTTTTCTCATGTGTCAAATCCCAGAAACCATCTACGGGATGGGATACACAGTAAAGTGCAAATTTTAAAGAGTCTACATATTTATTTGATGTACCGCTACGTCTGTTACTTATTCCCATAGGTTCACTCTTTTCCATTTAGTTCAAATACCTCTGCCCTGTCTATTTCCTGCTTTATGCTTCTAAATCTTCCAATTCCCAAAGGCAGGAGGAAGATTGCCAAAATCACAATCACTACAGCCACAATATTTTCTTCAACCCATTGTTTTCTATATTGTTTGTAAGCCTTGGAATAATTGTCATCATCATATATAAGCTCAAAGTATTCCATAGCCTCTTTATAATTTTCCTGTCTTAAAAGTGCTCTTCCTATACCCAGATAAGCCAGGTCATAATTGCCGTTTAAAGCCATTACCTGCTCCCATGCGGCTAAGGATTTATCATAATTGCCCTTTGTAAATTCTTCTGTCGCTTCATATATAAGACTTCCGAATTCTGTAGGAGCAAATGCAGTTATGGAACAGTCCAGACTGTCCACCACATAAAGCTTTCTGCCTATATGCTCTATGGCTGCCGGTCTTCTGAAATACCCGTCCATATTTCCGTTTCCGCCAAAGGCAAATACCATTCTGCCCTGATCATCATATGCGAAAATACGTCCTCTGTTTCTATCCAGGCAAACATATATATCATTATCAAATACGGTTATATCAGTAAAATATGAGGGCCCCTCGTAGCCACCTCCCTTTCCAAAATAAAGGTCGCCGGCTGCTCTGTATTCGCCGTTTTGAACAAGAATATTACTTCCCATAAGGTTTAGCTTACGAACAGCCTCCCCCTCATTTTTCCTTAAATCATCCGCCTTTACCGCACCTGTACAGGCATATATAAAGCCCTCGTAATCTATGTAGATATTGTCATACTCAGTGGGTACAAAGGATACCATCTTAGCTCTCTGCTCCTGAGTTGCCAGCTTTTTCCACACATAATCCGCAAAGTCATAGGATGCAGGTGTTGCTCCGATAAATCCTGAAAATGTTCCGTCATTTTCATATTTTATTAAGCCCTTATTTATACCAACTGCAATACAGTAAACTCTTTCCGCACTGTCAATTACCAGCTTTGTAGGCTGAAATACCAAGGATGGGTCAAGGGTGTTATCATCAGGCTTAGTAAACTCCATAATATATTCCAGTTCACTGTTAAGCTTTAGTACCCTGCTGTTTCCCTGGTCAGCTATAAAGATATTTCCCTCGTTGGAAATAGCAATATCCGTAGGATTTAATAATTGCTCTTCCCCGCTCTCTCCCTTAAAGGAAGTGATTATGCGAAGCACCTCCGGGCGCTCTCCCTGCATATTAAGCTCAATTATTCTGTTATTTCCACTATCGCATAAATACAGATTGTCCTGGTAATTAAAGAGTCCCTGAGGATTTTTGAGGGGTATTTCCAGTCCCATTTCCGCAGAGGTAAATACATTCTGCACGGTATAGGTATCAGGACATGCCTTTACATCTCCCCAATAATCATAGAGATAGCTGTATCCATATTCATCTGCCCGGACTTTCATCGGGCAAAGCAGTGCACACGCCATAGTGAGTATTCCTGCCATAATAATCAAATTATTCTTGCGCATACTACCTAAGCCTTTCAATTAATCCTTTAATCCGGAGCTTGCCATTGTTTCCAGTATCTGACTTTCAGAGAAAATAAATATAAGAATAGGCACTATCATTACAACCACAAGTACTGCCGCTCCCTGTCCCGTACGGGCGATACCGCCGCTCTGTATCTGGGAAAGGGCATATACCAGGGTCTTTCTTTCCTCTGAATAAATATATGTAGCCGCTCTGTTATTCCAAAGGGCCTGTACCGAAAAGATAATCAGCGTCATCCAGGCAGGCTTAACATTTGGCATAACAATTCGGGTAAACACTTTCCACTCCGTTGCACCGTCGATTTTCGCAGCTTCAATTAAGGAGTCCGGTAATCCCTCCATAAACTGCTTCATCAGGAATAATCCCAAGGGCGAAGCAAAGGCAGGAATTATAATCGACCAGTATGTGTCAATCCATCCCAATCTGTTTAAAATAAGGTAGTTGGGTATCTGAGTAACCAATCCTGTAAACATCATTGCCACTGTTACTATTTTGAAAAATGCCTTATTTCCGGGAAAATCGTATTTTGCCAGTACAAAGGCTCCCATTGATGCAATAAACAAATGACCCGCAGTTCCCAAAAATGTAATAAATACTGTATTAAACAGGTATCTTGAAAATGTTACCCAGGATTTTCCCATTGTTACAAACAGGTCTGAAAAATTGTCCAGGGTGGGATTTTGTGCAAAAATTCTGGGTGGAAATTTAAACAATTCATCCAGTGGCTTTAAAGCATTGCTCACTGCATATATAATGGGGAATGCCATAACAAAGGCAACCAACGCTAAAAATATATACAGCAAAATATCTCCACCTACGGACCTGTTCGGCTTTCTTTTTTTAATTAGCTTTCCGCTCATATTATGTCCCCACTCTGTTCAAAAGACTTCTTATTGCCTTATTACAAATAATCATCATCAAGAATAATATTGTGGCAATCGCACAGGCATATCCCATTTCAAATCTTGAGAAACCATAGTCAAATAGATGAGTTACTATTGTTCTTGCAGCATAATCCGTACTTGGATAACCGCAAAGTGCCATTGTTACATCAGCCACACCAAATGCCTGTGTTATGGACATAACCGCTCCAAACAAAAGCATGGGCTTCATATTTGGAAGAGTGATATACCAAAGCTCCTGCCAGCGGTTTTTAATACCATCCATATATCCCGCTTCAAACTGAGCTCTGTCCACTCCCTGCAAGCCTGCCACAAAGGACAAAAAGCCTGTTCCCAAGCTCATCCACAGTATTACCAGCATACATATGGACAGCATATATTTAGGGTCAATAAGCCACAGCTTTGGAGTATCGATAATACCCACATTCATCAAAAATGCATTTACATAGCCATAGGCATCGCCTCTAAAGAACACTGAAAAAATCACATAACAGTTGCCGGCTATTGAGGGAGCGTAGAAAATAACTACCGCCACACTCCTTATCCACCTGGGCAGCTCGTTTATCAGCCAGGCAAACAGGAATGATAAAATATAGCCCAGAGGACCTGTGATAATCGCTATCATAAGTGTATTTTTAACACCTATCAGGAAAATATCGTCCTGTAATATAAGGCTTATATAATTCTGCAAGCCTATAAATCTGGGTGGCTCCAATATATTGTAATAGGTAAAGCTGTAATATATGGATGCCACTACCGGAAATATATAAAACAATGTAAATATAAGGGCATATGGTGCCAGAAAAAGATAGCAGGACTTTTTTGTTTTAGCCTGTGCCATAGCCACCTTGAAATTGTGTCTGCGCAGAATCAAGTATTTCCGCAAATATTCTTTCATTTAATCTCTCCTAAGCTTGTGCCCTTAATCTATAGGCATACCAAATTCGATTCTCTTCTTCTTTATCTCTTCATCAATCACAATAGAATAATCGATTATGGTTTCCCTGGAGTCTACCTTCTCATTTATTACCTTACGAATAGCGTTGGATATATGGCGTCCCGTGAAATATCCACCGGGAACCTCGCGTATGCCTACGGTCTGCTCCCACTGCTCATCCAGTATTTTTATATCCTCCATGCTCCACGAAAGTCCTGAGAAAGCATCTCTGTTAGCTGTAGCGTATCTGGCAGATGCTCCCAAAAGCGCTTCTATTTCCCGTCCAAATCGTATCTGTGTATCTGTATCGGCCCACCACTTCATAAACTCCCAGGACTCATTTTTAAGCTTTTCATCCTCGGTTGTAATCATCATAGTGGCACTTCCGGTTATGAAATCCGACCTGTCAATATAGGTATTGCCATTTTCATCCGTACATTCCGTTCCGGGTATAAGTCCGAATTTCCACATACCCCTTATTTCAGGTGCCGATACCATCAGGGTATTATATGTAGAGTAGGGAGCTATTCCGATAGGCATTTCTCCCGAACGGAAACGGCTTACAAAATCATATATTGTAGGTATTCCATAGTCATTGAAATATCTTACATAATCATCAAAAGCTCTTATTCCCGCCTCAGTATCTACTGTTGTAGATGTACCGTCCTCGTTGTAAATATCTCCTCCATACTGGAACAGAAGAGCAAAATACATTGAAAGATCCGGAATGTTTGACATTGTTGCCGTAGTTGCCGCACTGGTAGTACTGCTTCCTGCCGCTGTAGGAAGTCCCACTGATAAATTGTTTCCCTGAATAGTGGGCAGCATTTCAATTAATTCCTGCCAGGTTTGAGGTGCCGACAGCTCCAGCTCCTCCAGTACATCCTCTCTATAAAACATTACATTAAAGGTCTGAGTCTCCGGTACACCGTATATGCTTCCATCCAGTCTGTACTGCTCGTAGGAGCTTTCCGAATAGTGGCTCATTACCTCTTCCCATCCCTCAAATTGAGTGATATCCTCTGCCGCACCTCTGAGTGCGTAGTTGACAGGCTGGTCTGCTCCCACAGACAGCACCACATTTGGTCCTCTGCCTGCTAACACCGCATTAAGCAGTGCTCCCGGTTCAACTATTTCCACATTTACCTTAATTCCCGTATCAGGAGTAAATGTAGTATCCACCATGGATTTAAGAATTGTACCCTGGTCACGTCCTGTAAGTACCCATACCTTGACTATTTCCTCATTATCATCAGTGGTATAAACATCTCCTACGGAATTGTAGTCCACAAAGAATGATGCTCCAAAGGATTTAATTTCATGGGCCGCCTGGGTAAATATATTTGAGCTCTCCTTTTTAAGTACCGCATCCTCTCCCTTGATTACCACATAGTCCACATCCAGCTTGGTTTCGCTCATTCTCAATGAAGCAGCACCAAGGGCTGTAATATTATCCTTAAAGGTTATAAACTCCGTAGTTATCTTCTGCGGCTTTTCGCAAAAGCGCTCAAGCTGATTTGCCAGGGTCTGGGCTGTAGCTATATTGTCCGCCATCTGTCCGCTATACGCCACCATATCGTCAACTATTTTATAAAGACGCTTTGCCTCTAAGTCCATAGCATCCATAATCTCAGGGTAAGCTGTATCAATATGATAATCTCTGTATATATCCGGTGTTGCCCCTGTATAAACCAAAAGTCTTCTATATATAAGATTCAGTCGATAGGTTGCATCCTCCAAATCCTTAAGGATGGTTCCCATACCTGCAAAGGTTCCCTCAAGTCTTATCTTGTGACTTCCTTTAGTCAGATAAATTCTGCAAGGTTTGCCATTTTCATCCTCAGGTGTTTTGTAAACCCAATCATTTGCATATTCAAATGTAATCGCTTCAAATTCTTTAAAGGGTATTTCTCCGTCTATATATATACTCCTGTTGGATACGGAGCCTCTGGCGTAATTCTGCCTGCCCTTTATAACAATCTCATACCAGCCATCGGCAGGCACTTCAAAATCCCATTCAATCCACTGTCCTGCACTTCTCCAGCTATCTCCGCCTGTATAATTGAGCACTGTGTTTGTCACACTGTAAGGAACTGTTGCAGGAGAAGAACGGTCATATCTGGCATATAGCGAGGGCTCTGAACGAAGAGTTGAGTCCTCTCCCTGAATTATCTGCAAATATTCCTTTGCCAGGTCTTCTCCCTGTTCTGTATTCTTAGCCAAATAATCCTGATAGGTTGTCTCTTCCCTTACTCCGCATACTGTTACCTTATATAAAATCATTGGCTCATTTTCAGCCTTTAGAGTAATTTCATTATTTCCCTTTTCCAAATAAAAGAGATATGGCTCTGCTATATAGCCTACATCATCCTTAAGATAGGCACTCTGCCAATCAAAATATTCCACCTGTATAGGTCTTATCTGATTTCCCTGATTGTCCGTACGGTACATTCCACCGTCCTGCCACATTCTGGAAAATGCAATATTTCCGGCTTCTTCAAAGGGAAGCTCCCCATTAATATATATGGAACGTTCTGCCGCAACTCCTCTTGATTCAGGCAGCATATATTCCAGATAAATCTGATAAAGTCCGGCTTTATCCACATTTACATCCCAGCTTACTTCTGAGTCTGTGCCTGTGTAAAGCAAAGAATTTCTTCCCGAAAGCTCCGGAATATCATATACCTCTCCACTGTGCTTATAATTAAGAAGAGCTACATCTATATCTTCCTTAGGTGTATCAGCTTCTAAATGCTCTTTTATATAGCCACTGTAGGTACCAAGCCTTTCAACACCCTCTATATTCTTTGTTAAATCCACATTGGCATATTTATCGTGAAAATCCTTTGTGTCTTTTCCCGATAATATAATGGCTGCAATCGCTACCACAAATACGCCTATTGTTATAAGTATTTTCTTTAACAGATTACTCATTTACATCTCCCTTGCGGCTGCCTCCTGCAAATACATAGAAAGCAGGCTTTGGCTCATACTTTGCATCAAACAAAAGAGGACATTGTGCCTGTGTTCCGTCAGTTCCGCCTCCTACACCGGCCCTTGAATTAAGCCAGGAATTGGCATCTGTTGTTCCCCAAAAGGTTATTCCTGTTACGTCTATTCCCGCTTTCTCCACATTTTGAAGAGCGTTATACATTAAATTATAGGTTTTACGCTGTTTTTCGTATTCTTTTTCCATGGCTTCAGGACTACCGTCATATCCGGAGCTGGCACTTAAATCCCACTCCGTAATCTGAACCTTTCCTACAATCTCGCCATATGCCTTTGCAGCCATTTCCACCTCTGTTGCCGAGGGCGAGCCTACATTGTAGTGTCCCTGCATACCCATGCCGTCTATTCGGGCATCTTCATTATTTTTTACCGCTGTAAGAAGCTCTATAATGCCCTTTCTCTTCTTTATATTACATTCGTTGTAATCATTATAATAAAGCTCCAATTCAGCAGGTGCATATTTATTTGCATACACAAAGGCATTTACTATAAAGTCCTCATTCTGATATATATGCCACCAGCTTGAATTGCTGCCGTGTCTGTCTTCCGACAATGCTTCATCAGGATTTTCCTTATCTGTTCTATAGGTGCCTGTGGCGTCTGAAATCGCTTCATTTACCACATCCCATCCATAAAACATTCCTTTATATTTACTATCCTCGCCCGTAAAATGTCCCAGCACCTCACTTATATACCATTCCAGACGCTTATTCATCTCATCTGCCGAAACATATGGCTCATTCTTGTCATAGTTTTTATGGAAAAACCATTCAGGAGTCTGTGAATGCCATAAAAGCACATGCCCCCTTGCCATAATTGTCTTATCAGGATTTTCCCTATTCCACTCCAACACCTTATCCAGAATTTGCTCCGCTCTGGAATAATCCAGCTTGGGTACAATAATTGTTTCTCCGTTTAACACAGCCTCTTCAGTTCTGGGACAAACACTTACGCTATATCCAAACAGTGCATCGGGTTTAAGCTCATTTTCCAGGGTCACAGCACTGAAATGGGTAGTTACCAGTTCCCAGTTCTTCTTATCCTTAATAGTACCGCCGCCTACTGCACAGCCCACCAGACAATCCAGCTTTTCCTTTACCCCGTCTCTTAAAAATACTTCTTCTGTATTCTCCTGCATGACTTCCACTTCCCCGCTTTCCTCCTGTGCTACATCCGCTTCTATATTTTCCTCCTGCATAGTATCCACTTCTGCATCGTCTTCTTTAGTTGTATTTATATTATTGGAATTACCGCAGGCAGAAAGTGCTATACATAATGCTGCGAAAAGAATTGTTTTTTGTAATGTGTTTTTTGTCTTCAACTTGCTTCCCCTTATAATTGTCAGAATTTGCTATTTACATTTCCCTATATATAGAGAATATTCTTTCTTGAGCCATATTGCCTACCAAATATTGCCCTTTACTTCTCAATTATTGCTTTAGCTAATAAAAAATCTACACTCTTTTTTGTGTATTTTGCACATATATGGCAAAATACGCTCTTTTTTATTTATATTTTGACAATATCTGCTATATAATAAAAGCAATATATGGCAAGTAATTGTATTTTGTATTAATATGAGGGTATAGTTTGAGAAATTGTACGCTAAATTTCTTTTGTCGCACATAGTAATAGAGGGGGATTATATGAACACATCCACAAAGAACATTAGCTTAAACTATTACAAGCAGAATACCGATTACAAAAATCGTGTATTGGAGGGAAAGAACGAAAAATATATCTTCCCAAAGGATAGTTCTATAAGAATATGGCATAATGAAGAAAATTACGACTATTCCACCCACTGGCATAATGCACTTGAAATAATTGTGCCCGTGGAAAACTATTATGACGTTGATATTGAAAACAAACGATATCATGTTCAGCCCGGAGATATTTTATTTATTCCTCCCAGAAAATCCCATTATCTTCATGCTCCACAATCAGGCAAACGCTATGTATGCCTGTTTGATATGGAGTTTTTTGCTTCTTCCAGAGGCTATTCCGGTATTGTGGCACTATTTGATGACTATATACATGTTACACCCACAGAATATGCACCGGTATATAATGAAGTATTTGATATATTTTCACAGATATGGAATGAATATTTTCTACAGACAGAATTTTATGAGTTTTCCATATACTCCCATCTGTTCCGTATAATAACAATCCTATCCAGATACAGCCTTAATCAGGTACATATGTTTGTGGACAGCACACCCTCTAAGCGTAAGGAATATTTTGATAAGCTTAATAAGGTAGTGGAATTTGTAGACACAAATTATATGCACAATATAACCCTGGATGAGGCGGCTGCCTACAGTGGCTTCTGTAAATTCCATTTTTCCAGACTTTTCAAGGAATATATGGGCTGTACTTTCTATGATTATCTTACAAATCAGCGAATAAAGGTTACCGAAATGCTCCTTACCCACAATGAGCTTTCCATAACGGATATTGCTCTGCTTTCGGGCTTTTCAAGCATCTCCACCTTTAATCGAATTTTCAAGCAAAAGAAAGGCTGTACCCCCGGGGAATATCGCGCCCTTTTCTCCGGAGTTCCTGAGCAGTAATTGTTATTGTATGCAGATACGCGTTCAGTATACATGCATTATATATAGATACGCGTTCAGTGTGCATACTAGTTTCTGAAGAGTCCCCTCACGTCGCTTACGCGACTGCGGCTATCGAAAGCTCTTCAGAAACTAGTACGTACCCTGAGCGCGCATCTTAATCTTAATACAAATGTATTAATTCTCGCACAATAATACCTCTTGACAATAGATACTCCTTATTGTAGACTAGCCAAGTAATATAACAACAAACTGTGAGATACTCTTATTCAGAGTGGTGGAGGTACATAGGACCTATGAAGCCACGGCAACCCCAGACGTAATGTAGGAAGGTGCCAACCTGAGCAATGTATCTGTGACAATAAGATTTTGTTTTCAGATACTAATTGAGCAATAAGAGGATTTGATATTTTTTCGAGTCCGCTTATTCACAGCGGATTTTTTGTTATGTATTTATTTATTGCAATTTGTTTGGAAGCGTCACAAGTTGCCCATACATCTGATTGACGCTTCAGATTGGAGTTATTAATGAGCGAAAAGAAACTTTTTACTTCTGAGTCAGTGACAGAGGGACATCCTGACAAAGTCTGCGACATGGTATCTGATGCAATTCTTGATGCCTGCTTTGAACAGGACCCCATGAGCCGTGTTGCATGTGAGACAGCCAGTTGTACAGGCTTTGTACTTGTAACAGGAGAGATTACTACAAAGGCAGTACTTGATATTCCTGCAATTGTCAGAAAGACTGTTACAGAGATTGGATATGATGAGGGCAAAAAGGGATTGGACGGAAATTCCTGTGCAGTATTTGTAGCACTTGACCAGCAGTCAGCCGATATTGCTATGGGTGTGGATAAAGCCCTGGAAGCTAAATCCGGCGAGCTTACAGACGACCTGGATACAGGTGCCGGCGACCAGGGAATGATGTTCGGATATGCCACAAACGAAACAGACAGCTATATGCCTTATCCTATTGACCTTGCACATAAGCTTGCACTTCAGCTTACAAAGGTAAGAAAGGACGGAACTCTTACTTATCTTCGTCCGGATGGAAAAACTCAGGTTTCTGTAGAATATGATGAAAATGACAAGCCTGTACGTCTTGAGGCAGTAGTTTGCTCTACACAGCATGATGAAAATGTTACTCAGGAGCAAATCCATGAGGATATTAAGAAATATGTATTTGACCCCATTCTTCCTGCTGAGCTTGTAGATGATAAGACAAAGTTCTTCATTAATCCTACAGGAAGATTTGTAATCGGTGGCCCTCACGGAGATGCCGGTCTTACAGGACGTAAGATTATTGTAGATACCTACGGCGGAATGGCTCGTCACGGCGGCGGTGCTTTCTCCGGAAAGGATTGTACAAAGGTTGATCGCTCTGCCGCATATGCTGCAAGATATGTAGCTAAGAATATTGTTGCAGCCGGTCTTGCTGAAAAATGCGAAATTCAGCTTTCATATGCTATCGGTGTTGCAGCTCCTACTTCTGTAAGAGTTGATACCTTTGGTACAGGAAAGCTAAGTGACACAAAATTAGTTGAAATTGTAAGAGAAAACTTTGATTTACGTCCGGCAGGCATCATCAAAGCTCTCAACCTCCGTCAGCCAATTTACAAACAGACTGCAGCTTACGGACACTTCGGACGTAACGACTTAAATCTCCCTTGGGAAAAGACTGACAGGGCAAATGACCTTAAGAAATATTTATAATTAACTAAAAAACTTCCTTACCGAAATTATTACGGTAAGGAAGTTTTTTATAACAGCTTTTCAATTTTTATATTTTTTTCTTTAGACAAATCTATATATTCGTTGCCACATTTTACTACAGGGCGGGAAAGTCTTTGCTTATTAATAAAGATAATGTCTCCCTCCATATCATTGCTTAGTCCAACGCGGTTTAGCATATAGGTATTAACTATTTTTTCCAGGAATGTCATAATCATACGGGTATCGTACTTTTGCAATCCCTCTTCCTCAAAGGCTTCAATAACGGTAAAGGGACAACGACAGCCTCTATAGCTTCTAGACGAGGTCATAGCTTCATACACATCTGCTATGGCTACTATCTTTGCAAATTTATCAATCTGATTATCCACAAGCCCTAAGGGATATCCTGCACCATCACATCTTTCATGATGCATCAGCGCCGAACGTCGAACAGGCTCGCTCACTCCATGCTTCTGCAAAATCTTATAGCCCTCAGTTGTATGATTTTTTACAATCTCATATTCTTCATCTGTAAGCTTGGTAGGCTTTCTTATAATATCATTGGGAATTTTAAGCTTGCCTATATCATGCAGAATGCCACATTCCGTAGCAATCCTTTTCTCTTCCTCCGACATATGAAGCCAACCCGCAAAAACATTGCATATAAGCCCTACATTCAGGCTATGAGCAAAAGTCAGGTCATCATATGTTCGCATATTGTGGAGCATATCAAAGAGGTTTACTGAACCCCGTTCCGGGTTAAGCAGCTTAAATACACTATCCACCAGCTTATCTGATTTCAAGGGCGCATTTCGCACCACCACATCAGAAAACATCTGCGACATTTCATTTACAGTTTTTTCAAATTCTTCTTTGTACTTTTTAAATTCAGGTGTAGCACGCAACCTCTCCCCATAAGAGCTTTCCATGTGAACATCCACGGAAGCACCTGCCACATCCTCTTTAATCCTTACAGCCTCTATCCCGTACTGATGAAGCTTTTCAATCGCCTTTTCATTCAGCTCCAAGCCCTCAGGCAATATTAACTGGTCGCTTATATTGTATACATCTGTCTCCAGTATCATCCCGGGCTTAAGCTTATCTGCGTGTACCCTACCCATAATGAACTACCCCTTTTCATCCCACGCGAAGCTTAAATTTCTGAATATCCCGCTCGCTTTCTACTTTTTCTATTTCTGCACCAAGTGATGTAAGCTTTATCTCAAAGTCTTCGTAACCACGCTCAATATACTTGATGTCATCAACTGTGGAAAATCCATCAGCCGCCAGCGCCGCCAATACAAGTGCCGCTCCGGCTCTTAAGTCAGGGGCTATAATCCCCGCACCGCTATATTTTTCAATTCCCTCAATAATAGCAGTATTGCCCTCGACCTTTATATTCGCTCCCATTTTGGTAAGCTCATCTACATATTTAAATCTATTTTCAAAAATACTTTCAGTAACAAGACTGGTACCCTCTGCCAGACCAAGTGCTACTGCAATCTGTGGTTGCATATCTGTGGGAAAACCGGGATATGGCAGGGTCTTAACATGAGTATGAATAGGTGGCTTTGTAGCTACTACTCTTACCGCATCATCCGACTCTTCTATCTGGCATCCGATTTCCAAAAGCTTTGCGCTAATAGACTCCAAATGCTTGGGAATAACATTTTTAACTGTTACATCTCCCTTTGTCACGGCAGCCGCAAACATAAATGTACCAGCTTCAATCTGGTCCGGAATAATGGCATACTCTGTACCATGAAGACTTTGCACGCCCTTTACCCTTATAACGTCAGTACCGGCGCCCTTTATATTGGCTCCCATACAATTCAAGAAGTTTGCCACATCTACCACATGGGGCTCCTTTGCCGCATTTTCAATAATGGTAGTTCCATCAGCCATAACAGAAGCCAGCATAAGATTGATTGTTGCTCCTACAGTAACCATATCCAGATAGATATGGGCACCTTTCAGCGTATCCGCATGAGCCACTATCATTCCGCTGGTTACTCCTGCATCCCTTGCTCCTAAAGCCCTAAAGCCCTTTAAATGCTGGTCTATTGCTCTGGTGCCAATATTACAGCCACCGGGAAGCTTTACCTCTGCCTCTTTATACTTACCTAAAAGAGCACCTACCAGGTAATAGGATGCTCTAATCTTTCTTATATAATCGCCATCTACGGTTCTTGTGTATATATTTCTGCCATTAACCTTTACGGTATGTCTGTCAACTCTGTTCACGATAACGCCAATGCTTTCCATGGCGTGTAACATAACATTAATGTCGCGTACATCTGGCAAATTTTCAATTAATACGGTTTCGTCAGTCATTAGCGCACCTGCCAGAATACCAAGTGCCGCATTCTTAGCTCCGCCAACTTCTACTTCGCCTACAAGGGGATTTCCGCCCTTGATTACATATTGTTCCATCTATTCTCTATTGCCTCACATAAATTGTGTTGCCAACCCCAATAATTAATATTTACCCATTGTGTCCACTGTCTACCAGACAGTTCATTATACCACGTTAAACCCTGCTAGTTCAAGTATTTGAGGGGGTTGACCGCAACGCCGTTAATTCTTATCTCAAAATGTAAATGAGGTCCTGTACTTCGACCGGTATTTCCACTTAGAGCTATCTTCTGCCCCTGCTTCACAGACTGACCTGATGATACTAAGACTTTACTTAAGTGACCATACCTGGTTTCCTTGCCATCCGGGTGCCTGATATAAACACAGTATCCATATCCGCTTCCCCATCCGGCTCTGGTTACAACACCACCGCTGGATGCATAAATCGCAGTTCCTACAGGTGTTGCCCAATCCACTCCCTGATGGTTTGTAGATGCTCCCCTGGTAGGTGCATTTCTTCGACCAAAGCCACTGGACATTCTACCACCTGACAAAGGCTTGATATATGTAGGAGGAATTTTTGTACCACGTTCAA
This sequence comes from Lachnospiraceae bacterium, assembly GCA_041826605.1. GTDB lineage: Bacteria > Bacillota > Clostridia > Lachnospirales > Lachnospiraceae > Colinaster. Next base: position 11,943 of record JBHAJK010000060.1, on the reverse strand, counting down.
CTATCTTTGGCACTGCCTCCAGCAATACTTCTTCTTTTATTATTTCTCTGCCTATCTCTTTATCATTTGCATATGTAAGCTGAGCCACAATATTTCTGCGTCCCGCAGAGGGCTGTTGTAATGTAACCTGTTCAGTAGTATACCAATTGTCATTTTCCACATACTGAATTTCAGCATCATATATTTCTTCGATATATTCCTGAGTCATTCGTTCTATGGTAATAGGAGGCTCTGTTGTTGTCACTACAAGTTCATCCCCTGCCCTTATCATAGAATTTTCATTTTCAAGATTTTCATTTAATTCTACAATCTTGTCCATAGGAATACTTGTCTTTAAAGCAATCTCCGAAAGAGTATCTCCTGTCTGCACCTCGTAAATAGTCTTTTTTTCCTCTAAATTAACAATCTTTTTAACCGCATCGGAAACAGAGGCTATTTGATTTTCTGTCAGATACCCCTCGACTATTTCAATATCATCGTCAAAAGCCATGCTTAGAATTCCATACTCGTAGTCGTCAAAATCCAAAGCTGTAGAGACAATTTCAGTCTCCTCCATGGCTTCCTCCATAAAGCTTGCAAAGCCTGCATTTCTCACAGGCTCCTCCATATCCTCTTCTTGTGCAACCTCAGTCTTTACCACTGCGACCGTAAGCGCACTAAGCTCCCTCTCCGGGTCACTTATAACCTGAACCGCATAGGAATTGTCTAAATCATACAATTCAAGTGCAGCCTGCAAAACCTCTTTGATATCATCAAGACTTCCCAGATTAACAGAATAATCCCCAATACGCATAGTATAGGCATGAACCAAAACCTGCTTTGAACAGGCTTTCAGATTCTCCATCATTCGCTCTTTAATATCATTGTCAGAGTCCACTCGACCAAATACTACAGATGATGCTTCATAGGTCAGGTCGGCATCCACATATACCACATCGTCACTTTCGCGTCCAAGTTCTCTTCTTGCATCACTTAGAAGCTCCTGTACAACATCCATATCTGCCGCATGTCCCATATCGCTTCCATTTAAAAATACATGAAACAAATTAGCCTCATCCTTTTGATAGGTATGTAATGCAGGAATAAATATTATATTAAGTATTATCACTAGCATACGCACGCGAATACTCAGGTATTGCATGCGCAAATAGTGCCTTGTAAGTTTTTTCATATTTTGATTGTATATTCTTCCTAAATTATTCCGAGTATTCCCAATGCTCTAAGTGTGATATCCGCTATCACAGCAATAAATATGAGGACACTCATAACTTTCAAAAAGGCCAATTCTTTCTTATTCTCTTCGGACTTTTGAGCCTCCATCAAGGATTTGGTCTGATTTTCCAGTTCTGCACGTACCGCCGCCTGGACATTTCTATATACCTTTACATTTTCCCTGTGAACCAAATCAGAGGTCTTGTCAAACATTTCATCAAACTGTTCTCTGTTATCCGGAATTTCGATTTCAGGCATTTTCGCCGGCTCAGGTATTTTTTCCACAATACTGCTTACCATTTTTTCGGCATCCGGCATCTTTTCCATAATGCTGCTTACCATTTCATCAGTATTGGGCATTTTTGCCATAATGCTATTTATAATTTCCGCAGTATCCGGCATTCTTTCAATAATGCCATTTAATCGTTCTGCCGATTGAGTATTTTTCAAATTAAGCTCGCGCATTTCCTGCAAAAGATTGTCATATCCCTCAACCTTTGTTTTTAACATTTCAAGCTCCTTTGCCTCCGCAGTAGTATTAGCATTTATAATCTCTGAACCAGTGATTTTTTGTGCAAGTTTATCAATAAAAATATCCATCTTACCCTCCGTTTTGTAGAGATTAACTATATGTTCACGTATTGTTCATAATTTATTCATAAATTATGAATATAATATGTACTATAAAGAAACAGTAATTAGACAATTTTTTCATAATAGCCCGGGCGCCGAAAGGTGTTCGGGCACTCCTCATTTATAAGGATATTTTAACCTGACGGCTCTACACCGCCAGGTATTTTTAATCTCACAATACTTTTATTCTTCCGATACCTGTGTGGCAAAGCTCTGTACTTCCTCATTAAGAGACAGCATCCTGGCATCTAAATCCGACACCATTCTGGCACATTCTACCAACTCCTCTTTTATATGTTCCGGGGCATTTCCCTCAAATTTATAATGTATCTTATGCTCTAAGCTTGCCCAAAAGTCCATTGCAACTGTTCTTATCTGGATTTCCACCTTAGTATCTATTGTCCTGTCTGACAAATAAATAGGAACAGTAACCAGCATATGGTAGCTTTTGTATCCGCTTAGCTTAGGATTTTTAATATAATCCTTAACCTCCACCAGCTTAATATCACTCTGGTTAGCCAGCATTTCTGCAATCTGATATATATCGGATGTAAAGGAACAAATAATCCTTATTCCTGCAATATCATCCACATACTCTATCATATTTTCAATGGTTGACTCATAGCCCTTACGTTTAAGCTTCTTAACAATACTTTCGCTTGTCTTAATCCTTGACTTAATATGTTCTATTGGATTGTATCTGTGTACATGCTGAAATTCATCGTTCAAAATCTCAAGCTTCGTGTTGACCTCTTTCAAAGCAGAACGATATATCAGCAGTACCTCGTTCCAGCTCTCCACCTGGTCATTACCTTTTTTTGTCATTTGTATTGCAACCCCGTTTCTTTTTGCTTATTTCTTACGCTCACAAAAAACCAAGTTATAGTATAGCATAAGTCCCAGAAAGATGCTATATTTGTCATATTAAACTGGTGGCGGAGGTATAGCTTTGTGCATTAGACTTTGTGCATTAGAGTCGCTGCCGTCAAGATATCAGTTTTACAGAGTCCCCTCACGCTGCTAACGCGGCTGCGGCTCTCGAAAGCTCTGTAAAACTGATATCTTGCCGGCAGCTCGGTACTGTTTTATAAAAGGACAAGCGCCACACCGAGTATATCTTTACCGCGCGCCAGAAACAAGGAGTATTATGAGAATTTGGATTAAGGAATTTTTAGATAACCGAATGATGAGAGATATGGTTGTGGAGGATTATAGCGATAATTCCAGAACCAGGAAAGTGTTTGAGGCTTTGGATAAGGTTTGCGCGGAATTTGATTTGGGCAAGCCTATTTGGCTGGATAAAAATATCCGAGAGTTTCAAGCACACTCTCGGACAAGATTTTATCAGGATAGCTTTATGGAAGCTGTCGATTTTGATTTTATTGATTTTTATGTAATTGAAGAGGATTAGTCATCATATCCGTTAGGATTGTTTTTCTGCCATCTCCAAGAGTCCTCACACATTTCCTTAATGCCGTAGCTTGCTTCCCAGCCAAGCTCACGCTTTGCCTTTGAAGCGTCTGAATAGCATACAGCCACATCTCCTGCACGTCTTGGCTTGATGCTGTAGGGAATTTTCACTCCACTTGCTTCTTCAAAGTTTTTAACCACGTCTAAAACGCTGTAGCCCACACCTGTACCCAAGTTGTAGATATTGAGTCCTGCTTTTTCCTCTATTTTCTTTAATGCCTTTACATGACCTATAGCTAAATCTACTACATGGATATAATCTCTTACACCTGTACCGTCATGGGTGTCATAATCATCTCCAAATACTCCAAGCTCAGCACGCTTACCAACTGCCACCTGAGTAATGTATGGCATAAGATTGTTTGGAATACCGTTGGGATTTTCTCCCATTGTACCGCTCTTATGAGCACCAATCGGATTAAAGTAACGGAGAACTACCACATTCCATTCCTTATCCGCAAGCTGCATATCACTCATAATCTGCTCAAGCATAGACTTGGTCCAGCCATAGGGATTGGTACATACTCCCTTAGGACATTCCTCTGTTATAGGGATAATGGCAGGGTCTCCATATACTGTAGCACTTGATGAAAAAATAATATTCTTGCAGCCGTTTTCTCTCATCACATCAAGCAATATAAGAGTTCCCGCAATATTATTATCATAATATTCCAAGGGCTTTTCCACTGACTCTCCTACAGCCTTAAGGCCTGCAAAATGGATTACACTATCAATGCTTTCCTTTTTAAATATATTTTCCAGCGCCACTCTGTCGCGTATATCTGCCTCATAGAAAGGTACTCTCTTACCTGTGATTGCCTCTATACGGTCAAGTACTTTCATATTTGAATTGCAAAGATTATCTAAAATAACCACCTCATAACCGGCACTGATAAGCTCTACTACAGTGTGACTTCCTATAAAGCCCACACCTCCTGTTACTAATATAGACATATTTTTTCCTCTCCTTACTGCAAGCTTTTATTCCCAAAGATATGCAGGATATTCTCCCGCATCCTTTAACGCCTTTATACTTTCAACAACAAACGGCTTATCCTCCTGATAGGTTACACCAAACCACTTATCCGAAGAAGTCAGCATCTTTACATTGGCTCTGTCATTCTTAATCAGCACATCCACCTCTGTAGGTATTAAGCACTCTGATTTTTCAGGATTTAATGCCACCTTATTTTCAAAGAAGTCTGTTAAGGCTTCTTCAAATTCCTTAAACACGCTCTTCTTAAAGCCCCACATATTCATAGACACTGCTGTTTTTACATCTATGGGAGTGTTACTTCCATCCTCTTCTGCAATCCCAGCGCCATCATCTGTTTTTACCAGATTTTTCTGCTCTACAATATGACTTAAATAGCCATTTTCATCAGCATTGCAAACACCTCTTGTCACACTGCCCTTTTCAGTCAGGGTCTTGCCCAGCTCATATGCCACCATAGCATATGCTTTTTCATCAGAGGCTGTAGAGGTCAAAAACTCATACATTGCCTTATAGCCATCCTTGCCATAATAATCGTCAGCATTAATAACCATAAATGCACCATCTAAAGCTTCCTTACAGCACATAAGTGCATGGGTTGTTCCCCAGGGCTTTACTCTTCCCTCAGGAATTACAAATCCTTCAGGCACATCCTCAAGCTCCTGAAACACATACTCCACCTGCATATGCTTAGAAATAGGTTCGCCCACCATTTTTTTGAAATCCTCTTCGATTTCATGCTTAATAATAAAAACTACCTTTTCAAAGCCTGCTTTCCATGCATCATATATGGAAAAGTCAATTATTCTATGTCCCTGTGCATCCACGGGGTCCATCTGCTTCAAACCACCGTAACGGCTCCCCATTCCTGCTGCCAATATTACTAATGCGGGTTTATTCATAACGCCTCCTTTTTTGCAATACACTCTTAACTCATTATATCTTCTTTTTTAATAGTGTAAAGTCTTGAGGAAAAATCTCCCATGACTCTTGTGCCATCTCCCATTCCTGTGCCGGAAAATCTGGAATTAAGTTTAATACCTGCATTCATAAGCAGAGCACCGCTTACCAGATATTCTTCCTTTTCATTATCCATGGAGTAGGCAGAGCTTATAGCCGCCTGTATTATTCCATCCTCCTTAATTTTTACAGGAGATACATGGTTTATAAGATTTCCAAATTCCTTAATTGATATTTTGGCAGGGCGCACTGTCACTCTGTACATGGCATCTGCATCCAGTCCTACAGCAAACAGTCTGTCCCTTGAAATATTGGGCTCGGATAATTCCCTATACAAAAGACATATGGCCTCTTTTTTATCCTCAGAGGTTATCTGCCAGATACGTGTATTTTGGGCGTCTTTTACTCTATTAAAGCGTCCAAATTGCAAAAGCTGTCTATGCTCCTTGTAAAAGGCAGTCTGATTTTTTATTATATTCTTTTCATTCGGAGTAAGCACCGTCAAATCCAATTCATAGCCCAGCACTCCCATCGCAGCCACATTAAATCTTGTTTCCAGACCGGTAGCTCTAAGTGTCTGATGGTTAGGCGCCGCACTTACATGCGCCCCCATAGTGGACTGGGGATATCCATAGGAGGTTCCTCCCTGTATATGTATTCTCTCATTGGGGTCTGTATCATCAGAGGTCCAAATCTGGGGCATATAGCTTAATATTCCTAAGTCAAAACGATTGCCCCCGGCAGAACAACCCTCAAAGAGTACCTTAGGAAACTCCCTGGTCAGTCTTTCCATAACATCATACAGTCCCAATACAAAGGAATGGAAAAATTCTCCCTGCTTTTCTCCCGTATCCGTCATAGGCCTGTTCATATCCCATTTTACATAGGAAATATCATTATCTCTAAGCAGTGCCCCCACTGTCTCTACTATATAATCCCTTACCTCCTCCTTGGAATAATCCAGGATAAGCTGATTTCTTCCAAGGTAGCTTTCACGCCCAAAGGCCCTTACAGCCCAATCAGGATGGTTTTCATAGAGCTTACTTTTTTCGCTTATCATCTCAGGCTCAAACCAGAGTCCAAACTTAAGCCCCTGCTTCTTTACCTCATCGATAAGCTCGGACAATTTGCCCCCAAGCTTCTTTTCATTTACAAACCAGTCTCCCAAAGAGGTGGTATCATCATTTCTTTCTCCAAACCAGCCATCATCCAGCACGAAAAGCTCCATACCCAGTTCAGAGGCCTGCTTTGCTAAATTTGTCAGCTTTCTTTTATTAAAATCAAAATAAGTAGCTTCCCAGTTGTTAATAAGAATGGGGCGCTCCATATTCCTGAAATTAGCAGGCACAATATGCTCATGTACAAATTTGTGACAGCACTCCGACACACCGCTTAAGCCCATATCACTAAAGCACATGGTGGCCTCAGGAGTATAAAAGCTTTCTCCGGGCAATAGTCTATGACTAAAGGCATAGCTGTTTATTCCTGTTACAATTCTGGTTTTGCCGTATTCCGACACCTCCACTCTTTCCCTGTGATTACCTGAATAAATAAGGTTAAATCCATAGCAGCCACCTGTAAACTCCGTAGCTCCATTTTCCTTAAGCATAAAAAACGGATTATGTTTATTGCTGCTGGTGCCTGAAAAAGTGCTTATTTCATATATTCCCGAAACCAGCTCCTTATCCTTTCTGTGTCTCTCCCTTGTCCACAGTCCGTCAAAGGTAATCATTGTGTACTCTGTATCCGGCAAATCCAGCATCATCGAAGAAATATCTTTTATTATTACAGGCTTATCAGATTTATTATTAAGCACGGTTCTTCTGACAATAGTGTCACATTCCTCAAAGGCAGTATAAACAAGCCTAAGCTCACAGCCCTCTCTATCATCAGTAAAGCTATCCTTAAATATAAGCTCCAATGTCCAGGGCTTTGTAGTATTATTCTCCTTCTCATCCCATTTTGCATAGGGCATTAAGGTCTTATCCCTCTTTTCGTAAAGCCCCTCATATAAATATGAGTCAGCAAAGTAAAATCTTGATGATATGCAGCCATTTTCATCCTCTATAATAAAGGGAAGCAGTCTATAATCCCCTGTTCCCGGATTGCTAAGCTCAAGGCACAGATTATCCAGAGTTATGTTCTTCTCTTTCCCTGCACCCGCAATAGTATTTCCAAAGGGATTATTAAACTTTTCCTGTAGTGCTGCTGCCTCATTGGCATTTATAAGTTCTGAGGACAGCCTCTTTCCATAATAAAGATTTTCCATATATTTTCCATCTCTGACCTGACAGACATAGGAAGTGTTTTTTGTAGTAATTGTAAATATTTTATTTTTGACCGTTATCATATATACCCCGTCTACAGTTATATTTTTTAATTTAATTCAATTCCCAATTCATCAAAAGGTACCCTTACAATTTGATGTCCCATAACATAGGGTGCCACCTCATATGGAGTGAATTGGAACTCTATTCCGTCTTCCTTAAGGCTAAAATTGTCACTATCTAAGCTGATAGTAGAATATACCTGGCTTGCGGCATCATCCCAATAATTATCTGTACCATTTTGTTCCATTAAGGCTTCAAAGTGTTCTGTTACAGCCTGCTTTAATTCTGCTTCTGACACATTTACCAGGTCTCTCAGAGTAAGCCGGTTTCCTGTCTCCATATCAAATACATATCCATATATATATGGCAAGCCGTGGGCACCACCATAGTACTCATATCCGCTCATCTCAAAGCCTAAATATCTTCCGTCAAAATAATCTAATTCTTTAACGGCATATTCAGTAAAATATGCAGAATAATAACCGTATTCCGCAACCTCCTCATACCGCTCTGTCATCTCCGGCTCAAGAGCCATAAAGTCACTTACAATCTCTCTGGCCTTACTGTCAAGTATATGGTTAATGGCTGCTGCTCCCTTGTAATTATTATCCACCTTTAGCATGGTTACACTTGCATAACCTAAAAGAGTTCCGTCATCCAGCTCTACATTATCCCCATAGTATTTAAGCGCACCTACGCGACTTATACCGGTGTCATAGAATGAGGAATTTGCCACAGTATTATTTCCTGTTTTTATATCATATACTGCAAATTTCAGTTCGCAGTCCATGCTTGTGAGATAATAAATTTTACCATTTTCATAGGTGGTATTAAACATAGTGCTTACATAATAAGGAGCCGCATCAATACGATTATCTTCAAAAACAGTACCCAGCTTTCCGGTGGACAGGTCTATGGTTCTATAAACCACTCTTTGCCCCCTATCAGGGCTTTCCGTATAATATGCATATTTATCATCCATGGCAAATACAGGAAAATAATCCTCGCTCTTTAGCAGGAAAGTATATTCTCCCGATTTAATATCTATTGTTCCCAAAATACTGTCGCCGTCATCATATTCCACCACAAGTATTTTATCCTTGTTCATGGAAACTGCCGAACCGCCAAGGGAGATTTCCCGTTTGGTGGAAACATCATAAAGCACTGTTTCATAATAATCGGTATTTAAAACTATCCTATTTGAATTTTGCAGTGTTCTTACAGGTACAAAGCTCTGGGTACCATTATTTGTAAAGGTACCGATATAGTAATCATCCGGAACCTGCACCATGGAGTCAATATCAGCTATGTCAGCAGCATCTGCAATATTTCCTTTTTTGTCCACATAGAAGCAATTATGCTCTTTATCCCCATGAACATACAGAATTCCATCAGCATAATACAGTCCGCCACTTCCATGCTCCCCTGTATAGACGGCTATCTCCTCTACGCTTCCATCGGATAAATCCATGACGTTAAACAAAAGCTCTTCAGTAATATAATCAATACCCTCACTCTCTATCTGTATAAGTGAAGTAAAATACAGCTTATCATTAAGTATCAGCCCCGCTCCACCGGTAAAGCTGTCAGATGTAATAGCCACCCTGTCATCCTGCCAGATAATTTCGCTCTCGCCGGTCTTTGTGTTAAGGGACATTATCACTCCGTTACCCATATAATATGCCATATCATCCAAGATGGCCACGCTTGAACCGGAAAGACTTTCAGGAAGCTTTTCCTTTTTTTCCCCGGGTGCCTCCGCTTCTGCTTCTTCTGTAGCTGCCTCCTCCTGCACATCTTCCTTTTCAACAGTTTTTTCTGTCTCCTTATTGCAGCCTGCCACAAAGATAAGCATTAACATTGCCAAAAGAACATTAATTACCCTGCGTTTCATCATATTCCTCCTCATTTCTGCCAATTGTCTGCCACCCATAAGCCTATATCACAGCTAATATATTAAGACCTATGCACTGCCAAACACCTTGGGCTTACTCTACACAATGAGTTCTCTTAAACTCATTATAGGTGTTATTTATAAGTAGTTCAAATTCTCTCGAGGACATCAGATGACATCCCTGTCCCCTAATAATAATCTGCTCCAATCCATCGGAGGTAACCACCGTAATATCGTACTTTTTCCCATTTTCATGGGCAAATTTTTCAATATAATAATCGGCTGTCTCCGCTGTCCTAGTATATACCACATATATATTATTATAGTCAAGAAACTCGGTAGGGTGGTTGGATAGCCTGTAAGCATCAAAAACCGCAATTATATTAAGTCCGGTCATGCCCTGATAATTGCATAGAATATCCAGCAGCTTATCCCTGGCACCATTAATATTTATTGCCGCCAGCTCTGCCAATTCTCTCCAGGCATATATTACATTATAGCCGTCCACCAAAAGATATTTTTTCCTTTGAACCGTTCCCTTATATTCCACCTCTTTAGGGGCAATATACTGCCTTTGTCGCATTTTGGCACGCTTTGCGGAAATTCCCTTATGCGCCACTGCCACGGGCTTTCTGTTGGAGTAGGCAGTTCTGTTTATTATTTCATCAATTTCATCGGTACCAATGTTTATTTCCTTTGCCCCTGAAAATCCCAAAATCGGTTTTAACCCAATGGCTTCTACCTCATTACTTCCCTCATCCAGACAGGGAGGTATATGCATATGTTCAAAAATCTCATTCCATGGCACCATAACTCCTGCCCCATGCTGACAGAATACTGACGCAGATGGATTTTTAACATCCTCCTCCGGATTATAATTAAAGCTATCTATAATTTCCTGTTCATTATGGCATATTCCATAGCCTCCGGGAGTTAAAAACAGACTTCCCTCGCCCCCTGTATATTCCGCCACTTCCTTGCCATAATTATGCAGGGTTGCCACAGGTGCTCTTCCATTTAACAGGACTGTACCGGAAATATTTTTTGACAGCTCGAAGCTTCCGTTCATTTTATCAATGTCCGTCATAGCTCTGCCCACCGCGCCCTGAGGTATTTCCAGTGTGAAATCATAATAAGGCTCCAAAAGTCTGGAATGAGCCTGCATAAGCCCCTGACGCACAGCACGTATTACAGCCTGTCGGAAGTCTCCACCCTCAGTATGCTTAGGATGAGCTCTACCCCCAATAAGGGTAATCTTCATATCCGTAATGGGACTGCCGGTAAGCACTCCTCTGTGAGTCCTTTCCTCCAAATGGCTCTTTATAAGTCTCTGCCAGTTTCTATCCAGCACATCCTCACTTAAATCACTGTCAAACACAAGCCCCATACCAAGGTCCAACGGCTCCAGCTTCAGGTGCACCTCAGCATAGTGACGCAGGGGTTCAAAATGTCCCACCCCCTCTACAATATCAGTTATCGTCTCCTTATAGGAAATGCTTCCAACATCAAAGGTAACAGGTACACCATATCTGTCATTTATAAGACGCCCTAAAACCTCTGTCTGAACAGTTCCCATAAGGCTCACTCGTATTTCCCGATGTTCATTGTCATATTCCACATATAGCTCCGGAAGCTCCTCCTCCAACTCTCTAAGGTAGGATAGCATCAGCGTATTTGCCACTGTATCAGGATATCTTATGGCATATGAAAGCACCGGAGCCAAATGGGGTATATTGACCTTATCACTACCCCCGTAGCTATGACCGGGTAAAGTATCTTTAAGTCCCGGAATAGCTATTATTTCTCCTGCCTCTGCAAATGATACCGAATTATATCTTTCTCCTGAATAAAGACGAATATCATTTATCTTTTCGCCGTTAAATAAATCCTTTACCTTTAGGCTCCCCGATAGTACTCTAAGATGGGTCAGTCTGGTGCCATCCCCGCTTCTGGTTATTTTATAGCAATATGCAGAAAATGGCTCATCTGTGTTTGTGTTTATATTTGTGTTTATATTTATGTTTGTGTTTATATTTATATCTATGTCTGCATTTGCGTCTGCATTTACGTTGCCTGCTTTAGAGTCCTTCAATTTTATAGATTCTCCCTGTAAAGCTATATCATCGGTTGATTTTTCAATCCTCCCTCCATAGCGACCCAGTACTTCCAAGAGTGTCTCCACTCCCGTAAGCTTTAATGCCGAACCAAATATACAGGGGTATAGTTTTCTTTTTCCAATAGCCCGCCTCAGGCTTGCATCAGCTATTGTTTCAGTGGATAAATATTCCTCTAATAAAGCCTCATCACATGTAGCAATATTTTCATAAATCTCCGGAGTAAGCAGGGCTTGCTTCCCACAGCCCAATACTTCGGACTTATTATCCAGGCCCTGCGTATATGCCCCAAACATTATTATTTCTTTTGAAAGCTGCTCCTGCATATCTTCTGTT
>JBHAJK010000059.1:0-9589 GCA_041826605.1 Lachnospiraceae bacterium | reverse complement strand
CCCCGTAGATTTGACAATCGGGGGTAATTTTGTTACGATTTGTAACTACAAGAGTAATAAATTTGTAACAAATAAGAATGAGGTTAATTATGGAAGCAAGAAGCAGAAGGCTTCTTCGAGGGCTTGCGGGCATATTTGCAGGAGTTGCGGCAATTATTGTGTTAAAACCGAATGTGGCAATGGCGGCAACAACATATTCTTTAGGAGAGCTTGATGTAGGAGCGGCTCAGTATCTTGATACCCTGGATCGGGGAGGAGATAGTGGCAATTCACATACCCAGGAGGATAAAACAGGCGCTGATGCAGAAGAGGAGCCTGACTCCAAGAACTCCGGGGCAAAGGATGATTCGGGACTTGTGATGGCAAATGTAAAAAACTCTCTTAATGTACGCGAGGAAGCTAACGAAGAGTCGGCAAAGATTGGTCTGTTATATGCAGACTGCGGTGGAACCATTCTGGAAAGAGATGGTAACTGGACGAAAATACAATCTGGAAAGCTTATTGGCTGGTGTAGTAATGAGTATCTTTTGTTTGGAGCGGAAGCAGAGGCTCTGGCAAAGGACGTGGGAAGAACATTGGCAACTGTCCATACAGATGCATTAAGAGTGAGAAAAGAGCCTGATGAAAATTCAGGTATATGGGGACTGGTGGCCAGAGGAGACTCTATTGAGGCCATAGTGGAAGATACCACCGAGAAATGGGTGGCAATAGACTTTGAGGGCGAAGAGGGCTATATATCAGCAGAATTTGTGGAAATTGAATTTTCTGTTGACCATGGCGAGACCTTTGATGAAATAAAAGAACGGGAAAAGCGGGAAAAAGAAGAAAAGGCCAAGCTTATAAGAGATAAGGGAGCCGTGGCAGTCGGTGCAACGGACGAGTCATTACTGGCTTCACTGGTATATTGGGAAGCAGGAAACCAGAGCTACGAGGGCAAGCTTGCTGTGGCAGCGGTAGTAATGAACAGAGTACGAAGTGGTGCATATCCCAATACGGTAGGCGGCGTAATATATGCGTCAGGTCAGTTTACCCCGGCGCTAAACGGTAAAGTGGCTCTCACAGCCAGCGGTGGTGTACCGGCGGATTGCGTATTAGCCGCCAGAGAGGCAATTGCAGGAAAGACCAATGTAGGAGATGCAACCCATTTCAGACGTTGGACAGGGCAAAACGGTATTGTAATTGGAGCTCACGTATTCTATTAATAATTTAAATTTAGTGCTTTAAATTGCAAGAGTTGTCTTGTACCGAATTTATAAATATAGTAATATCAAAGGGTGGGTGATGCTTATCACTTACCCTTTATTAATGTTTGGATTACTTATAATAAGAGCGGGGAGGCGCGTATGAATCTTAAAGGACGTAATTTTTTAAAGCTTCTGGATTATACACCTGAAGAAATTCAGTATCTGGTGGATTTGGCAGCAGATTTAAAGCATATGAAGAAAATGGGGGTTTTAGTGGATAAGCTCAGAGGCAAGAATATTGCGCTTATTTTTGAAAAGACCAGTACCCGTACAAGATGCTCCTTTGAGGTAGCGGCTCATGACCTGGGAATGGGAACAACTTATCTTGACCCTAAAAGCTCTCAGATTGGTAAAAAAGAGAGTATTGCCGATACTGCAAGAGTGTTGGGAAGAATGTTTGACGGTATCGAATACAGAGGCTATGGACAGGAAATCGTGGAGGAGCTGGCAAAGTATGCAGGAGTTCCTGTTTGGAATGGACTTACAAATGAATTTCATCCTACGCAAATGATTGCGGATTTGCTTACAATACAGGAGCATTTTGGATATTTAAAGGGCATAAAGGTAGTCTATATGGGAGACGCCCGCTATAATATGGCTAATTCATGGATGGTTACCTGTGCAAAGATGGGTATGCATATAACACTGTGCTCAAATAAGGCATATTTCCCGGATAAAGAGCTGGTAAAGACCTGTGAGGAAATTGCAAAGACCACAGGTGGCAGCATTACTTTAACAGAGGATGTAGTAGCCGGAACTACTAATCAGGATGTGGTTTATACGGATGTTTGGGTTTCTATGGGCGAGCCTGATGAGGCATGGGAAGAGAGAATAAGGGATTTATTCCCATATCAGGTAAATAAGGCTGTTATGGACAGAGCCGGAGAAAAGGCTATATTTATGCATTGCCTGCCTGCATTCCATGATTTAAAGACGGAAATAGGTAAAGAAAAGGGCGAGCAGTTTGGATTTACCGAGCTGGAGGTTACAGATGAGGTTTTTGAGTCTGAGCAGTCAGTGGTATTTGATGAGGCGGAAAACCGTATGCACACAATTAAAGCTATAATGGCAGCAACAATGGGTGCTTTTTAAGATGACAGGATTTAATGCTGATACAAAGTATATAGGTAAGAATTATCTTTGGCTGGAAGAAACAGACTCCACAAACAGTATGATGCGCAGACTGCTAAGGAATGGAACTACCATAGAGTCCAGACAGGAATATGGAGTGGTAATAGAGGGAACTCCTAGAGAGGGTATGATGATTATATCGGATTACCAGAGCTTAGGCAGGGGCAGGTCAGGGAAAAACTGGATAAGTGCGCCGGGAGATGGAATTGCACTATCTCTGCTGTTAATGCCTGAAAGTATGGGGGGCGGTACTTCATGTATCACATTGGTGGCAGCTCTTTCAGTTGCAGCGACGATAGAAAAGACCAGTGGATTGAAGCCACAGATTAAATGGCCCAATGATATTTTATTAAATGAAAAAAAGGTATGCGGAATTTTAACTGAGTTAGATACTACCCAGGGAAAAAATTCAATCATTGTAGGAGTGGGGATAAATTCCAATCAACAGGAATTTCCTGCTGAGATTTCTGAAACGGCAACATCCATTTTTTTAGAAACAGGTACGCCCTCAGACAGAGAGTCCACAGTAAAATATTTTTCCGAATATTTTGAAAAGTATTATGAGATTTTTTTAAAAACCTCTGATATGTCCTTATTAAAGGAAGAATATAATAGTCTGCTGGTTAATAAAGGCAGAGTGGTTAAGGTATTTGACCCAAAAGAAAATATTATGGGTATTGCAGAGGGGATAGATGATGAGGGAAGACTTATTGTAAAAACAGATACCGGCATTACCCATCATATTTATGCGGGAGAGGTGTCGGTAAGAGGTATATATGGCTATGTGTGAGGTAGTGCTCTGTGGTGCTAATGCCTATGAGCAGAAATATTATTTTAATAAGGAATTTGACAAGATACCGGATGGTGTAAAGGATGAGCTTCATATAATATGTGTGTTGTTCACAGAGGAAATAGGCGGTGTGTTTACCATAGGCTTTGAAAAGGACGGAGAGCTTGTGTTTGAAACAAGAGCTGCCGATGATGATTTTCTATATGATGAAATCGGGGCAGGGCTGATGGTGGCAAAAATCAGGGATACCAAGCAGGAGCTGATGCAGAGCTTATCCCTTTATTATAGGTTAATATATCTTAAAGAAAGTCCTGAAGAGCTTCTTAAATTGCTTGAGGAGGAATAGGGGCTTTGCAGGCAGCAGCCTGTGAATAGAGATTGGAGGATTAAAATGCTCTTAGTTGTAGATGTGGGTAATACAAATATTACATATGGGGTTTATAAGGAAGATAAGCTTATCAGTACCTTTAGAATGATGAGTAAGACACCCAGAACCTCGGATGAATACGGGGTGTCAATAAGAGATATGCTTTCAAGAAATGATATAGATAAGGCATCTATATCCGGCTGCATTGTGGCAAGTGTAGTGCCTAATATTATGCACTCTCTTTTAGGCGGTATTGCAAAATATCTTCCAGTGTCCCCGATTATAGTGGGAGCCGGTACAAAAACAGGGATTAAGATTATTACAGAGGCACCCAAGGAAATAGGCCCTGACAGAATAGTAGATGCGGTAGGAGCCTATGAAAAATACGGTGGTCCCGTACTTGTAATTGATTTTGGCACTGCCACTACCTATGACCTGATTACCAAAGAGGGAGAATTTACTGCGGGTATAACAGCTCCGGGGCTTCGTATAAGTGCAAAGGCATTGTGGGAGGACACAGCGAAGCTTCCTGAAATAGAAATAAAAAAGCCCAAAAGTATATTGGCGCAGGAAACCATAAGCAGTATGCAGGCAGGTCTGGTATATGGTCAGATAGGTCAGACAGAATATATTATTGAACAGGTAAAAAAAGCATCTGAAATTGAAAATCTAAAGGTGGTAGCAACCGGTGGACTTGGCAGAATTATAGCTGACGAAACAGAGCTTATAGATATTTACGATAAATCGCTGACTTTGGACGGCTTAAGATTTATATACGAAAAAAATAAGCGCAAAGTTAATACTAAATAAAACTGATAAACATCTGTTTGAGAGGGCTTATCAGGATGGAAAAGGCTGATATTTAATAATGGATAATTTATTACACCCCCTTAATATAGGAGGGGTAACACTTGATAACAATATTATACTGGCACCAATGGCAGGGGTTACGGACCTGCCATTTCGTTTGCTTTGCAGGGAGCAGGGCTCGGCACTTCAGTGTATGGAAATGGTAAGTGCAAAGGCGATTTTATATAATAATAAAAATACGGATGCACTAATGGAAATACACCCAAATGAGCGTCCTGCGGCATTGCAATTATTTGGCTCGGACCCTGTGATTATGGGAGATATGGCAAAGAGGATTGAAGAGCGTCCCTTTGCGGTGCTGGATATAAATATGGGGTGTCCCGTACCTAAGGTGGTAAATAACGGAGAGGGCTCGGCGCTTATGAAAAACGGCGCTCTTGCAGGAAAGATTATCGAACAGGTGGCAAAATCC
Organism: Lachnospiraceae bacterium; assembly: GCA_041826605.1. Classification (GTDB taxonomy): domain Bacteria; phylum Bacillota; class Clostridia; order Lachnospirales; family Lachnospiraceae; genus Colinaster. Next base: position 4,775 of record JBHAJK010000059.1, on the reverse strand, counting down.
ATAAATAAGCCTGTGACCGTTAAGATAAGAAAGGGCTTTGACAGTGAGCATATAAATGCGGTGGAGATTGCCCGTATTGCAGAAAGCTCCGGCGCTGCGGCAATTACCGTACACGGAAGAACAAGGGAACAGTATTATGCTGGGGAAGCAGACTGGGATATAATAGGAGAGGTAAAGGCGGCAGTAAATATTCCGGTAATAGGAAATGGAGATGTTACTGATGGAGAGAAAGCAAAAAGTCTGCTTGAAAAGACAGGCTGTGACGGAGTTGCAATAGGACGGGCGGTCAGGGGGAATCCCTTTTTATTCAGGGAAATAATCCATTATCTGGAAACAGGAAAAAACATAGCACCACCCACCTATAAGGAGCGCCTTGAAACTATTTTAAGACATGCGGATATGTTGCTTGAATATAAAGGAGAATATACGGGAGTGCGGGAAATGCGAAAGCATATTGGCTGGTATAGTGCCGGTATTCCCGGAGCGTCAAAGCTTAGAGGCAGAGTAAATGAAATGGAAACAATGGAAGATGTTATAGCTGTGGCAAGGGAAATATTCGGGAGAGTGTAGGCTAAGGATGCGCACTCGCGAATAGGAAAATATTGCTTGTGCAACCGTGCCAGATGCGTAGTGCCTTGCAAGCAAGACATTTTTGTGAAAGGAGGCTAAGATGGCAACTATCAGTGTATGCATGATTGTTAAAAATGAGGAAGAGAAGCTAAGAGACTGTCTGGAAAGTCTTAAGGAGATTGCTGATGAAATCATTGTGGTGGATACAGGTTCCATAGATAAAACCAAGGAAATTGCCGGTATTTACACTGACAGAATATATGATTTTAAATGGACGGGCAGCTTTTCCGATGCCAGAAACTATGCCTTTTCTCTAGCCACCTGTGACTATATATATTCGGCAGATGCGGATGAAGTAATAGATGGCGAAAATATTAAAAAATTTCTGATGCTAAAGCAGGTAATCGATTTGGATATTGACATTGTGCAGATGTATTACTGTAATCAGCTAAGCAATAATACGATTTACAGCTTTGACAGGGAGCTTAGGCCTAAGCTTTATAAGCGCATAAGGGAATGGAAATGGGAAAGCTCCATTCATGAGGAGGTGCGCAGGGTACCTGTAATATATGACAGTGACATTGAGATTATCCATAATCCGGGAGCAGGACATGGAAGCAGGGACCTGGCTGTATTTGAGAGTATGATAGAGAGGGGCGAGGAATTGTCCCCAAGACTGTTGGAAATTTATTGCAAGGAATTGATTATTGCAGGGAAACAGGAGAATTTTATCCTTGCTACAGATTATTTTGCTACTCTTTGTGAGCAGGAGGAATTGCAGGGGGATATGGCATATAGGATATTTACGATGGCAGCCATTAGCAAAAAGAAAGCAGGGGATTTAACAGGCTTTATGAAATATGCCCTAAGAGCAGCCGCAGGACAGCTTATGACAAGCGAGCTTTGCTATGAACTGGGAGATTATTATGAGGCTTTAGGGGACATAAATGAGGCAGTAATGTGGTATTATAATGCTGCCAATGAAACCTCCGCGTATATGGATATAAAATATGAGAAAAAATTGCCCTTGGAAAAGCTGGAAACATTTGACAGCCACGGGATTTGTAGCTATAATACCTAGGGTTGAAATATAAATATTTACATATAAGTGTAATGCACATAAAACAAGGAGCATTAAAATGGAAGTAAAGAAGAATATTCTTACATACGAGGGTCTTAGAAAGTATGAAGAAGAACTGGAAGACCTTAAGGTAAATAAACGACGTGAGAATGCAGAAAAGCTAAAAGAGGCCAGAGCACAGGGCGATTTGTCGGAAAACGCCGAGTATGACGCAGCTAAGGATGAGCAGAGAGATATTCAGGCACGTATCGAAGAGCTGGAGAAAATTCTTAAAAATGCGGAAGTTGTTGACGAAGAAGAAGTTGACCTTGAGAAGATAAATATTGGCTGTATGGTTAAAATCCATGATGTGGAATTTAACGAGGATTTGGAGTATAAGATTGTAGGCTCAACAGAAGCGGACAGCCTAAATGGCAAGATTTCAAATGAATCTCCTGTAGGAAGAGCCCTTATTGGTGCAAAGGTAGGAGATACAGTAAGCGTTGAAAGTCCTGCCGGAGCCAATCAGTACAAGGTACTTGAAATTCAGAGATCGTCAGTAAAGTAGCAATGTTTGTCGCGTCCGCTTTTCCTTTTTAGGATAAGAGAACGCGATTTTGCGTATATATTATATGGAGGAATATATGGGCGACAATAATCAAAATCAGGTAAAAGAACCTGACCTTAATCAGGTAAGGAAGAATAAGAGAGAAAAGCTGGCGAATTTACAGGCAGCAGGCAAGGACCCATTTGCCATTACAAAATATGACCAGACCTATCATTCTGCTGATGCAAAGGCAGAATATGTGGCGCTTGAGGAAAAGCTTCTTGCAGGTAAAGAAGAACTGGAATATGACAGCAAGCGAGAAATTATGGATGCTTCCCCTATTAATGTAAGCGTAGCCGGTCGTATTATGCTAAAGAGAGTAATGGGCAAGGCTTCATTCTGCAATGTTCAGGATTTAAAGGGCGATATTCAGGCATATGTGGCAAGAGATGTGCTGGGCGAAGAGGCTTATGCGGACTTTAAGAAATTTGAGGCCGGCGATATTGTAGGTATAGAGGGATATATGTTTAGAACCCAGAAAGGGGAAATTTCCATCCATGCCACAAAGACTACCCTGCTTTCAAAAAATCTTCAGCCATTACCTGAGAAATTCCATGGAATGACTAATACTGATTTACGTTATCGTCAGAGATATGTAGACCTCATTATGAATGCTGAGGTAAAGGATACATTTATTAAGAGAAGTAAAATCATATCTTCAATCAGAAGATATTTGGACGGACAGGGCTTTATGGAGGTTGAAACTCCTATGCTGGTGGCAAATGCAGGTGGTGCTGCCGCACGTCCTTTTATGACTCATTTTAATGCACTTGACGAGGATTTGAATTTAAGAATTTCTCTTGAGCTCTATTTGAAGCGTCTTATTGTAGGTGGCTTGGAGAGAGTGTACGAGATAGGACGTGTATTCCGTAATGAGGGACTTGATACAAGACATAATCCTGAATTTACATTGATGGAGCTTTATCAGGCATATACTGATTACTACGGAATGATGGATTTGACTGAAAATATGTATCGTCATGTAGCCCAGGAGGTGCTGGGCACCACTAAGTTTAAGTACGGCGATGTAGAGCTTGATTTTGGCAAGCCCTTTGAGCGTATTACAATGATTGATGCAGTCAAGAAGTATGCGGGTGTGGATTTTGATGAAGTACCTGATACCGAGACAGCTAAGAAATTAGCTGATGAAAGAGATATTCACTATGAGCCATATCATCAGAAAGGCGATATTATAAATCTCTTCTTTGAGGAATATGTAGAAGAGCATTTGGTACAGCCTACATTTGTAATGGATCATCCTGTGGAAATATCTCCCCTTACAAAGAGAAAGCAGGACAGACCGGATTTGGTTGAGCGCTTTGAGCTTTTCATCAACACCTGGGAAATGTGTAATGCTTATTCAGAGCTTAATGACCCCATCGACCAGAGGGAACGCTTTAAGGCTCAGGATGCAGCTGCAGCCGCAGGCGACGAAGAAGCCAACCACACCGACGAGGACTTCCTAAACGCCCTTGAAGTAGGTATGGCACCTACGGGTGGCATTGGATATGGCATTGACAGACTTTGTATGCTGCTTACAGATAGTGCGGCGATTAGGGATGTGTTGTTTTTCCCGACTTTGAAAAGTGCAGGCAAGTAAAAGTCAGTAAATATGCGGCTTCTGAAGCACAGTTAAGACGAAATGACAACAAATTGACAACAATTCTTCCGATAATCACGAAGAATGACAAAGGATTATAAGTTGTTGGAGAAAATAATAGCCTAGAAAATTAGGACCCTAAGGGACCACTTTCTTGAAAGAAATTTCAGGAGAGTGGTCCTTTTTTTGCGTTACAGGGCATTTGCACACCAAAAACTTTTATATCGGAGGAAAAAGACATGGAAGATCAGTATTACGACATTGAAAGAAGAACAGCGATTAAGGAAGAAGCTCGGATGTTTAGAAGAAAGTTCATTACATATGAACAGGCTGAAATCATCTATAGCATTTCTCACAGGAAGCTTAGGGATATTGCAGAAAAGGCAGGTGCAGTTTACAGAATCAATGATGTCAGTGTTCTCATTAACAAAGAAATTCTTGATGAGTTCATGGAGCAGTTCAGACAACCAGCAAATCCTAACGTGAAAATATGAAGGGCGGTGTATAGACATGGCTGGACAGGCTTGGAAGTATTCAGGGGAATTAGATGAAAGAGACCTGGCATTTCTGCAACATGAGTACATTACGATTCCCATGGGCATTGAGTATTACGGATTCAGTGAAAGACCTCTTACCAGAATGGCTAAAGAGGCAGGAGCTTTTTATAAAGTAGGAAAGATGACTCGCATAAAACGGAGTGTCTTTGATGCGTATTTAAGAGAAACAAGAAAGATCCCAAGAATAGGAGGCAAATTATGTGCAAAGTCATAAGTATCAGTAATCAAAAGGGAGGAACTGCTTATGAAAAGTAAGTTATTATGCAAAGTGGAGCCCACACTTTGTTGATTATATAAAGTATATGGGCTCTTCAGACTTTGCATAATTCGGAAATACTCCTTACAGCGACTTCAACCAATCAAGAAGGTTTTTGTCCTTTT
>JBHAJK010000058.1:0-28393 GCA_041826605.1 Lachnospiraceae bacterium | reverse complement strand
TTTGATGGATTATTAATATAATATCACTGTATCTGCTGACTCCTTAAGGTCTAAATATACCTCCTCCGGCAAAGCGCCTTTAGGTATTCTAACATAGGAGCTGTATATATATCCCTTATCTGTCAGATAGGTACAGTTGATATCAACGCTGTAGTCGTACTTTTTAAGTACCGAATTTGAGTATGAAAAATTATCCAAAACAATTATATCATTAAGCTTTTTAAGCATTTCATCATCTGTTCCCGCTTCATAGGTAGCTGTCATCTGCACACTATTTCCATCAGGATTAACCTCAAATCTGCTTATATTAATTGACTGTATTTGCTCTAATTTAAGCTTTGGAGTTGAAGTATCTATATCTATTCCTTTTGATTTCAAAAATGCAATCGTATTTACAAAGCCGGGATAGATATAATATCCACTCAATATGTCATTATAAGTGCCCTTGTACTGATAAGCTGAAAATTTTACTAAAGGAAGCTCTTTAGCCAAATCCTCCAAAGTCATAGAATAGTAGTCCTGCTTAATAGCCTCTACCAATACCTGTGCATCATTTTCTGATAGCTTAAACAGTTCTGTATCCCGTGTATCAAAGCCGTGTATTTCACTTATTTTGCCATACATCAGACATTCATCAAGCTGTATTATGGAGTCCTTATACTCCTTAGTATTGTAAATCTTTTCAGTAGCAGCATAGGTTTCTTCTATTGTAGCTGCATATGACCTATATACATCTCTACCGTTTTTCAAATGATATTTAATTACATATCCATTTGCTTCAGAATATTCGTCAGCATCATAAGTAACATTTCTATCATTATTTTTTCTCTTAAATACAGAGCGCTCACTATTTATATTGGCAATTCCCGCATCCGCAAGCTGAAGTACTGATGAAAAATCCGTTGTCTTTAAATGGTTTAATCTATAGGTATCCTGAGATATATAGCTAAGAGCTGCTCCCTCTGACCTCTCCTCCGGTTCAAAGTTGTTGATGTCACTGTGAATACCTGTAAAGGTAATCCCTGCATATGCGATTTCATTTTCCTTAGGCAAATATCTGTCATATCCGAAAATATCAAATAAGAAGATTGAGCCAATAGCCGCTGCCACTGCAAGAGAAATAATCAACTGTTTCCAGTCTGCAAATACCTTTCTAAAATCGTTGTTAAGAATGGCACTTATCAGAGCATGGCTAATTACCCCCACTACAATAAATATTATCCAATACCAGCCTGCTGTCAGAACGCCTCTTATGTATACAATATACAGACCGCCAAAAAGGGCCACGCATGCTACTGATGGTATTCTGATTATTGGCTGTAAAATATTATAGCAAAGTGACTTATATGTACATTCAGATGGCTTTTTGCAATATAGATATCCCGCCAGTATAAATAGCATTGTAGCCTCTATACACCATGCCACTACCGCCCCGGGATTGTCCCCAAGTCTGGCACTCACATTCTGCATACTGCGAAAAGGCGAAAGTATCATTCTAAACAGCTCTGCCTTTTTTTCATTATAATAATAGGTTTGGAAACAATAGCCTTTATATGCATCTATAAGCTCAAATACAAAGGATGCCGCTCCAATAAAGAAGCCTGTTCCAATTATTCCTACAAAAAAATTGCCTGTTAATGAAATAGCGATAACTGCGATTGAAAATATTAATACAAAAAATACTATGCTCAATGTGGCAGTGCTAAGCACCGTTCTGATGATTAAGCTGTTTACCAGTCCTTTTAGCACCAGCACCCCAATAATAAGAAGTGTGGTAATAGCTTCAATAACAAGATATGGAATAATAGCCGTGCCTGCAAAAATAGCATATAGATTTTTGCGCTTAGTGGGCAGACTGTGGTACATATCCACCATTGGTCTTGAATAGGTATAGCCAAAGCTTACAAAGGCGTAAATCACTGCTGCCATCGTGAATAAAAATACACTTCTGCCGGGTGTCAGTTGGTATATTAACTGGTCAATCATCTGAGGCTTTGTAAGGTTATAGCTCCAATAGAGCATCCTGTCTATTTCCATAAGCAGATTTCCGGGTCTTATAGCCAGCATTGTAAGCAATGTTGCAATATAAAGCCAAATCTTTCTTTTAAGGCTTCCTTTGATAAGATTAGTCGATAATATTTTTGATGTCATAACCAACTACCTCCGTTTCACTTATAAATATTTCCTCCAAGGATAGAGGAAGTATTTCAGAGAATACAGTTCCTGCTTTATCAAGGGCCGCTACCAGTTCTTCTCTTTCGCCTCTTATTGTAAGGGTATGAAGCGAACCTCTGACCTCATCATTCATAACATCACGACCATCTGTAAATCTTGTTAAGTCATCCTCAGTTTTAAATACTGCCTGCACCCTGTGAATACCCATCTTCATCTCATCCAAATCCTTGGAGAATAAAATTCCTCCCTTATGAAGCAGACCCACATGGTCACATATATCCTCTAATTCTCTCAAGTTATGTGATGCAATAATCGGTGTCATTGACCTGTCTTCCAGCTCCGCAATAAAAAGCTTCTTCACTGCCTGACGCATTACAGGGTCAAGTCCGTCAAAGGTTTCATCACATAAAAGGTATTTTGTGCTTGCACTTACACCTAATATTACCGAAAGCTGCTTTTTCATTCCCTTAGAAAAAGTACTGATTTTTCTATTAATTCCCAGGTCAAACTTTGACATAAGACTATCAAATTTCTCATTATCAAAATTCTCGTAAATTCCACTATAGAATTTTCTCATATCCTCTACAGTGGCATTTGGAAAGAAAAACTGTTCATCGGATATATAGAAGATGTCACTTTTTACATCGGCATTTTCATAGACTTCTACGCCATCTACCAAAATCTGCCCTTCTTCCGGCTTTAAGACTCCTGCAATCATTCTAAGTAATGTACTCTTTCCGGCACCATTTGTACCCACAAGACCAAATACCTGACCATTCTCAATGGTGGCAGTAATGTCATTTACCGCTTTGAAACCATCAAAATCTTTGCTCAGATTTTTTATTTCAATCATACTTTTTCCTTTCTCTATTTTCCCTCAAATCATTCATCATAACTTTTTTCTACCGCTTGAAGTACAGCATCTTTGCCAACACCCATGGCTTTAAGCTCGGTTACTGCCTTTTTAAGCTCTGTAAAAAATATGTCACGTCGTTCCCCTTTCCAATCAGCGGAGGATGACACAAAATTGCCTCGCCCCTTAACCGTGTAAATATATCCCATTCTCTCCAGCTCCTGATATGCCTTTTGAATGGTATTGGGATTAATGGACAATTCTATAGCAAGATTTCTGACCGACGGTATTTTGTCATTGTCCGCCAGTATTCCCCTGACAATCAGATTTTGCATCTTCTCCACTATTTGCTCATAAATGGGCCGCTTATCCTGATAATCAATCCGTATCAGCATTCTCTCTTCTCCTTGCTATGTGTATTAACACTACTAATACACTTATGATATAATCAACCACACCCATTGTCAATAGGTGTGGCGTAAAAAATTAAAAGGCTTGATGACATATATGCCATCAAGCCTTTTAATTAACTATACTATAACGCCAGCCTCTCTTTTATCTCCCATACTTCCATCAGCTACCTTAACCAAGGTTATCTGTTCGATATCAATTCCTGTCTGAGCAAAGAACAGATTTATGTAAAGGTTATTCTGGAACGAGCAATCCACAGGCATCTTTTTTTCAATCCACTGACCATTTGTACCATTGATGGTAAATGTGGACGCAATAACCTTATTAGTGGAAACAACCAATGTGGTCTGAGCCAGCTCTCCCATATCGGATTTCATCCTTATGGTCATTTCATACTTTCCTGTTTCCTTGATATTAACGGTAAACAGATTGTCCGAGCCTCCCTGAGTATCTAAGCCCGTAAGGTCTAATTCTCCCTTTCCATTTTCAATCTTAATTGGTGGCATAATATTCTGCTTCTTATCAGCACCCTTGGGAGCATTGACTACCTCTATTTCATCTTCAGTATCAACTAAGCGCAAGCCTGCCGGAAATCTCCTAAGTACAGAGCAGATATTCTTTGCATTTCTTAAAAGCTCGCCTCTTGTTAAAGCTCCCTCTGCCAATGCCTTTGCCGCATTATCATCCCCTGAGTTGCTCTCTGAGTCGGCGGTAACCATATATACATCATTTTGTGCACTTATCATAGTGGAAGTGAATTTCACTCCCGAATTGCCACCTAAGCTGCTTTCGCTAAGCTTTGCCCACCAGTCTGTCATAGCAATTCCGTCAAAGCCCCATTCTTCACGAAGAACAGTTGTCGTCAGGTCATAATTACTACCGGTATAAACACCATTTAAAGGTCCATAGGTAGTCATAATAGAATGAGCACCGCCCTCCTTTACCGCAATTTCAAAGGGCTTTAAGTATATTTCTCTAAGAGCCCTTGCAGATACCACTGCATCCACAAAGTGACGTCTTGATTCCTGATTATTAGTGGCAAAATGCTTACAGGTTCCTGTTACATTATATTTATGAAGCCCCTTAAGCTCAGCCGCCGCACAGCTTCCTGTTACATATGGGTCTTCCGAATAATATTCAAAATTTCTTCCGTTCAAAGGATTTCTATGAATATTTATACCGGGTCCCAAAAGGGTGTCAATCTTATTAAATCTAAGCTCCTGTCCCTCAAACTCATATAGTCTGGTAATTAGAGGCAGGTTAAAGGAACATCCCTGTGCCACGCCGTTTGGAAGCGAGAATGCCGGTGTGCCACTGTCCATACGTATTCCTGATGGCCCGTCAGAGCAACATGCTATAGGCATACCATAGTGCTCGTTCAATCGAGTGGTTACTCCACCAAAGGCTGCTGCCACACCGGGCGTAACCTTAGGCGAGCACATACCCTCTCCGCGCGACATACAGATTAGCTCTTCATCTGTAAGCTGGTCTAAAAAATCCTCTGTAGACACCTCTCCGGTCATTACCTGCTTAAATTTATACCCCATATCCCCTGTGCAGGCTCTATCCAAAGGTCTATTATCTAAAATCCTCTGCTCTATATCATAGGTTCTTAACGGTACATCTTCTGTAGCTTCTACATATTCTCCTGACTCATCTTTCCATAGAGTCATACGCTTCATAGGCTTAACCGGTGCACAGGCTTCCTTTAGCTGCTCTGTTACAATGGTTTCTGCCAGATTAAAGCTGCCGATAAGCTCTGCACTTCTTACATCCGAGCCTGCGTAAATAATATATTCGCCTGCCTCCAAAACATAGGCATCCTTGTGTCCGGTAGCACCCGAATCGTCAAAGCTTGCAAGAGCATTAAAATCAAATTGAACAGAAAGGGTTTCATCTGTTCCCGGAAGCAGGGCATCAGTCTTTGCAAAGCCCACTAATGTACGGGCAGGCTTGGAAAGCTTACCTGATGGCGCCTCAAAATAAACCTGCACAACCTCTTTACCCATTCTTTTTCCGGTATTTTTAACTCTGGCATCCACACGGATAGTCTTATCATCCACGATGTTCATTGTCCCGTTTATTTCAAAGCTGGTATATGACATACCAAAGCCAAAGGGATACATTACCTTATCCTTAGCAGCGGTTTCAAAGTATCTATAGCCTACAAAAATATCTTCTTCATAGAAATTTCTGTTTTCATCTCCAAAGTTCTTTGTAGATGGGTAGTCCTCAATATTATATGCAATAGTATCAACCAGCTTACCAGATGGGGAAACATTGCCATTTAACACATCTACCACACCGTGGCCGCCCTCACAGCCACCCTGCCAGCAATACATTACCGCAGATGGATTATATTTATCCACCCACTTCATATCAATAATATTTCCCACATTAAGCAGTACTACCGTTCTATCAAAGGCTTTTGTAACAGTATCTATCATCTGCTCTTCTTCCTTTGACAGATAATAGCTGCCCTCTGTGGCAGAATTGTCCTTGTCCTCGCCCGCAGTTCTTCCAATAATAATTATTGCCAAATCCGAAGCCTTTGCTGCTGCTTCTGCCAGCTCTGTCTCAACTTCCATTTCCTTTTGACACCAGGGCTCTGTTGCCCAGCCCACACCATTATCAAAGGGATTTTCTTTAATCCACTCTTCATATACGGCTACCAGCTCTTCATTAACCCGGATGTCTCTGTCTTCTCTAAGCGCATCAAGAATAGACACTACATAGGGCGCATTTACCATACCCCCGGAGCCGGTGCCGCTCTTTATATAGTCAAACTGAATTCTGCCAAATACTGATACCTTTTCATTGGGTCTGATGGGCAATGCTTTGTCTTCATTTTTAAGCAATACACAGCCCTCTGCCACCATCTGACGAGCTGTTTTTGCATATTCTTTCCAATCAAATGTATATTTCATTTGCTCCTCCTTACATCTGTCTAAATATAGTCTTTTGCTTTATAGTACTGCTAATATAAAAAATCCTGTGTGTAAGGGAACTTAATTTACCTCCAAGATTGGTCCAGGCACCCTCACGGCACATAGGGGTTTCTTCTTATGGCTGCTGCATTCCTGCCCTGACCAGATTCGTAGAGCCCTATTGCGTAAGACCCGGACCCTCGGAGGGAAGCCTAAGCTCCCGTACCTACAGGATCATTTAAATATTTTATACCTACTTCTGCCTCCCCCAAGGCTTCAATAGATTTTGTATGCGTAAGTTTTCTTATACCTTGCTTTCGCAACCCCTAAAGACATTATGCCATAAAACCTCTTTCTATGATAGTATAATATTTTATTTTTCCTCTTTTATTTTTAGTCGCAACTGTTTGAAAAAATCCGTCAATATTTTGGAGCACTCTTCCTCCATCACTCCATTTACAATCTCTACCTGATGATTGAACTTAGGCTCCTGTAAAATATTCAATATGGAGCCGGCACAGCCCGCCTTAGGGTTTGAGCAGCCTATAACCACAGTGGGAATTCTGGCCTGCACAATAGCTCCTGAGCACATTTGACAGGGTTCCAAGGTTACATACATTGTGCACTCTTCCAAACGCCAATCCCCCATTTTTTTGCCGGCTTTTCTTATGGCAATAAGCTCCGCATGGGATAGGGTATTTTTGTCAATCTTGCGCCTGTTATATCCTCTTCCGATGATTTTTCCCTGATATACAATTACACAGCCTATGGGCACCTCTCCAAGCTCCGCCGCCTTTTTCGCCTGCTTCAATGCCTCTTTCATATATTTTTCTTCTATCATTTATTCTTAAGATTTTGCCTTTCTATCTCACTATTTTCTGTTAAACTGCTTTGATAAGCAAATAGCATATGTCAACATTATACCCCAAATGATATAATATGAATATGAAGATTTACGGACTAACCAAAACAACTTTACTTGATTATCCTGGCTTGGTAGCATCCACTGTATTTACAGGGGGATGTAATTTTCGTTGCCCATTTTGCCATAATGGCGACCTTGTTCAAGCCCCTGATAGCTTTCCTCTCATTACGGAGGATGAGATTTTCTTGCATTTGCAAAGGCGCAAAGCCACATTAGAGGGAATATGTATCACAGGAGGGGAGCCTACTTTGGCACCTGACTTATTAGATTTCCTTTTAAGGCTTCGTGATTTTGATATAAAGATAAAGTTAGATACAAATGGGTACAGACCACAGGTTTTAGAAAAGGTACTGGAGAAAAAATTGGCTGACTATGTAGCTATGGATATTAAAGCCGGATGGGCTAATTATTCAAAGGCTTGCGGAATTGAGGTTGACATAACTAACATTTCTGCTTCCGTCCGGTTACTCAGCACCTCTGACATTGAATATGAATTTCGTACCACCTGTGTCAAAGGTATACATACAAAGGAAGACTTTGAAGACATAACAAAAAGGCTGCCCGGTAATGCTTCTTATTTTTTGCAAAGCTACGAGGAAAATCCTGCCGTATTTGATAAAAGCTGTGCTTCCTTTACGGAAAGGGAAATAAAGCATTTTCAAAACATATTGCTTCCACATATTCCCAATACATTTATAAGGGGAATTTAGAGTGTGTGTGTTGTCTTAATCTAGTGTGGGATTTTTTTAGAAAAGTATTGACATATTAATCAAAAAATGCGGCCGCTTTAGCTACTGATTTGTTTTTAGAAGTAGCTAAAGCGGTCCTTGTAATTAGAAATCATCTTTTTGCAAGGAGGGCACCGCATGAATAAAAAATCCCGGATGCGTCACAATTAGCTCTATGTGAGTCTCTAAGCATTTCCGCATCGCAATTTGCTCTGTGAGAATCTCTAAGCATTCCTGCATCACAATTAGCTCTATGCTCATTCTTTAAATTGAACATATCGCTCATTCTTCCCTTGGCTGCTCTCTCGAAAGCAAGCTGACGCGCCAACCAATCATGCTCCCTGTCCTCCATGGTTTTAGCCAGTAGGGAGAGACTGCCCTTAGCTTTAATAGCCGCACTTCCTGTAGTACCACCCTGCATACTCTTAGGAACCTCTGCCCCCTGATAGCCTTTAGGTACTTGTCTGGGTGCATTGCTATTTTGTGCCGTATTAGTATTTATACCGCCCTTTTTCGCTTTACCGACAAGAGAAATAATCATTCCTGTTAATACTATTATATATAACAATGACTTTGTCATATTAATCCTTCTTTATCGTCTCCGAAATAGCTGCAACTGTACCTGCAAGATTTGCAATATCAGATGGTACAATAATCTTTGTAGCATTTCCGTCCGCCATCTGCACTGCTGCCTCATACTGCTTAAGCGCAAGATACTGTCCTGATGGATTGGCTTCATTAATAAGTCTTATGGACTCAGCCTGGGCTCTCTGTACTGCCAAAAGCGCCTGAGCCTCTCCCTCTGCCTCACGAATTCTCTGTTCCTTAACAGCATCCGCTCTTAAGATAGCAGCTTCCTTTTCTCCCTCTGCCAGAGTAATAGCTGACTGCTTCTTACCCTCTGCCGTAAGGATTGCCTCTCTCTTTTCTCTTTCAGCACGCATCTGCTTTTCCATTGCATCCTGAATAGTTCTAGGCGGCTGAATATTCTTTACTTCTACACGGTTTACCTTAATACCCCACTTGTCAGTGGCGTCATCAAGAATAGTGGTAATCTGTCCGTTAATGCTGTCACGGCTTGTGAGCGTCTCATCAAGTGTCATTGAACCAATAATATTACGAAGAGTTGTAGCTGATAAATTTTCAATAGCCGCTATGGGTCTTTCCACACCGTATGAGAACATCTTAGCGTCAAAAACCTCAAAGAATACTACCGAGTCCACCATCATAGTAACATTATCCTTTGTAATAACGGGCTGTGGCTCAAAGTCAGCAACCTGCTCTTTCAACGAAACCTTTTTTACTATTCTGTCTAAAAATGGAATTTTTATATGAAGACCTGCATTCCACGATGCCTTATATTTACCCAAAAATTCCACTACCCACGCATTCGCCTGGGGTACTATACAAATACATCTAGCGCAGAATGTTATTAAAAGCGCTAAGATTACTACAAAAAATACTAATGCGTCCATTTACTTTCCCTCCTTAATGAGTGTGACATTTTTATACATTTTACCACATTTTTCAAAAAATATATAATTTTCTATTATAATGCACACTTATTCCACTCTGTTACATCCTGTAATCCTCATGGTATTTAATATAATCCGCTACCATCATAGCCATTTTAAATGTAAGAGCATCATCAAAATTTCTCATGTCCAGCCCTATTAGCTTTTGCAATTTTTCCATACGATAGACCAAAGTATTTCTATGAATAAAGAGCTGGCGTGATGTCTCGGATACATTAAGATTATTTTCAAAAAATTTGTAAACGGTAATCAGGGTTTCCTCATCTATATCCGATGGCTTTGTATCTCCAAATACCTCTTTTACAAATAATTCACAAAGGCTTAGGGGCAACTGATATATAAGTCTGCCGATACCTAAGTTTTCATAGGACAGAATTTTCTTTGATGAATAAAAAATACTTCCTACATCCAATGCCATCTTTGCTTCCTTGTAGGATTTGGAAATATCCTTCAGCTCGTAAACCTCAAGTCCATATGCTACCCTGGCTTTAAGCATTGCCTCTGTATTTAATACATCCAGTATCTCAACGGCTATTTCCTTTATATTATTTTTTCCGGCATTTGCAGGAATATCCTTAATTAAAATTATTGTCTGCTCATCCACAGATAAAATATTGTTTCCTGCCTGAGTCAGGTACATGCTTTTTAGCACCTCTGATGCCACACTGTCTCTATCATTATTTACCTCTATCAGGTAAACCATACGTCGCAAATCATTTTCAATATGAAGCTTCTGCGCCCGATTATGTATGTCCACCAGCAGCATATTATCAAGAATTAAATTCTGGAAAAAGCTGGTCTTATCAAGCTTCTCTCTATAAGCTCTAAGCAGCCCCTGAAGCTGGCATACCGCTACCCTGCCCATTGTATAGGGGTCCTCTAAGCCACTGACAGATATGAGTATGTATACACATTCCCCATCATCCCTGACCTTAAAGTAGTTTCTGTTTCCGGCAACCTGACTATCCGCAGAAGAACGCACAAAATCCTGTAGCTCTTTCATCTTAACGTAATCATTGGACAAGTCTTCACATTCTGCCGTACCTGCAACAAAGGAAAGATTATCGTCGTAAATCCAGTAATCAGTTCTTGTAATGGCACAAAGTTCATCAAGTGTACTCTGAATTATTGTATTTGCTATCATCTGTATCCACCTTTTAGATTTATTAAGAAAAAGGCTCTGACCTTTTAAAGTCAAAGCCTTTGTTTATTATATCACATTTATTCCCGACAAGATTGCTATTATTTAACTTTTACTACGGGTAATTATTCCGCTACACTGCCGGCGGGATAAACTGTCCACGGGACAATTTATTAATTTGTAATAACCTGCTCTGTTTCCTTGTCAAATACGTGAACCTTTTCAACGTCGAATGCAAGCTTAACCTTGTCGCCGGGTCTTGCTGTTGTACGAGGGTTAACACGTGCTGTAAGAGGGAACTCCTCTAAATCAAAGTACAGGTAAACTTCTGCTCCGAGAAGCTCGTAAACCTTAACAGTTGACTCAAATACACACTTAGCTGTTTCAACAAACATCTCTGAATCGTAAACATCTTCAGGACGGATACCAAATGTAACAGTCTTTCCGTCATAACCACCCTCAATAAGCTTCTTAGCCTTTGCCGGAGGAAGAGGAAGTACCTGACCTGCAAAATGAAGATTAACAGCATCGCCCTTAACCTCAACCTTTGCATCAAGGAAGTTCATCTGAGGAGAACCCATAAATCCTGCTACGAAAAGGTTCTGTGGCTTGTCGTAAAGGTTCTGTGGAGTATCAACCTGCTGGATAACACCATCCTTCATAACTACGATTCTTGTACCAAGAGTCATAGCCTCTGTCTGGTCATGTGTAACGTAGATGATTGTTGCATCAAGTCTCTGATGAAGCTTTGCAATCTCAATTCTCATCTGAACACGAAGCTTTGCATCAAGGTTTGAAAGAGGCTCGTCCATAAGGAATACCTTAGGGTTACGAACGATTGCACGTCCCATAGCAACACGCTGACGCTGACCACCTGAAAGAGCCTTTGGCTTACGGTCAAGAAGTGCTGAAAGGTCAAGAATTCTTGCTGCTTCACGAACCTGCTTGTCGATTTCATCCTTAGGAACCTTACGAAGCTTAAGACCAAATGCCATATTGTCATATACTGTCATATGAGGATAAAGAGCGTAGTTCTGGAATACCATCGCGATATCTCTGTCCTTAGGCTCTACATCATTTACTACTCTGTCGCCAATCTTTAATTCTCCTGATGTAATATCTTCAAGTCCGGCAATCATACGAAGTGTAGTAGACTTACCACATCCCGAAGGACCAACGAAGATGATGAATTCCTTATCTGCGATTTCAAGGTTGAAATCCTTAACTGCTTCAAAGCCGTTAGGATATTTCTTGCAGATATTTGTTAATGATAAACTTGCCATTTTATATACCCTCCTAGTAAATACGGTACTGTTTTCGTTTCTATCCAAAGTATATACGAAAGTCACATACAAAAAAATGGGCAACCTGCTAAAAATTCTTTTGTTTTTTTAGCAGATTGCCCTATATGACCTTACATCGTTTCGAAAGCCTTTATACTTTCCGCCTCTTCCAGATTTGAACCATAAATTACCAATTGATTTTTGCCACGTCTCTTAGCCTCATATAAAGCCTTGT
Source organism: Lachnospiraceae bacterium (assembly GCA_041826605.1). Classification (GTDB taxonomy): domain Bacteria; phylum Bacillota; class Clostridia; order Lachnospirales; family Lachnospiraceae; genus Colinaster. Next base: position 16,180 of record JBHAJK010000058.1, on the reverse strand, counting down.
CCGCCGCCCTATATGCCTCTTCAAAGCTTTTGGCATCTCTTGGAAATACCACCGCTCCAATACTTGCGGTTGCGGAGTATTTTACATAGCCACCGGCCTTGAACTGTCTAAAGAACTGCACCAGTCTGGCTCCCTCTTTGCCCAGCTGTTCCTCGCTTTTAATATTTTTCAGGAAGAGCACAAACTCGTCTCCGCCTAAGCGGCCGATTATATCTGTAACTCTGAATTCATTCCTTAGCTGATGTCCCAGACTTCTTAAAACCTCATCGCCAAAGGCATGTCCCATGGTATCATTGATTTTCTTGAAATTATCAATATCAAGCAGGAACATCATACATTGTGTATTGGGATTTTCGTCCATATATTCCTGTATCTTACGCTCGGTAGCAATCTTATTGCTTAGCCCGGTCAGCAGGTCTGTATCGGCTTTATCTGCCAGGTCTCTGCTTTCCTCGCCATATCTGAATTTGCTTATAAGCACCATAACCACCAGCATGGCTACAAATAAAAATATGGTAAGCGTGAGTCCTATTAAAAGCTTCTTTTCCGCATTTATCAGGTTGCCGGTCATAGTATCCACATAGCGCTTGTTTATGAATGTAACCAACTGCCAGTCTTCAATGCCCACAGGTGCTATGGATACAACCCTATGCTCTCCATCCCCTTTTGCATTGAATACCATCTTATTTTGCTTTTCTACCCTGATTTTTATCTGGTCCAGGGTCAAATCTTCCAGCTCCGCTGCTTCCAGATTTGCAAACAGACTATTTCCTGCTGAAAAAGCACTTTCATTTATCATTCGGGTAATTATATTGCCCTCACTGTCAATAAGAGCAAAGCCCATTCCTCCGCCATAGCCTGTAGTCGGCAGAACCTCTGTTATACCATCCGCATCTATAAAGAGACAAATATAGCCTGAAACAGAATTTTTAATTAAATACGGCACTGTAAATACATAGGCTGTAGTTCCTGTGATTTCGTCATTCTCAGTATAGGCTACCCGCGCAGTTGTTCCCGGCAGATAATAAGCCGAATTAGTTAAATTCACTTCTCTACCGCCTGAAGTCACTCCGGCTCCAAAGATATCTGTAATAATTACCATATACAAATCCGGTATTGCATCAGCCAGATATTTTGAATATGCTTTTTTCTCTGCTTCCGTCATACTTCCGGCGTTCTCAATAACTGCCGCCGCACCACGTCCGTAGGATTTAACTCTGTCCAAAGCACCGCCAAATTTAGTGACATTGATTTCAGCATCAGACAAAACATCCGCTTTGATGCCTCTTACTGCATTTGTTTTATTTACTGCCAGAAATTTTGCAACCAAAATAACTACCACTATAAGAAAAGCAGCAGCATAAATTCCCCAGCTTATTAAAGTTTTTCTATTTTGATTGTTAATCTTCGTCCTGCTCATAAAAGCTTTCATGAACCTCTTCTGTCGGAGATATCTTTTTGAAAATTCTGACCCAGCCTACAACACTGCATAAATAGGCCGGTCCTGCAATGCCCATCAGTATGACTACCGGCATAATATATGCTCCCACATTGGTAAAAACTGACACAAACGGAAATGCAATAATTGCAATGAACAGTACTGTGTAGGGTAAGCTTGCTATGGACAACAAAAATCCATTCTTTACAGTATTAAGAATATTATTCTCAAAATGTGAAAGTACAGGATATATGTATATCATAGCCGAAAAAAGCACTATTCCTACCATCATGGTCAATATAAACAATATTCCCCAACGAGTGCCGGGTGTACTTCGTGTAACTATAACTACATCCGCAATATATACTAAAATCACGGCTAAATTCATAAGCCAGATTAATGTGGCCTGCTTGAAATTTTGCTTAAATGATTTGAAAAATTCCTGAAAAATATATGACTCTTCATTTTTCGCCATTTTTATCGTAACGTAGTATAAGGATGTCCATACAGCTCCTATGGTAAAAACGGGTATGGAACAAATAATAACCAGCAGATTTAAAATCACAATATCTGCAAGCTTTCCCAAAAATATCATTAATTTACTATCCGGATTGAACATTTTTCTTCCTTTTTATAAACAAACAGTTATGTACATTATATTCTATATTTCGTCGGAATTGCAACCACTTAATAGGGCAAATTTCCTATTTTTATACCTTTTTCATTATATTTGCCTGATTTGACAAAATATTCTTTTTCATAGGCGTAAATATTATATTATCTTGGGAAATTTCTTCGCCCATATCATTAAAACCCAGTTTATGATAAAAATCTGTTGCATAAGGAGCTGCATTAACAGTAATGCAATCATATGTGTCATTTTCTTTCACATAATTTTCTGCATAAAAAAGCAGCCCGCTTCCTATTCCCCGGCGATGATATTTTTCTTCCACAAAAAGAAGTGACAAATGGTTGCCATTTCTAATGGTTATAATTCCTGCCAGTTCGTCTTTTACAAAAGCCAGAAACAGCTTATAATGTCCGGCTTCAAATAATTTTTTAAGCATTTCATCAGCTATGAAGCTTCTAAATGCATCCGTTCCCGCTTTTCCATATTCATTGGCTTCATATTTGAGAAACACGCGAAAGGCAAGCTCCATTGCAGCTTCCCATTCCGTAGTTTTGGCAGGACGTATTATCAGCTTTTCCATAAATTGCTTATCCCGCTTGCAAATTCCTGCATTTTCTTAAAAAAGGTGCCTACACAATCAAAAATGCTGTTACTCACTGTTTCTTTTACTGTTTCTTTTACTTTATCAGCAATTTCATCCTTGATTTTACTTTCTACCGCATCTATGAGCTCGCTTGTGTTCTCGTAGGTCTTTCCCTTAATAACACTGCTGTATACTTCACTTGCCATATCTGCCAGCTTTTCCTTATCCAGCCCAATACTATCCACTGCGTTTAAAGCATCAGCTATCTTTTCCTCATCATTTTCAGAAATATCTACATTATATCTTTCTTCTGCCTCGTTCAGAGCATTTAGTATATCTTCCTTAGATGAAAGGTTTCCGTTTTTCATTTCCTCCATCAATTGCTCTGCCAATTTATAATAGTCGGGTTCTGTATTTTCTGACGCATATGCCTTACTGCTAAATATTAATAGCCCCATCATAAGCATAGCAGCCATTATAATTATTTTTTCTTTTTTCATAATCTCCATCCATTCCGAAGCATTAGTCCAGAGGGCGCCTATGCACACTTCAAAAGCACAAAGAAGCACAGAGTTTCCTCTGCGCCTCCCTTATTACATTCTTTCCTGTATCCAAGAGTATATATCCGCCATAACCACATCGTTATTTAATTCATTTAATATCTCATGTCTGTCATCCGGATATTCTTTCTCGGTTACATCCTTTATTCCCAGCTCCACATAGCTGCTATATACTCCCCGAACAGCTTCCCCATATTCGCCACAGGGGTCTTGTCCGCCATATACAAACAGCACAGGAAGCTCCTTTGGAATTTTCTCCAATAATGGCTTTTTATGAAGCCTTGCACATAGTTCGCGCAAGGTTGAGAAGCCATTTATGGTAAAGTAAAAACCACAATTAGGATCAGCAATATACTTGCTTACCTCTTCTTCGTCACGGGTCAGCCAATCAAATTCTGTTTTAGGATTTTCAATTCTCTTACAATATGTACCAAAGGCGGCAGTGTCTAACAATTTGCTTGGATGCTTTGAGCCCTGGAAGAGCTTCAATATACCTACCAACACTTTCATAACACCCAAAACAGGCTTGGGCATCATAAGTGTACCTGATAAAATCGCCCCCGATACTCCGCTTCCATATTTTGTAATATAATTTCTGGTTATAAGAGAGCCCATACTATGGCCAAAAATAAATACAGGAAGCCCCTGATATTCATTCTGAATAGTTTTTTTTAATCTGTGAACATCTCGCACAACTACAGTAGCCGGGTCTCTTCTGCAAAAATATCCCTTTGTCTCATGCCCCATGGACTTTCCGTGACCTAAATGGTCATTTCCTGCCACTATAAAGCCCTTTTCACACATAAATTCTGCAAAGCCCTCATATCTTTCGATATGCTCCGCCATACCATGTACCAGAATTAAAATTCCTACGGGTGTGGTATCCGGTACCCATTTTACACCGTGGATTTTTGTGCGATTATCTCTTGAATCAAAGTAAAAATCTGTTCTTGTCATACCATTCTCCCGTTTAATTTAAGCCTATTAGCAAATCTCCGCTCCCGCAGGCATTTCCTTTTCAGGTGTAAGAAGTGCCAGGTTTCCCTCTGCGTCCTCTGCGCACAATAGCATTCCCTCCGATAAAACTCCTGCAAGAGTAGCCGGCTTTAAGTTGGTAAGTACCATAACCTTTTTGCCCACCATCTCTTCCGCGCTATAGTGCTGCTTTATTCCGGATACTATCTGACGTACCTCCGAACCAATCTTTACCTGGGAACAAAGGAGCTTCTTTGACTTTGGAACTTCCTCACATTTAATGATTTTTCCCACTCTGAACTGTAGCTTATCAAAATCCTCATAGGAAATCTCAGGCTTAACAGGGATATCCACCACAGCCTCTTCCTCTGCCTCCACAATTCCGTTTTCACGTTCATATTCAGCTCTTTGTGCTGCCTGAATAGCCTCAACCTTTTCCATTATCTCAGCCGTATCCTTTCTTGCGAAAAGAATTTCAGGCTTTTCCGTAACCCTTGTGCCATTCTCATATAAGCCAAACTGCGCAAGACTTTCAAAGGCACGTGCTTCACTATTAAGTTGTGCTAAAATCTTTTCAGAAGTTTCCGGCATAAATGAGCTAAGAAGATTAGCTCCTATACAAATAGACTCTGTAAGGTTATACATTACCTCTTTAAGTCTTGGCAAGGTTGCTTCATCCTTTGCCAGTACCCAGGGCTCTGTTTCATCTATATATTTATTGCAGCGTCTAAAGAGCGCAAGCACCTCGCCCACAGCATCCGCCATTTTAAGGGCTTCCATTTTTTCCGCCACCTTATCCCTTGCTCCTGTTACTACAGCTTTAAGGTCTGCGTCCACTTCCTCAATAACACCCGTGCTCTCCACAATACCGCCAAAGTACTTGTTGCTCATAGAAATGGTTCTGTTTACCAGATTTCCCAAAATGTTTGCAAGGTCTGAATTAAAACGCTCTATGACTAAATCCCATGTAATGGTACCATCATTGTCATAGGGCATTTCGTGGAGCACAAAATATCTCACTGCGTCCACGCCAAAAAGACCGATTAAATCCTCGGCATAAATTACATTACCTCTGGATTTACTCATTTTTTCGCCACCCTGCAATAGCCAGGGATGACCGAATACCTGTTTAGGCAGTGGCTCTCCCAAAGCCATTAAGAAAATAGGCCAGTAAATTGTATGAAATCTGACAATGTCCTTGCCAATAAGGTGCAAATCAGCAGGCCAAAGCTTTTTATACTGTTCAGAGCTATTGCCATCCGCATCATAGCCTACACCTGTAATATAGTTTGTCAGGGCATCAAGCCACACATACACTACGTGGTTATTGTCAAAATCCACGGGTATTCCCCATTTAAAGGAAGTTCTTGATACACACAAATCCTGTAATCCCGGAAGCAGGAAATTATTCATCATTTCATTCTTTCTTGATACAGGCTGTATAAATTCGGGATGTGTATTTATATGCTCGATAAGTCTGTCCGCATACTTATTCATTTTAAAGAAATATGCTTCCTCTTTGGCAGGCTGAACCTCTCTGCCACAGTCAGGACACTTACCCTCTGCAAGCTGTGATTCCGTCCAGAATGATTCACAGGGAGTACAGTACATTCCCTCATAAGCTCCCTTATAAATATCTCCCTGTTCATAAAGCTTTTTAAAAATCTTCTGTACCTGCTTTTCATGATAATCATCGGTGGTACGAATAAATTTATCATAGGAAATATTTAAGCTGTCACAAATATCCTGTATGGTCTTTGCCACCCCATCCACAAATTCCTTGGGAGAAATACCTGCTGCCGCTGCCTTCTCCTCTATTTTCTGTCCGTGCTCATCGGTACCTGTCTGAAAAAATACAGCTCTTCCCTGCTGCCTTTTAAAGCGGGCAACCGCATCCGCCATCACGATTTCATAGGAGTTTCCTATATGGGGTGTTCCAGAAGTATATGCAATCGCTGTCGTTAAATAATATTTATCCATAATTCCTCCACTCCCGCACTAATCACGGGCGTTTAATATTGTCATTAAATCCTCTGTATTTTTTCTGATATTCCCTTTAAATACAGCACTTCCTGCTACTACCACATTTACGCCGGCATCCAGCACTGTTTCCAGATTGTCAAGTCGAATGCCTCCATCCACCTCTAAATCTATGTCTCTTTTGGTAGCATCAATCATTTTTCTTACTTCCTGTATGCGCGAAGTAGATTGTGGCAAATATCCCTGTCCGCCAAATCCCGGCTCCACACTCATTACAAGTATCATATCTACCATATCCATATATGGAATAAGTGCGCTTATAGGAGTATCGGGTTTTATGGAAATTCCCGCTCTGCAACCACATTCCTTTATTTTTCTAAGAGTAGCCTCCACATCATTGCAGCCCTCTACATGAACCGTAATACTGTCACTTCCAAGGCGCGCAAATTCTTCTACATATCTTAATGGCTCCGTAATCATCAAATGAGTATCAAAAAACATATCAGTGCATTTTCTAATACTTTCAAGCACACACATACCAAAGCTGATAGCCGGTACAAAATTGCCGTCCATCACATCAATGTGAAGCCATTTTGCTCCTCCTGCTTCCGCCTCCAATATATCATTTTCCAAATGGCGAAAATCCGCCGCTAAAATCGATGGTGATAAAATATTCAAAATTCTTCTCCCTTAATACTTATATTGGAAATATGCCTATATATTTTACCCACTATAGGTATAAAAAGCAATAGTGGAGGGAGAAGCCTTAAGCCTGCTTTTATAAAATGCAAACCACCGCTGCAAGACTACCGAAGCCCACAGCCATGCCGGTCAGCATGCTTTTTAGTCTTCCCGTTCTCAGCGTACGCTCCTTATTTTTCTTTACAGCCGTAAATGAGCGTGCAAGACAGTAAAAATATCCCCGCTTTCCGCCAATTGCCTGCAGGGCAAACAGCGCCCCCGCTATTCCCGGCATTGAAGATCCTGCGGAAAGAGTATCCGTACCGGTATAAAGAAAGAAAAATGCCGCACTTAATACAAGTCCTGCCGCAAAGGCAAATATACTGCCCTTGGAACCGTCCGCCGGTTTTTTGAATATATCGGCTATGCCCTTAAGGGTGGCTGCAAGACCTCCGGTAAACAGCGAGCCAAGGGCGGCTGCCACCGTTCCCCTTCCGAGGATAGTGCCCAGGTTGCCAAGCATACTCCTGTCAAGTCCTCCGTCAGCATAAAACAGCCATGACAGTATTTTTACAGCGGCTTCCTGTGAATCCCTTAGCCTGCCCAGTACTATCCACACTGCCGCCAATGCAAGCGTTAATACTATCTTTCCCGGACTTTTAAGGATGCCGAAGCTGCCCTTTACAAATGCCGGTATTCCCGATAATACGGCTTTAAACGGCGAAGGTATCACTCCTATGTTTTTTATGTCCCTGACAGTTTCACCCGCCTTATAAAGCTTAGCCCCCGCCCGGGGCAGCTTTTTACCGCTTCCGGTTACAGCCCTGCTTGCATTAGATGCCTCCCGGTACGTATCACTGCTCAGGGCTTCCTTTATAAAGTCAAATTCGCCCAGACTGAGCTCACCGCCGGCAGCCGCCGCTTCAATTCTTTCTGTATTTTCGGATAATCCCGTATCCCGGAGTTTGCAGGCAGAGTTATCCTCTGCAACGGCACCGTATGCATTATCGGTCGAAGCGGCTGCCGATGCACCGCAATACCTGCAAAACTTAGCTTCAGCATTCAGCTTTTTCCCGCATTTTCTACAAAATTTAATCTTATTTTCCATAGGCTCTCTCCCCCGGCGCTTATACAAGGCACTCCGACATAAGCTTGCTGTACGCATATTTGTCTATTCCATAATCACTCCTCAGGATGTGGAAGAACTCCGCCGGTGATAAATCCTTTCCAACCCTCTTTGCCAACGCATGTATTTCCCTTGAGTCTGCATTGAACGCATCCTGCATTCCCTTTGATACCCTATAGGCGTTTCTTGGTATGGATATCTTATCCGTCTGCTTTGTTATCTGCCTCGTACCCTCCACGAAATATCCGTGGGCCTCTATCCTTAAATCAGTCGCCTCGTCAAGCAGCTGTGTCCTTGCCGCCCCCATAGCACTTTCCGCCTGCGCTTCCAATGCCCTTGCCTGTGAAATGAGCATATCTCCCTCTTTATACCAGTGATTTCCCTTATGGGCAAAGGTATATCGGTTCATTCCAAGTGCCTTTAAAGACCTTGTATGTCCCGCCTTGTCTATCATTCCCTCAAGGTCAAGATATGCTTCCGGGTTAACATCTATATGCTGGCCCCTTAAGCGCATTGGCTGCACATAGGTTATGTCAAGCTTTTCCATAAGCCTAAGCGCCTCCTCTATACTTGGCGGCTCGAAGCCGTATATCCTCTTATAGAGGTTTCTTGCCATGGCATTGTTTGCCACATCGGTGTCTATTACCATATATATGCTCTCTTTGGAGCGGTCACTGTAATTAATCTCCGTCATGGTTACGTCTAAATCCTCAGGGGTGCTCTTTCCCGAAAGCTCATCGTAGTGGCTGTTTGAGGTTGCGTTTGTGATATAAAGGTTGCCCCTTGTCTTTCCAAGCTCGGAAGCCACATCATCAAGCGCATCCTTCATCATGCTGTCCTGAATGCCGTTTCTGTAGGTATTAAAGGTCATGCGTATATCCGCTCCCTCAGCCCCCTCAAGACTCTTTAGGGCCTTCATGGCATTTTTATCCTTCCAGATTTCCAGCGCCTTTTCCTCCATCTCCTTTTTGGCTCCCCAGAAATCTCCTCCTTCACGCCTGCTTTTTCCTACCTTCTTTCTTGCCTTATTAAATTCATTTATCTTATCCATTCCGCGGCTTCTTGCCTTATCTGCTATCTCCATATCCTTTATTTCCTCGGGCGTCATTCTTCTTGAACCCTTGCCCGCTCTCCTTTCGGCTATGGTCGTTTCGGCTCTTTGATTAGCCGCTTCGTTTAAGTCGGACTCATGCTTTGCCGCATTTCCCGCAGCCCTTGCGGAGGCGTTTGTGCATACACCTATCTTCTCTAAGGCTTCGGCCGTTCCCTTATAAGCCTTGCTGTTTTTCTTAAGCGCCTCGTCCGCACTGTCCATAAGGCTTCTGTAGCCCTTGAAAATGCTATCTCCTATGTTGACATCCTTTTTAAGCACCTTGCCTAAAAGCGCGCTTCCGCCCGCATTTCCAAGCTTTGCCGCTCCTCCGATTAAAAGACCCGTAAGCTCCGACTTTATATATTCCTTTGCTCCAAGGGAAACTCCGTCCCAGAATCCGAATTCCTCATCGCCCTTGCAGGCAAAGACGGCCTCCTTCATCTTCTCACCCATATCCATGGCAAAGAACACATGCTCCGAATATCCTGCGGTACATACTCCCAGAGCTATCCTTCCGAGGATGCCTCCGTTATCCCTAAGACCCTCCAAAAAGGCATATGCAGCATTAAGCTCATCGGCTAAGCTTATCTTATAGCTATCTCCTCTCGCTCCCAGTTTTTCTCCCTTTAAAAATCCAGTCCATATCTCCATTACGTTATTTATCTGATTTACATCATAGCCGAAGTTTTCATCATAACCGTCAAGCATGCGTTCAATCAGGTTATAGAGGGAAAAGAGGTTTTGCATGTACGAGTCGAAGATACGGTTTTTTATGGAAATAAGCATATCCATTACATGCTCATCCCACTTAAGTACCCTGTTTGCCTCCTCAAAGCTCATTTCGGAGAATTTTCTAAACGGCAGGCTGTGCAGCAGCAGCTTCTTCGTAATCTCATACTCCTCTTCCCTGTATGTCACATGCACCGTTACCTCCGCCCACAGTCTGGTGGGAGGGTCAAGCGCAGCCCTTGTGGCACAAAGCTTTATCTTTCTTCCCTCTCGGTTGACATCATCTGTTCCAAAGGCGCATATCTCCAAAGACTCCGCCATTCTCTGATGGTTTTCGTCTGCCTGACCCGTATGGGACATTTTTGTATTGCCTACAGAAAGTGCCCTTACCTTGCAGGGCTTTTTATTATCGGGGATTACCGTTACTCGCTCAAGCTCCTTTTTTTCCTCATTCCAGTAAAGCAACAGCAGTCTGCCCTCGGTAACGCACGGCTCTAAGTCATTTTCCCGTAGGTTTGTGGCCTTGCCCGATAGAGCAAGGGATGCGGTTTGGGCTCCCTCAAAGCCTGCGGCAAGCATAGTCGCCATGGGATTTAGGCTCATAAGGCCGGTTACCGACATGTTATCCGACATTTCGCTTCCGACAGCCCTTATGGCTGCCATTTCGTTTCGGTATTCCTTGGGCTTCAGATAGCAGCCCAGGGCATTGCCCTCAAGCAGCAGAGTAAGTCCCGTATGTATCCTGTGTATCGAAAGCTCGCCCGTTATTGTTTCCTTATCCGTCACTGCGGTTATCCTGAGGGTATGCAGGTGGGTGGTTCCCGCCTCCTCATTATCCGTCGTAAGGATATCCTTTACACAGGCATAGTACAGGTTGTCCGCTTCAACCTCTTCGCATGGCTTTATACTTACCTCATATGCCGCCTTCAATCCCTTATCGGGTATGATTTCGGCGGAAATATCCGCATTTTTATCCATTCCGATAACCGAAAAGGCAATTTCTATCTCCTCCCTGCAGTGGGCGGGCAGTCCCTTGTTTAACTCCTCCTCCAGGAAACAGATACGGGCCTCCGCTATGTTAAACACTACATGCCGTGTATATACGCCTCCCTCACCGTTAAATGTAAAGGTGACGGAGCCCTCATTCATTTCACAGTTTTCGGGTACGGATACCAATGCCGCCTTATATCCGTTTACGGTAAAGCCTCCGTCCTCCACCTTTAGGGCATTATCCCCGGAGGATACCTCTATCCTTCGGCTTAAATCGTCCCTTTCCTTTTCCCAGCCCTCGGGTGTTATCTCCACTATCCTTGCGTAAACGGCTTTGGGCTCCTCCCTCTTTTTAAGGGTATTTCCGAAGTCCTTGTTTACATACATCTTATAGCGGGAGCGTTTTTTGGGCTCCGGCTCTCTTTCCTGCTCCTTCGGCGGTTCATTTCCGCCTGCTCCCCTTTCTTTGCTTTCACCTCCGCCGGACATTGCCGCTCCCACTCCCGCCGCCGCAATCGCTCCTGCCGCCGCTGCCACGGCGCCTGCGGGAGCTCCCGTTTCTCTTGTATCGCCGCTATCTTCTGCGGGCCATTGCATGGGAGTAACTCCCTCCGCAATATCGGAATCTATTAATGTCCCCTCGTCCTCGCCTGAGTTTTCCTCCGCCTCCGTAACATCCTCCTGCAATATGGCCTGCGGCTCGGGCACCGTATAGTAAAAATCAACCGCCCAATAAGCAGTATATAATGATATTTTCAAACTCTGTCCAATCTGCGGCTCCGGTACTACCAGGCCGCAATTATGACTGAAAGCATTTCGTCCCCTATGGCTTATTTGCGTACCTATGGTAATCCTTTCATTTTGCTCGGTATAGCCTTCTTCGCCGGAATTTTTACTTTGATATTCCGGAACAACAACCGAAATCATGCCGGGTCCATAGTATCCGCCGTAGCTTTTTTCATAGTCCTCGTTTATGGTTATAAATATTAATTCCTCTGAGGAGGTAATTACCGCCCCCGGCGCCTCTATATAGCTTTTATATCCTCCTCCAGCCGAATTTGTAATTTCACCTCCGTACTCATTAAAACCCTCAGCGCCGATAATCCAATCTCCCCATTCCTCACGGGTATTATAATTATATTCATAGCATTTATATAAGTTGATTTTGTCCAATATCCATGCAGGCTTATCGGTTCGCTTTGCATATTCCATCTCATCAAAGTCAAACTCCTGCACTAAGGAGGTGGGCACGCCCGCCTTAGCATCATCATGAATATAGTTTAGTTCCGATGCCGCAGCCTCTATGGGAGAGAGTATTACGGATATGGAGGCTGCCATAACAAACGCCGCACAAAACAGGGCTGCAAATCTTATAAAACTTTTTATGCTCTTACGCTTTTTGTTTATCATATTATCAGTCCTCATAATGTTGAAAACGCTTATGCCTATAAGCGTTCCCGTCCGCAGCTTTCACCTTCTCAGCACCAAGTACTCCCGTTCTCCCGAGTTCCAGTCGATCCTGCCCATACCGTAATTTTCATGATAGGGCTTCATATAAAAATTCTCAAACTCTATTGTGGCAAATGAAGACTGAACCTTCGCAGTTCCCGTAGCCCTGTCCCATTTGCCGGTAAAGGTATCGCTGCCCTCTTCTTTAATGCTTTCACCGCTTGTTTTGTCGTATAAATATCCCCAGTTCAATGTTGCATTAAATTTATCTCCATCGGTATCTATGCTGATATTCAAATACCTCTCGACTTCCGCCCCATACAGGCTTTCCGTCATATACGCCTTCCAGCCTCCGTTTAACAGCAACGGCATATCATCTATCCTTACCCACTCCTCCATCATGCGGTTTCGCTCAGTCTCCGAAGCATCGGTATATATGTAAAACCAGTCTATATCCGGGATACCGGCAACTTCGCTTGTGGAATTGCTGTTCGCAATATTTAAAAGCTCCTCATCATTCAAATCAGCAATTCCCTCTATGCCCTCTGTATCGTACCCGGCTTCGACACCTTTTTTATCCGAGGCAGGAGCTATATCCGTTGAGGCGCTGTCCGTAAGCTCTCCGCCTGTCTGCTCATTTTCTGCCTCATTGTCCGTTGCCGCCGACTCTTTGCCGACACCTTCCTCCTGTACCACGCTTTCCGCAGCATTCAAATCGGCTTTTGCATCGCCTGTCCCGGTGTTTCCCAAGTGGTTTTTTTTCATAAAGATAACCGCAAGCAGAGCTGCCACAGCTAAAACCGATACCGACACAACGGCCTTAAGCCATGTCCCCTTTCTATCTCCCGCATTTCCGACAGCTTTCGGATATGCCAGCTCATGACCTCCGCTGCAATCTCCTACTTTAGTTCCGCAATTTTCACAAAATATACTATCATCAGATATCCCTCTTCCGCAATTTTCGCAAAACATATTACCTCCTCTTACTCCTTAATCTCGGCTTTCGTACACTTTTTTACAATATAATCCCATACAAAATCATAATCCTCTTTGCCGGCGTATACCTGATTTCGGTTAAGCAGTCCGTTTAACCGGATGGTGTTAAGCCCCCTGTGCCCCATTACCCTTCTAACGCTGTTGAATTTCGACTCCGAACTGTTTTTTATGCCTGAGGTAATTCCTATTCCCATGGTGGTGATATTTCCCGAAGCCATTCCCGCCATGGCCGTGAGCCAGCTTAAGGCCTTTGCCTTTTTAAACTGCTTGTCCATTTGTATATGCAGCACCCTTTCATCGTCCATCTCAAAGAGCACCATATATTTAAAACCATAGATTACAGCCAATATAAAATAAGAAATCAAAGACAGGCCGAACAATATGCCCGGAAGAATAAAAAACTGTGGGGTAAAGAAAAAATTCACAGCCCAATTTTTTACATTTCCGTCAAAAAGCTCAAGCAAAAACAAAAATACGATAATACCCAGAAAAATAAATCCGAAAATCTTCCATACCGTCAGCAATATTATGGGATTTTTGAGCATAGGGAACTCATATACCCAACGATACTTGCCGTCGGGGCATAAATATATATTTTCCGTAGCCTTTGTTCCCACATTGTTTAATCCTCTTTCTTCATACATATGGCTCTCCTTTATCCGTTGCAATATAATTGCGCAAACACAAGTTATTATATTTATCTCCAATATTCAATTTTTTCTTGCTTTTTTGAAATTTTATCTGAAAAAATCTACAATAATCTGTAAATTAATTATAAGGTAAGGAAATAACGCTTGCAACATTTTTGTATGCAAGCGCTCTGCGAATGAGGTAAACTGACGTGCACCGTTTATGATTTCCGGTATTCCTTGATTTGTAATATTTAAGCCTTTGGTAAATGCCATTTCAGCTTTGCTGCCATAACCCGTAAAATAATTATAGCTGTTGCGCCGGCGATCATTGCCGCATCTTCATTGAAGGGCATAATTAAGATACATACTGATGCTCCTATAATGCTTGCTGCCGCATAAAAATGCTTAACAAAAATCATGGGTTTTTCCATAGCAAATAAATCTCTTAAAACACCGCCGCCAACACCTGTTACCGTTCCGATAAATAACTGCAAAAAGGGATTGTCATATGAGGCACCGGCTTTAACACCCACCACCGTATATAATCCCAGACCGATGGCGTCAATAAGATTAATAACAAATGCATCTGTATTTATTTTGCACCTTACTTTAGGTATAAATACAATTAAGGACACAATTATGGCTGTAACTGCGTATACCGGTCTTTGCAGAGCCACCGGTGGCACCACATCAATCAAAATATCCCTGATAATTCCACCGCCTACTGCGGTAGTAAGTCCCATTACCATTACTCCCAGCATATCCATTTTTGCCCTGATACCCGCCATTGCTCCCGACATTGCAAAAACAATTATCCCGGATATTTCCAAAATAAAATATATTGTCATTTATAAATACTTCCTTGAATATTTTTTCTTTAATATAACCTTTATTCCCGGTCTATGACTCATTTACAAGTTTTCCGGTCATATGCTCGGGAATAAATTTAAGGCACTGCACCCGTGGCAGAGCATTTTTTAATTCCTTTTCCAGATATTCATTATCATTGGTAAACTTTTTCACAAGGTGTGTGCATATTTCTCTCGCCTTATTTTCATCGCTGACTTTTTCTATGCGTCCAAAAGCTATAACGCTCTTTACATTAAGCGCCCACTCGCCGGGGTTTCTATATCCCTCATCATAGACACAATAGCTTGCCTTATTATTATTTTCTATGGCATCCAGCTTGTGCCCCTCCTTGGCACCGTGAAAATAAATGCATCCGTCTTCTTCACAATACCAGTGATTAAGGGGAATACCATATGGATATCCCCCGTCTCCTACAAGCGACAGCACACCTCTTTTTTGTGTTGTCAAAATTTCTCTACATTCTTCAGCCGTAATCTGCTGTTTAAAACGTCTCATTTTTCTAAACATATTTTTTCTCCCAGGTACGGTCTATTACATAAATACACCATATCTCACAATATAATCTAACGCTGTTTTTTGCAATATCTTTGGGTATATTCTTTATAATAAATTTGTTTTAAATATTTAGAGCCTGGAATTTGGCAACTTATTTGAGTAATGTGATACATATAAGTTGGATTGAACTTGGCAAAACTCAGCCGTCTGCTCTGCGGCTACTTGACAATATGAACAGAAAGATATATCTCATCTTCCGGCATCTGCAGCACCATTTCAAATTCTTCTACTGCATCTTCTAAGTTTGCTTCTTTTAAAAAAATCATTGTTTGTGGCCTCTCTTTTTTACCAAATCTTTTTTATCTCCTATACTCTTCCGTTATACCGGCATAATCCTTGATTCCCTCAATATAATCCCTGTATACAGCCTCCGGCTCTTTGCCCTTAAATACCTGGCACAGACCGCAAATCTCACAATTATGCTTACAAGCAAATTTTTCTTTTATATAATTTTCTCTTTCTTCTCTTGTGGATGAATAAATTTCCGGTGGCATCATACAAAATCATCGCTCCTTAAGAACCACTTCAACCGTATCTCCAAAGCTTTTATTAATTTTCTTACGAATTTCTTTGGTAATTCCAATTATGTAAAATGGAGTTTTCATTTTTACTACCTGACCGCTATAAGGCACTCCGTCAAAAGTAGCATTTACAAGAAGTCTGCCTTTCCCGAATAGCTCTTTTATGTCATATGGTACTTCTACATATGCCGCATCCATAGTGCCGTTTTGAATAATAACTGCATTAAATCTTAATTCCATAAGCTTTTCCCCTTAAAATTGATTATTCAAATATTCTATCAACTGCCTGGCAATTCCTTTGTCTGCTTCTATGAAGTTCTTTCAGTCCTGCTAATTTTATTTAATTTGAAAACGAAAGTTGCAAGCTGCTT
>JBHAJK010000057.1:0-3299 GCA_041826605.1 Lachnospiraceae bacterium | reverse complement strand
GTCATGGGTCAGATTGTCAATAATATCCATAAGACCCTCAATCTCCTGTGGAGTAAGGGAAGCTGTGGGCTCATCTAAAATAAGCACGTCAGCACCTCTGTAAAGCACCTTTAATATCTCTACACGCTGCTGCATACCTACAGATATATCCTGTATTTTTGCATCTGGGTCAATTGCCATATTATAGCGCTTTGAAAGCTCCATAATCTTTTCTCTGGCAACCTTTTTATCCACTACCACACCCTTTGTAGGCTCAATTCCAAGTATAATGTTCTCAGTAACGGTAAATGGGGGAATAAGCATAAAATGCTGATGTACCATACCGATTCCCATATCGCTGGCATCTTTAGGGCTGTTGAAATGCACAGCCTTACCGTTTAAATAAATTTCCCCCTCTGTAGGCTTATATAGCCCGCAAAGTACATTCATAAGTGTACTTTTTCCGGCACCATTTTCGCCTAAGATAGCGTGAACCTCTCCCTTATGCACCTTTAGCTGAATGTGGTCGTTAGCTGTGAAATCTCCGAATTTTTTTACAATATTCTTCATTTCGACCACAACGGACTTATTGTCCATATGACTTGTTCTTCCCAAAGTGTCGCCTCCTCGATTAATTAAATAATAACTACATTATCAAAACCGTATCCTGAAAGAATTTCTTTAAGTTCATTTAAAAATTCCGGCTTTGGTATCTGATAGTGGGAAAATTGCTCTCTAACCCCAATTGGTCTGTAGGCAATAATCTTAATTCTTATATTTTTATTATCTGAATTTTTCGATAATAATTTACCAATACCCTCAATACTGTTTTTAGCAGAATATAAATCTTCTACTACTACTGCCCTAATCTCTTCAAGCTTTCCTGTCTCAAGTAAAAACAGGGCATTTTTAATTACTGTTTTATTTGTATGACCTGTAACATTAATATGGTCATTTTCATCAAAGCTTTTTATATCAAGCATTACTCCGTCAGTAGCTTTTAAAAGCTCCAGATGCTTACTAAAATCAAAGGTTCCATTGCTGTCAATAAGGGTAGAAAGTCCATCCTGCTTAGCTAGTGCAAAAAGCTGTTGTATAAACTCAGGATACAGCATACACTCGCCACCTGAAACAGTTATGCCCCTTATAAAGGGAATTTGATTTTTTACAATTTCATAGACTTGTGCAGGCGTTAAATACCTACATTTTGGTGTACTGTTATGCTTGCATACCTTTATGCAGGTATCACAATCCACGCAAATATTCTCATCATATAAAATATCCCCATTTGCAGCCTGCTTTAAAGCTCCTACAGGACATGTCTTAACACAGTCTCCACATTTAATACATACTTCTCTTGTTTCAGGATTATGACAGTATTTACAGTCAATATTACAGCCCTGCAAAAATATAACAGTTCTGTTTCCCGGTCCATCCACGCTGCTAAACGGTATGATTTTATTTACAGGTACTTTCATTATCTGACTTTACGCTCCAGGGCATGTCCGCTTAAATTAGCTCCAAGTCCAAGGGCTGTTGTATCCTGTAAAACCGCCTGACCACAAGAAAGCTTTTCCATTTCCGAGCGCTTAACAAGATATCCTGTTACCCTTACCACATCACTGTCGCTGGAGTAGAATGACATATATCTTAAATCCATATCAAAGGCACCTTTAATGATATCCAGCACATATTCAGGATTTCTGTGCACCGTAACATCTATGGGGAATAAATCTCCTGTACCTGACGGAAAATATTTGTGGAAACGATTTAAAACCTTAAGCTGGTCTATAAGCTCCTTAGGCTCCTCTCCAATAGGAATTCTTGTTCCGGGAGAAATATTTATATCATCAGAAATACCAACCTGAGCATGAAGCATAAAGTTGTTATTTGAAACCTCACAATAGGTATTTTTATGGTTTTTATTGAAGTTATCAATAATATCCATAATTTCCACACCTAAATTGTTTGCATTTTCAGAATGACCGTATCTTCCGGGGGTACCCTCTTTTTCTAAAAGAATATTGACACATTCAGCTAAACCTACCATTCCAAACATAGCTGAAAATCTATCTCTGTGAATAAAGCCCTCTTTAGCAAGGAAATTGTTTTCAAAGAAGCCACTTTCCTCTACCTCGAATTTAATTCGCTCGTCCATATACCTTGCCATTACATCCATTACATATGGAAGCTGATTATCCTTAAAATCTTCAATATTTTCAGAACGCTTAGCAATATTTGACAAAATCATACGAACCAGAGTATACGCTCCACCACCTAAAGGCAATCCATTATAACAACTGGCAATAACATAATCCCCTTTAAATTCAGAACTAAACATTTTATGGTTTGCAAAGCTGGGCTTAGCACTGTGAAGTGCACAGTCAATAGCTTCAAGAGCAAACTCATCTGTGGTTAAACCCTTTTCGTATTTAAGAGAAAAGTTGGGAACTGCATTTTCCAATTCCTTTTCCACTTCTAAAATAAGACTTCCTGCTCTTGTAGGTGCAGGTCCTAAATTGCCATGGGCAAAGGAATCTGTAATGGTTCTGTCTAAATGTATGAAAAACATTTTTAGAAGCTTTTTAGCCTCCTCATCTGTTACGTCATCCATATATGGCTCTAATAAGGTATCAAGCTGTCCCACATATACAGGGAAATTTGTAACACTTGGTACATGCTTATAGAAAATCAAAAGGGTATTAAGAGCCTCTGCCAAATCAGTTGGTGCCTCTAAATCCAAAAATTCACATCCCTTGTTCATAAGTATGGAATAATCCGGAATAATATAGCGAGGACGCATTGGTGCATGACCCTCATTTAAATCACAGATACATTTTCTATCAAGGTCAGTATTCATCAGCTCATTAAGTCCCTCCGGCAAGTCCAGAATTTCTAATAATGAATCTGCCTGTCCTGCCAGACTGTTAACCTTTTGTTCGTGGGTAAGTGATGAACTTTTAATAATTTCCAATATATTATTTCTGGTTTCATTTACCCTATCCATAGTAATATCTTTCATTTTTTACCAATGAGAGTCTTTAACATCTCTTCCTTTCGTACAAAAAACTGCTTTTAAATCCTTTAATTATGGAGAGCCATGGTTGCCCACAACTCTCCACATAATTTGCTCTTAGCTTAATGCTACAGACAGTTATTTAGTCTAACTCGTAAACGTCGCCGTACTTAGCCTCGAAAGCATCCTTTCCATCAGGAACTACGATTTCGCCACTTAAAAGCTTTTCCTTAACTTCTGTTACCTGCGCAACTACTTCTTCAGGGAGTAAATCCATTGTAGGAGCAATATCAACACCACCATT
>JBHAJK010000056.1:0-27851 GCA_041826605.1 Lachnospiraceae bacterium | reverse complement strand
TGGAGAATAATATTCTTCAGGGGCTGTGCTTTATGTCTGTACTTTATTTAAAATTTACTTGTAGAGGAATACACAATATTGTAGTATTATAGGTATTTGAACGATATTACATTTTTATAGGAAGAATTGAAACGAGGAAAATATGCTTTATTTGATGTCAAACAGCAGTTTTATATATTTGGCAGGCGTAATTTGTGCCTTTGTACTAACAATATTATTTATGGTAATTTTTAAGGAGCGACTACCCCATGACCAGGGGAGAGCCTTTGCGGTGGATGGGACATTGTCCAGAGGAAAGGCAAGGGGAGCCGGCATTTTGTTTATATGTGTGTTAGTCATATGTGACATATTGTTTAACGACCTGTCGGTGGAAAGAACCATTTACCTGGCAGTGGTAGCTTTAAGTATGATGTCGGGATATTTGGATGATGCATCAAGCAAGCCCTGGAATGAATATGTCAAGGGTGGCATAGATTTGCTATTATCAGTGGCAATAGCCGTAAACTATCTTTTCTATAATGGAAATACCATATATTTAGGAATACTTGGAGGCCGGAATATAAGCATCCCCTATCCCGTATTTGGACTATTGATTGTAGTACTGGTTTGGACTGCGATTAATGTAACAAATTGTACTGATGGAGTGGATGGACTGTCTGCAAGCCTAAGCATTGTAACACTGGGTACTTTTTATGTTATTATGAGCCACAATGGTGGAATTAATGATTTTACTTATACAATTATGCTTTGCATGGTAACACTAATCGGTTATTTATGGTTTAATGCTTCTCCGAGTACAATTCTTATGGGAGATGCAGGAAGCAGGGCATTGGGTGTGATGATTGCCATAGCAGCATTAAAGAGCGGAAGCCCATTCCTATATATTCCCATATCTCTGGTAATGCTTTTAGATGGAGGATTGGGGCTTTTAAAGGTGGCACTGCTTAGATTTTTAAAGATAAAAATATTAAAAAATACCAGATGCCCATTGCATGACCACGCCAGAAAGGCTATAGGCTGGTCCGATACCCAGGTATGCTACAGATTTGTATTGATGCAGCTCATTATAAGCCTTGCAACAGTTTGGACATATTGGATGATGCTATAAGGCAAGGGGTAAAAAGACTTTTGATTAGGCACAGAACCTCTAGGGGGTACAGAACCTCTAGGGGGTACAGAACCGCAAGGGGATGGGTTGCACTTTAATTAAATAAAGCATATAATATCTTGAGTTAAATAATGGAGGAGAATAAAATGGCTATAACCTATAATCATAGTGAAATAGAGCAGAAATGGCAGAAATATTGGGAGGAGAATAAGACCTTTAAAACAGATGTCTGGGATTTTTCCAAGCCTAAATATTATGTACTTGATATGTTTCCATACCCATCAGGAGTAGGGCTTCATGCAGGTCATCCTGAGGGGTATACCGCAACAGATATAATGTCGCGTATGAAGAGAATGAAAGGCTTTAATGTACTTCATCCCATGGGCTATGACAGCTTTGGTCTTCCTGCGGAGCAGTATGCGGTTTCTACAGGTAATCATCCCAATGGATTTACTGAGGAAAATATAAAGACTTTTTCTAAGCAGCTAAAGGAGCTGGGCTTTGACTATGACTGGGATAAAATGCTTGCTACCTCTGATGCTGATTTTTATAAATGGACACAGTGGATTTTTAAAAGACTTTATGAAAAAGGCTATGCAAAATATATTGATATGCCTGTCAACTGGTGTGAAGAGCTGGGAACAGTGCTTTCCAATGACGAGGTAATTGATGGAAAGTCAGAGAGAGGTGGTTATCCTGTTGTTCGTAAGAATATGAAGCAGTGGGTTATTGACCAGCCTGCGTTTGCAGAGGAGCTGCTGTCAGGACTTAACGAAATTGACTGGCCTGAATCTACCAAGGAAATTCAGAGAAACTGGATTGGAAAATCTATAGGTGTAGAGGTGGAGTTTAATATTGTAGGTGGTGGAAAATTCTCTATTTTTACTACCTGTATTGAAACAATCTACGGAATTACCTTTATGGTATTGGCTCCCGATGGAGAGCTGGTGCAGGAGCTTATGCCAAGAGTACTCAATAAGGATGAAGTACAGGCATATATAGATGAAACAAAGAAAAAGAATGATATGGACCGTACCGAGCTTAACAAGGGTAAAACCGGCTGTGAGCTCAAGGGTATTACCTGTATCAATCCGGTAAACGGAAGAGAAGTAAGAATGTTTATCGGAGACTTTGTACTTGCCAGCTATGGAACAGGTGCGGTTATGGCAGTACCCAGCCATGACCAGAGAGATTTTGAGTATGCCATAGCTCATAGCATAGAAATGCTTCAGGTAATTGATGGAAGGGATGTAAGTGAATCTGCTTTTGAAAAGCAGGATTACCTTGGCAAGGGCTGCAAGCTTATTAATTCCGAAGAGTTTACGGGTCTTACTGTGGAAGAGGCAAAGGAAGCCATAACAGCAAAGCTTGAAAAAATGGGCATTGCAAAAAGAACTGTTAATTATCATTTCAGAGAGTGGATTTTTGCACGTCAGAGATATTGGGGAGAGCCGGTGCCTGTAGTTCATACAGAGGAGGGGAATATTGTGCCCTTAAGTGATGAAGAGCTGCCCCTGGTACTTCCCGTACTTTCGGATTATAAGGGAAAGAACGGCAAGGCACCCTTGGAAAATGCTACTGAATGGAAGCAGTATGATAAAAATGGAATAAAGGGCGTAAGAGAGACCTCCACTATGCCCGGTAGTGCAGGCAGTAGCTGGTATTTCTTAAGATATATTGACCCACATAATAATGATGAATTTGCAAATCAGGAGCTTTTGAAGCATTGGATGCCTGTAGACCTCTATGTGGGAGGTCCTGAGCATGCAGTGGGACATTTGATGTATTCCAGAATTTGGAATATATTTCTTCATAATTTGGGCTTGTCTCCGGTTAAAGAGCCATTTAAGAAGCTGGTTCATCAGGGTATGATACTTGGGGAGAACGGTATTAAAATGGGTAAGCGCTTCCCTGAATTTGTGGTTAATCCATCTGACGTAGTAAGGGAATATGGTGCTGATACCTTAAGGCTCTATGAAATGTTCATGGGTCCTTTGGAGGTTTCAAAGCCCTGGAGCTCTCAGGGTGTGGCGGGAGCCAGCCGTTTTATTAACAGAGTATGGAATTTCTTTACACAGGAAGAGAATTTAAAGGATGACAGGAAAGAAGCCCTTACAAAGCTTTATCATCAGACTGTAAAAAAAGTGTCAAATGACTTTGAAAAGCTGGCATTTAACACAGCTATTTCTCAGATGATGATATTTGTAAATGCTGTATATAAAGAGGGCTCTTGTCCCAGGGAATATGCTGAGGGTATTATAAAAATGCTTTCATGTATTACTCCTCATGTAGGCGAGGAGATGTGGAGTATATTGGGGCATAAGGATACTATAGCCTATGAGAGCTGGCCTGTGTATGATGAAGAGGCATGCAGGGAGGATACAGTAGAGATAGGAGTTCAGGTCAACGGTAAGGTCAGAGGAACTGTTGAGCTTGCTGTGGATGAGGACAAGGACTCTGCACTTTCAAAGGCTAAGGAGTGCGAGGGTGTAAAGCCCTTTGTAGATGGAAAAACAATTGTAAAGGAAATTTATGTTCCTGGAAAGATTGTAAACATTGTAGTTAAGTAAGGTAATGAGGGGAGAATAATTATTCTCCCCCCAATTTGGTTATATGGATAAGGAAACACTAAAGGTAAGAGGCCGTGTCTTTAGGACAAAGATAGATTATGCAAGGGCATGGCATGATAACAGGACAATTGAACAGATAGAAAAGACTCTGGATAAGACTGACAGGCTACAGGTGGAAAGGCTGAAAGAGGCTTTAGAAGCCGGAGTGTATAAATTTGAGTCTATTTTAGGAGAGGATTTTTTAGAAGAAATAGAGGAGATTTATAAAGCTTTGAAAAATAAGCCTGAGCCTGCCGCTAAGAAAAAAGAGCCGGTAGAGACGGTGGAGTTTGATGACTATGATGCAGAAATGAAGCTGCAAATTCTTAGAGAAATGAAGAAGAAGCAGCGACAGAGAAGCATAACACTATTCGTCCTGGGAATGTGCATAATAGGAAGTGTGGGCTATTTAATATTTTACTTTGCGCTCTACCATAAAAATGATGCGGAATATAGTAATTTATCAGCAATGGTTAAGGAGGACAGTGGTGGAACTGTCACGATCAACTATGAGGAAGCAAAGGATAAGCCTCCTATTTTAAAAAAATATGAAACGCTGTATCAGAAGAACAGAAAACTGGTAGGGTGGTTGAAAATAGAGGCTTGTGGAATCGATTATCCTGTTATGCAGACCACAAATAATGAATATTATTTAGACCATAATTATAATCAGGAATATGATAAAAATGGTTCTCTATTTATGGATAAGGATTGTGACGCGGCTTTTCCGGGGGATAATACCATTATTTACGGACATCATATGAAATCGGGAAAGATGTTTGGAAAGCTGAATTATTATGCAAAGAAGTCATTTTGGGAAGAAAATCCTACATTTACCTTTGATACTATTTATGAGACAGGCACATATGAGGTAATGTATGTGTTTCGCTCACGAATATATAGTGAAGAGGAGATTGTATTTAAGTATTATCAGTTTTTGGATGCTACCAGCAGTGATGAATTTTATTCCAATATGGAGTCAATGGCAGAAATGTCACTGTATGATACGGGAGTAGAGGCTAAATATGGAGATAAGCTTATTACCCTTTCCACCTGCGACTCATCAGAAGAGGATGGTCGCTTTGTGGTGGTGGCAAGGAAAATATTTTAATCTACCATAACAAGCTGTCTGGAATATTCATTTTGGAACTTAGTGCCGTATTTATCGGATTTTAGAGCTTCATACAGATGTGCGGCTTTTATATCTGCTTCGAGACAGGGATTAGGGGCGACATCAGCCAGCTTTGTAATTAAAGGAATTTTGGAATTGGCTTTTATTTTCGAAAGCAATTCTGAAGTTCCTTTTTTGAAGCCTAAAACTCTGGCATAGCCTACATTACGTGGCATCTCATTTATTTCCAGCAGAATATGAGATAGGAGACGCTGTACGCTTGCGTGGGTAATATTTTTTGTTTTTAATAGTCCGCAAAAACTATAATAATCAGAATAGGAAAATCTATTTGCTATAATTCTTTTGCTAAAGGACTCTGTGATATCCAAATACTTTGAAAAATCCTCATGCATTATAAGCTTGTGGTGCAGAATGGATGAAAAATCCTCAGGAAACATAAGAGGGGAATTAACTAAAATTTCCACAGAGGCTTCAGGCATATGTTCTTTAAGAGAGTTTAAGCTAATATAATGAGAGCTGTAGCCCAAGCCCGAAATTCCCATGGTATCTGTGATGGTGTTACAACATTCTGACAGTACTTTTCTTATGGCGCTGGCACTGCTAAGTCCTAAAAAGTCCAATTCATCATCATTATAGTCTGCCCCCTTGCGCTCGATGGGAAGAGGAATAATATTTGAATTAAGCTCTTTAAGTGCCTGACAGTATTCAATGCCTAAAATCATATTTGACCCTTTTATAAGGTCAATATCCGTCTCTTTAAAATAATTCTTTAAAGCAGTGCTACGTGCAGTGGGAAAGTTTAAGCCTGATTTTAAAAGTAAATCCAGTTTCTCTAAATATTCATTAGGTGGATTATTAAAAAATGTGACAAGCTCGGATAAAAAGGATATGCTGCCTGTTTCCGTACCAAAACAAATCCTGTCAACAACACCAAGGCTGTTTAAAAGATTTACACCGCCTCTTGCAAATATACCGGCATCCCCTGTGGCAAATATAACAGGGAGTTCAATGACTAAATCCACCCCGTTTTTTAATGCCATTTCTGTTCGTGAATATTTATCCGTGATGGTGGACTCGCCCCTTTGGGTAAAGTTGCCACTCATAATGGCGATTATGTATTCACTCCCCATTTTTCGAGCCTGTTCAATCTGAAATTTATGTCCGTTGTGGAAAGGATTATATTCTGAAATAATGCCTGTAATCATCAGTTTTTCCTCAAAAAATTGTTAATAAAATATCAAAAAATCGTTAAATAAATATCATACCACCTTTATAGGAAAATTGCACTTAATTTTGTACAAAAAGCCATCATTTTTGCCTTGTATACAATCTTTGTCATAGCATATAATAACTATATTATAAAATAATATGTATTTGCAACGGAGGTTATGAATGGGTTCATATATTGACAAAATAAAAGAGAAAGCAAGAGCCGATGTTAAAACAATAGTTTTACCGGAGACAACGGATAAAAGAACATTGGTGGCCGCATCCCATATTATAGAAGAGGGAATAGCTAATATTATCCTTGTGGGTAATGAAGAAAAGATAATGGATGGTGCAGGCTGGCTGGATATTGATTTGACCGGTGTACAGGTTATTGACCCTAAAAACGCAGACAAATTAGATGAGTATGTGGAGACCCTTTACGAGCTTAGAAAATCTAAGGGTATGACAATGGAAAAGGCAAGGACAACCCTGTTGTCTGATTATCTTACATTTGGAGTAATGATGGTTAAATGTAATGATGCAGACGGGATGGTGGCAGGAGCCTGTCACGCAACTGCGGATGTATTAAGACCTGCTTTGCAGATACTAAAAACAGCACCGGGAACAAAGCTTGTAAGTGGCTTTTTCATTATGGATGTGCCGGATTGTGAATTTGGATATAATGGAACCTTTTTATTTGCGGACTGTGGTCTTAATCAGGACCCTAATGCAGAGGAGCTGGCTGCTATTGCAGATACCTCGGCAAAGTCCTTTAAAAATCTGGTAGGTGCAAAGGCCTGCATCGCCATGTTGTCCCATTCTACAAAGGGAAGCGCAAAGCATCCATTGGTAGATAAAATGGTTGAGGCTACAAGAATTGCCCAGGAACAATATCCAAGTCTTGTAATAGATGGAGAATTGCAGACTGATGCGGCATTGGTTCCATCTGTAGCAAAGAGTAAGGCTCCAGGCTCGGAGGTGGCAGGTAAGGCAAATGTGCTTATATTCCCCAACCTTGATGCAGGAAATATTGGCTATAAGCTGGTACAGAGATTGGGTAAGGCAGAGGCCTATGGACCTATGCTTCAGGGACTGGCAAGACCTGTAAATGACTTATCCAGAGGATGTAGCTGGCAGGATGTAGTAGGTGTTGTGGCTCTTACGGCAGTTCAGGCACAGCTTGTATAAAAAACTATTGACAAAGTGTGCTAAGCGTCATATAATACAAAAGCGCGTTAACCGGTGACATAACTTTGATGTGCAGAGTCCGGAAAAGCGATATAAGGATTTTAACACTGATAAGGAGGTGTAACGATATGTCAATTTGTCCAAAGAATAAATCATCTAAGGGTAGAAGAGATAAGAGAAGAGCTAACTGGAAGATGTCAGCTCCTACACTTGTAAAGTGCTCTAAGTGTGGTGCTCTTATGATGCCTCACAGAGTATGCAAGGCTTGCGGTTCTTACAACAAAAAAGAAATCGTAGCTGTAGATTAATTAAGATAGTGATTATGAAAAGCTGTGGAGTTTTCTCCACAGCTTTTTTCGTGCAATAGGATTTATAATATGGATAAAATAGTCTTTTACATTATACCGATATAGCGGTATAATATTGATGTAAGAAATTGTATAGATGAATTTAATTTGTTCGTATCAACTTACATTTAGGAAACGGTTTATTATTATGTTAAAAGAATTTTTAAAACAAAAGGAAATATCTATATATAAGCTGGCGGAAAAAAGTGGAATTCCATATAGCACACTAAATGACATAGCAAATCATAAAGTGGATATAGCTAATGTCAGAGTTGGGATTTTATATAAGCTGGCGGGCATATTAAATATTTCTATGGATGCTTTGTATGAATTATGCTCCAATCAGATAAGTATTTATTTAGAGGAATATTTTACAAAAGGAACAGTTAATATAAAGAACAAAAAATATGTGTTGGAATTTCAATATAAAAATAGGGAGTATAGGGATGAGCTATGCTTAGTAAAAAGGGAATCTACAATGTTTATTGAAAGCATAGCGCTGTGGCAAATGGAAAAACTAATAGCAGATTATGAAATGGAGGAAAACTATGAATTATGTGCTAAAACGAAAAGATGAGATTATAACAATTATAGACTTTGCCCCTGACGGTAGTGTGTATAAATTTCATCAGAAATTAGTAAATCCTACGCTGGCTCCATTGCATGATGCAAATAATTTTGACTGGTTAAAACAATGGTGGAAGAGAAGAGCTATACCCATAAGTCAGGGAAATATCAGGAAGATGCTTGAGAAAAAAGGACTTCTTGGAACCGAAGATTTTTTGCTGAAAAATTTAGGACTGTCTTTAACGGATTATTATTGGATTTCTCCTTTAGATTCAGGAATGACCTGGACTGATGTGAATTTGTTTGACAATGATTTTCATGGAAATATAATGCTTGGAGAAGCAGAGGATAAAAATGAAGAAGGCATACCACATTACACTCCCAATGGCTCGCTTCAGGGAACATTGGAAAAAAGCTGGACAATATTGAATGGAGAACGGGGACTATTAAAGGGAAACAGGGATAATCGGTCTTCTGAGAGTATTAATGAAGTAATAGCCTCAAAATTACATGAAATGCAGGGCTTTGATAATTATACTAAATATAAGCTTATTAAGATTAATGGTCGAAGCTATGATTATGGTTGCTATTCAAAATTATTTACCTCAAAGGAGCTGGAGCTAATATCTGCGTATGATGTGGTAGCTTCTGAGAAGAAGCCTGATGATGTGTCATATTTTGAACATTTTATTAAACTTTGCAAAAAATACGGACTGGAAGAGGATGTACTTAGAAAATATTTGGACTATATGATTTTATCGGATTTTGTGCTGTCGGGCAGGGACCGTCATCTTGGTAATATTTCTATATTAAGAGATGCAGAAACCTTGCAGTTTGCAATGCCTGCTCCGATTTATGACAGTGGTAAATGCTTATTTGTGCAGGACAGTGTACCATCCGGTGATAAAGGACTTCTTAGTATACGGACGGAAAGCTTTGCCGGAGAGGAGTTAAGGCTGTTAGAGCTTGTATCAGATAGAAATTTATTGGATGTTACAAAGCTACCCTCGCGTTCCTTTGTGGAAGATATTTATGGTCTGGACTCACAGATTGATGATAAGCGAATTAATTTAATCGGGGAGGGGTATGAAAGAAAAATAGAGCTGTTTAGAAGATATCAGCTAGGCGAGGACTTAAACAGGATAAAATTCGCTGTAAAGGATTATAGAACATCAACAATAGATAAAGAGGAGTTTGTTATTAAAAATTAGGCTTGGGTGCTTGATAAAAGCTAAAGAAATTAAAAATGTCTGAGATTGCACCGAACTTGTGAACCTCAGACATTTTTGCTTTAGGAATATCTAAATATCCTTAAAATTAAACTTAGCCTTGCCGGTGGCATAGTCGCCGACAATCTGTCCTCTGCCAAGCAGCTTGTATTTATAGGTTAAGAGCCCCTCAAGACCTACGGGACCTCTGGCATGGAGCTTTGAGGTGCTGATACCCACTTCGGCACCAAAGCCGTATCTGAAGCCATCGGCAAATCTGGTGGAGCAGTTGTGATATACTCCTGCGGAGTCCACCATCTGTAGGAAATACTCTACATTATCTCTATTATCAGTAATAATGGCATCTGTGTGATGGGAGCCGTGGCTGTTTATAAAGGAAACGGCCTCCGAAGTATCCTTAACCAGCTTTACGGAAGCGGTAAGAGCAAGGTATTCCTTGTAGCCCTCAGAGGTCAAAGGCTCTATAGCCACTATACTGCGAACCTCATCATCGCCTAAGAGATTGACCTCTGCTTCTTTAAGCGCATCTACAAGCATGGGCAGGAAGTCTTTGGCTATATTTTTATTGACAAGTATGGTCTCCACAGAATTGCAGGCGGCGGTATACTGGGTTTTGGCATCAATAATTATTTTTTTTGCCATATCAAAATCCCCATACTCATCCACATATATATGGCATATACCATCAGCATGCCCCATAACAGGGATTTGAGTATTGTCCATAATATATTTTACAAAGGCATTGGAGCCTCTGGGGATAAGTAAATCCACAAAGCCAACACAGCCAAGTAGCTCGTCAATTTCGCTATGGGTACTGGCGAGCAGCATACAGTCGGCGGGTATACCCTCATTTATAATGGTTTCATGGATTATTTCAAAAAGAACTTTATTTGTACTGGCAGTTTCCCTGCCACCCTTTAATATGGCGCAGTTGCCACTTTTAATACAAAGGGTTGCTATTTGTACGAGAGCATCGGGTCTGGCTTCAAATATGACACCTATTACACCTATAGGGCAGCTTATTCTGCTAAGGGTAAGTCCCTCATCCAATTCCCTGTTTAAGCTTACTTTGCCAATGGGGTCAGGCAGGCTGATTAGCTGTTCTATACCGGATACTACATCCTGTAATTTATGTTCATCAAATTTAAGCCTTTTAATAACGGACTCCGGGATATTGTTTTTTTCTGCGGCTTCAAGGTCCGTCTTATTTGCTCTAAAGATATCCTCCTGCCTTTCTTTTAAGGTGGCAGATACGGCGGACAGTGCCTGATTTCTAAGGGTGCTTGAAGCTGCCGCCAAAAGAGGTGCTGCGGCTTTCATTTTTATTACATCATCACGAATACTCATAAATAATCTCCTCATTCAATAATCTGTATGGTAATATAAAACCATAATTATCAGCCTATATTCATAGTGGATATTTTATTTTAGCACATATATAAAGAAATTAATAAAGAAATCCATCAAGCAGGTTGATTTTTGGATTATGCTTTAGTATAGTTATTAAAGCAATAAAAATGCAGCGAGGGAAATTATGCAAAACTATACAAAGGTTGCTTTGGACGCAATGGGAGGGGATAATGCCCCCATGTGTAATGTAACCGGTGCCCTGGAAGCTATTGCCCAAAATGACAGACTTATGGTTTATCTGGTGGGGCAGGAGGCTAAGATAAAGGAATGTCTTGGAAATGAAAGCTACAATAAAGACAGACTTATTATTGTGGACGCTCCGGAGATAATTGAAAACTCAGAAGCTCCTGTTATGGCAATAAGGAAAAAGAAAGACTCATCCATTGTAAAAGCTATGAATATGGTAAAAAATGGGGAGTGTGATGCCTATGTGTCAGCAGGTTCTACGGGTGCCACCCTTGTGGGAGGACAGGTAGTAATAGGCAGAATTAAAGGTGTGGAAAGAGCTCCTTTAGCCCCTCTTATACCGACTAAGGATGGAGTGGCGCTGTTAGTGGACTGCGGAGCAAATGTGGATGCCAGAGCTTCAATGTTGGTTCAATTTGCTAAAATGGGCTCCATATATATGGAAAATGTTGTGGGCATTAAAAGCCCCAGAGTTGCCATATTAAATATTGGTGCAGAAGAAGAAAAAGGAAATGCGCTTGTGAAAGAGACTTATCCATTATTAAATGCCTGCCCCGATATTAATTTTATAGGAAGTATAGAGGCAAGGGATATTCCGGCAGGATATGCAGATGTAATAGTCTGTGATGCCTTTGTAGGAAATGTGGTAATTAAGCTGTATGAGGGAATAGGCGGTACTCTTTTATCCAAGATAAAGGAGGGAATGATGTCCACTCTTAGAAGTAAGCTTGGTGCGTTACTTGTGAAGCCGGCGCTTAAAAAGACCCTGAAAACCTTTGATGCCAGTGAGTATGGCGGAGCACCAATGCTGGGACTTAAAGGACTGGTGGTTAAAACCCATGGTAGCAGTACTCCAAAGGAAATAAAAAACACACTGCTACAATGTGTTCTGTTTAAAGAACAAAATATTACAGAAAAAATAAAGACAGCCATAGAGGGCGAAGAAAAATAAGGATGTGAGGTAAGGAATATGGAACTTGAAAAATTAAAAAAGGTAATAGCTGAGGTACTTAGTGTGGATCCTGATGAAATCACTGCTGAGACCACATTTATGGATGATTTAGGTGCGGATTCTCTGGACGTATTCCAGATTATTATGGGTTTGGAAGAAGAGTTTGATATTGAAATTCCACCGGAGAAGGCTGAGAAAATTACTACTGTCGGCGAGGCAGTTGAACTTATTAAAAACGAAATTGAGTAAATTCAAAAAGCCCTTTAAGGGCTTTTTGGTTTGTGAGGGTATGTATGCTACACATTACTGATACATCACTATTGGAAAAGAAAATTGGATATTTGTTTAAAAACAAAGGACTTTTAGAGCAGGCTCTTACCCATAGCTCTTATGCCAACGAAAGAAAAATAAATAAAACTGAAAATTATGAACGTCTGGAATTTCTGGGAGATGCAGTATTAGAGCTTATTTCCAGTGAATTTTTATTCTTTAAAAATCCTGATATGGCAGAGGGTATGCTGACTAAGACAAGAGCAGGCCTTGTATGTGAGCCGGCATTGGCTTACTGCGCAAGGAAACTGGGACTGGAAGAATTTATAAGACTTGGAAAAGGCGAGGATATTACCGGCGGAAGAGACAGGGACTCCATTATATCCGATGTATGCGAGGCTGTAATAGGTGCCATCTATTTAGACGGAGGATTTAGGGCTGCCAAGGATTTCATAGAGGAGTTTGTCCTTTCGGGAAGTGAGGATATGGCACTGTTTAATGACAGCAAAACTCTATTGCAGGAGATTATTCAGGCAAGAGAGTTTAAAAGCTTTGAATATGAGCTGATAAATGAGTCAGGGCCGGATCATGCAAAAGTTTTTGAGGTAGAGGCTGTTTTAGATGGAAAGACAGTGGGATATGGCAAGGGCAGAACCAAAAAGTCCGCAGAACAGCAGGCAGCATTTGAAGCAATAAAATTATTGAAAAAGGACACCCTTTAAAAGGGCAGGGGATTTATGTATTTAAAAAAGATAGAGGTACAGGGCTTTAAGTCCTTTGCAAATAAGATTAACTTTCAGTTTCATAATGGAATTACAGGTATTGTAGGTCCTAATGGTTCGGGAAAGAGTAATGTGGCAGATGCTGTCAGATGGGTACTTGGAGAACAGCGTATTAAACAGCTTAGAGGAGCATCCATGCAGGATGTTATCTTTGCCGGAACACAGATGCGCAAACCCTTAAGCTATGCCTATGTGGCTATAACTCTGGACAATTCCGACCGTTCCCTTTCCATAGACTATGATGAGGTCACTGTGGCAAGACGCCTATATCGTTCGGGAGAAAGTGAGTACTTAATAAATGGTGCTCCCTGTCGTCTGAAAGATATTAACGAAATGTTCTATGACACGGGTATTGGTAAAGAGGGTTATTCCATTATCGGTCAGGGTCAGATTGACGCTATTTTATCCGGAAAGCCTGAGGAGAGGCGAGAGCTTTTTGATGAGGCGGCAGGTATTGTTAAATTTAAAAAGCGTAAGGTGGCTTCTGAAAAGAAGCTGGAAGAAGAAAGGGCTAATCTTGTACGTGTAAGCGATATTTTAGGGGAGCTGGAAAAACAGGTAGGTCCCTTGGAGCGCCAGTCTGAAAAGGCAAAAATATATTTAAAGAAAAAAGAAGAGCTAAAAACCATAGATGTTAACTCATTCCTTTTAGAAAATGAGTCCTTGAAAGAAAGACTTAATATAACGGAAGAGGAACTGAAAAATGCTTCTACGGAATTTGAAAAGGTAAATGAACGCTACGAAAATATAAAGCTTGAATATGACGAAAATGCTACAAGGATAGAGGAATTAGAACAGTCCATTGAAAAGCAGAGAAATGACTTATCGGAGGCAGGTCTGATTCGTGAGCGCTTAGAGAGCAGAATAACTGTATTACAGGAGCAGATAAATTCTGCAATGGGCAATGAGGAGCATCTGGATAGCAGGAAAAAGAGTGTGTCCAAGGAGCTTGACGAAAAGACTGCGGAAGAGCAGGGCATTGCCTTAAAGAAGTCCAGCATAGATGAGGAATTATTACAGGCTCAGGAAAGTAAAACAGCAGTTGAAGAACAGCTATTAAAGGTGCAGAGTACCATTGAAAGCCTGAATAATGAAATTGAAGACTGCAAAAACAGTATAATAGCAGCCCTTAGCGAAAGAGCAAATATTAAATCCAGCGGAGAGCGTCTGGCGGCTGTTAAAGAGCAGATAGATATACGAAAAGCAGAGCTTACAAGTAAGCTTGTAAGTGCAAGAACTGATGAAGCAAAGCAGTTGGATGTGATTAAAGAGTTTGAATCGGCTTTTGAAGAAATAACTGCTGAAATCGAAAAAATGAATTTATTGCAGTCAGAAAAGGAAGACAGAGCACTGCAATATAAAAATGATTTAACCTCTATGGACGAGCAGCTTAGGGATAAGCAGGTTTCCTACCATAAGGATAAGTCCAAATTAGAGGCTCTTTCAAATATTACAGAGCGATACGAGGGCTATGGCGGCTCTGTTAAGCGAGTGATGGAGCAAAAGGAAAACAATAGCGGAATTATCGGTGTTGTGGCAGATATTATTACTACCGACAAAAAATATGAGGTAGCTATCGAAACTGCCCTTGGAGGCAATATTCAAAATATTGTTACTGAGGATGAAGACACTGCAAAGCAGATGATAGGTTTCCTTAAAAGGGAAAAAGCAGGACGTGCCACATTTTTACCTCTGACCTCTATTAAAAATCCACAGGAATTTAAGACACCTGAGGTATTGGATGAAACAGGCGTGCTGGGAATGGCAGATGCCCTGACTCATACCAAAAAGGAATATGTAAATGTAGCTAAGGCAATGCTTGGACGTATTGTGGTAGTAGATACTATAGATAATGCGGTTAAGATTGCCAGAAAATATAATTATGGCATAAGAATGGTTACTCTTGAGGGCGAACTTTTAGTACCCGGAGGAGCTATTTCCGGTGGTGCCTTTAAAAACAATTCCAATCTTTTATCAAGACGTAGAGAAATGGAAGAACTGGATAAAAGCATTAAGGATGCGTTAAAGGCTATTGATAAGCTGCTTTCCGATATTGAGGAAACAAAGGATACAAGGAATAAGCTTAGAGTGGAAATTGAGCAGGATAAGCTAAAGCTTCAGGAGAAGTTTATTGCACAAAATACTGCAAGAATAAATCTGACCTCTGCCAGAACACGTCAGGAGGAAAACCAGGCGGATTATAATTCCTTAAAGGAAGAGTCGGCAGACTTGGAAAATAAGCTTAAGGAAAATGAAGCTTCACGAATTGCCATTGGCAAGGAACTGGAGGAGTCTCTTTTAACGGAAAAGGAAACGGAAAAGAGAATAGCAGAATTGCAAAGGCTTCTTGAAAGTGAGCATACATCAGAAAGTGAAATTGCATACGACCTCCATAGCAAGGAAATGGCAGTAGAGAAGATTTTGCAGAGAGTGGGCTTTGAACAGCAGAATTTGGAGCGTATCAGGGCTGAACGAGAAAGGTTTGAGGCGGAGCTTGCTGAAATTACAGGAGAACTGGGTAATAGTGAGGAATTAATTAATGATAGAAAAAATCAGATTGAAGAGCTCACAAAGACCATAGCAGCTTCACACACCAGTCAGTCAGAAACTAAGATAACGCTGGAAGAAAATATTAAGCTTAAGGAAGAGCTTGCAGAAAAGCAGAAGAGCTTCTTTGGAGTAAGAGAAGAATTATCTGAGTCTAAAAATGTACTTGATAAAGAAATATTCCGCCTAAATGCCAAGCTTGAAAAATGTAAAGAGGATTTACAGTCAAGAGTAGATTATATGTGGAATGAATATGAGATTACTCTTCATGATGCAGAGGGACTGAGAAATCCTGAAATGACCGACTTACAGGGCATGAAACGTGACGCACATACTCTTAGGGATGAAATAAAGAAGCTGGGAGATGTAAATGTTAATGCTATTGAGGAATATAAGGAAGTCTCTGAAAGATATACATTCTTAAAGACCCAGCATGATGATTTGGTGGCTGCGGAAAAGACTCTTATGGGAATTATTGAAGAGCTGGATATGGCAATGCGTCGTCAGTTTAAAGAGAAATTCCACGAGATAGAAAAGGAATTTGACAAGGTATTTAAAGAACTCTTTGGTGGTGGACAGGGTACTCTTGAACTTATGGAGGACCAGGATATTTTAGAGGCAGGAATTAAGATTATTGCACAGCCACCGGGAAAAAAGCTACAAAATATGATGCAGCTTTCAGGTGGAGAAAAGGCGCTTACCGCAATTGCACTTTTATTTGCAATTCAGAATTTAAAGCCATCTCCTTTCTGTCTTTTGGATGAGATTGAAGCGGCATTGGATGAGAACAATGTAGAACGTTTTGCAAAATATCTTCATAAATTGACAAAGCATACACAGTTTATTGTAATCACGCACAGACGTGGTACAATGGAAAGAGCAGACAGACTGTATGGAATAACCATGCAGGAAAAGGGTGTCTCCACACTTGTAAGCGTAAATTTAGTAGAGGATGACTTAAGCTGATAGATTGGGAAAAGGAATATAAATGGCTGGATTTTTTGCAAGATTAAAAGAGGGACTTACTAAAACCCGAAATAATATGGTGGGTAACTTAGACGGAGTATTTAACGGACACACTAAGATTGATGAGGATTTCTATGAGGAATTAGAGGAAATTCTCATAATGGGAGATGTAGGTATTCATGCTACGGAGGAGATTTTGACAAAGCTAAGAGTTGCGGTAAAGGAAGAGCATATCAAGCAGCCCTTAGCCTGTAGGGACTACCTTGTCAGTCTGATAAAGGAACAGATGAAAGTGTCTGAAAGTGACTACGAATTTATGGATAAGCCCTCCATTGTAATGGTAATAGGTGTTAATGGAGTAGGAAAAACCACTACCATTGGAAAGCTGGCGTCCATATATAGAAATCGTGGTAAAAAGGTACTTATTGCCGCGGCTGATACCTTTAGGGCTGCAGCTACAGAACAGCTTGAAGAATGGGCAAAAAGAGCGGATGTGGATATTATAAAGGCAGGGGAGGGAGCAGACCCAAGCTCCGTTATATATGATGCGGTAAATGCTGCCAAAGCAAGAAAGACAGATGTGCTTTTGTGCGATACGGCAGGAAGACTTCATAATAAGAAAAATCTTATGAATGAGCTGGAAAAGATGAACCGTATAATAGGCAGAAATTATCCTGAGATAAAAAGGGAAAATCTTATTGTACTGGATGGTACAACAGGGCAGAATGCTCTTGTGCAGGCAAAGGAATTTTCCGAGGTAGCCCCATTGTCCGGTATAGTACTGACTAAGATGGACGGAACTGCCAAAGGAGGAATTGCAATCGCAATTCAATCAGAACTTAATATTCCGGTAAAATTTATCGGAGTGGGCGAGGGAATAGAGGATTTGCAGGAATTTGACGCAGACTCCTTTGTAAACGCATTGTTTGATATTAAGGAGGAAGAATGTTAAATCTAAAGGACTTTGAGGAAGCAAGTGATGCGGTCAGAAAGGTGGCTTTGGAAACAAAGCTTATCTATAGTGACTTTTTAAGTGAGCACACAGGGAATAAGGTATATTTAAAGCCGGAAAATATGCAGTTTACAGGTGCATATAAATTGCGTGGTGCATACTATAAAATATCTACCCTGACTGAGGAAGAGAGAAGTAGAGGTCTCGTTACAGCTTCAGCGGGAAATCATGCCCAGGGTGTGGCATATGCTGCAAAATGCTTTAATGCTAAGGCTATAATTGTAATGCCTAATACAACACCTCTTATTAAGGTCAATCG
Source organism: Lachnospiraceae bacterium (assembly GCA_041826605.1). Lineage (GTDB taxonomy): Bacteria > Bacillota > Clostridia > Lachnospirales > Lachnospiraceae > Colinaster. Next base: position 10,078 of record JBHAJK010000056.1, on the reverse strand, counting down.
CACAAAGAGCTACGGCGCCGAGGTTATATTACACGGGGATGTGTATGATGAGGCATGTGACTATGCACTGAAACTGGCAGAGGAAAAGGGATATACCTTTATTCATCCCTTTGATGATTTAGCTGTGGCAACTGGGCAGGGTACTATTGCTATGGAGATTTTTAAGGAACTTCCACTGGTGGACTATATATTAGTTCCCATAGGCGGTGGCGGACTGGCAACAGGTGTGTCAGTGCTGGCAAAGCTTTTAAATCCAAAGATTAAGGTAATAGGTGTGGAGCCTAAAGGGGCTGCATGTATGAAAGCGTCCTTTGAAAAAGGAGAGATAGTGACCCTTTCAGGTGTGAATACCATTGCTGACGGTACTGCCGTAAAGACTCCGGGCAAGGAGATATTCTCGTATTTAAAGGATAATCTGGACGATATTATTACAGTGCCGGATGAGGATTTGGTAGTGTCATTCCTTGATATGGTGGAAAATCATAAAATGGTGGTTGAAAATTCAGGACTGCTTACAGTGGCTGCGTTAAAATACCTTGATGTAAAGGATAAAAAGATAGTATCTATTCTCTCAGGTGGAAATATGGATGTAATTACAATGTCATCCGTGGTTCAGCAGGGACTTATAATGAGGGATAGGATTTTTACAGTATCAGTGCTTCTGCCGGATAAGCCGGGGGAGCTGTCAAGAGTATCCAGTGTGATAGCATCTGAAAACGGCAATGTAATTAAACTGGAGCATAATCAGTTTGTATCCATAAATAGAAATGCGGCAGTGGAGCTTAGGATTACCTTGGAGGCCTTTGGAACAGAGCATAAGCAGAGTATTATCAACCGTTTAGAGACAGAGGGCTATAAGCCTAAGACTGTTAGAACATTGATTTAATTAGTGAGGAGAAATTCCGGATGGATAAGTTTGACAAGACCATGATTCATATAGAGCATCTTAAAAAATCCTTTGGAAGCTTGGAGGTGCTGAAAGATATTAGTCTGGATATAGCAGAGGGCGAAGTGGTGGTACTATTAGGTCCCTCAGGAAGTGGAAAGTCCACACTTCTTCGTTGCATAAATCAGCTTGAAGAGGCAACAGAGGGTACAATAATTGTAGACGGTATCAATGTTACTGATAAGCATGTGGATATAAATAAAGCCAGAGAAAATATTGGAATGGTATTCCAGCATTTTAATTTGTTTAATAATAAAAATGTTATTGAAAACATTACTTTAGCGCCTACCACTCTGAAAAAGCTTAGTAAAGAGGAGGCGAATAAAAAAGCCATGTCTCTTTTGGAGAGAGTAGGACTTTCGGATAAAGCCCATGCATACCCATCACAGTTGTCAGGCGGACAGAAGCAAAGAGTGGCAATTGCCCGTTCTCTGGCTATGGAGCCGGATGTGCTTTTGTTTGATGAGCCCACATCTGCTCTGGACCCTGAAATGGTAGGAGAGGTGCTGGATGTTATGAAAGAGCTGGCAAAGGGTGGAATGACCATGGTGGTTGTGACCCATGAGATTGGTTTTGCCAGAGAGGTGTCAGACAGGATTATTTTTATGGATGGAGGCTATATAGTAGAGCAGGGTACTCCATCGGAGGTATTGGATAACCCCAAGGAAAAAAGAACAATAGATTTCCTTAATAAGGTACTTTAGACAAGGAGGCTGTATGACAAAGGTAATTACTATTAGCCGTGAATATGGTGCTGGCGGCGGCACAATAGGCAGAGCAGTAGCAGAAAGACTTGGAATTGAATTTTTAGACAAGGCGATTATTCTTACAACAGCGGATAAAGCTCAGGTAAATGTGGAAAGCGTATTTAAGCTGGACGAAAAGGTGCCTGCGAATTTCAGCTTTACTCAAAGTATGTTTGATTTTTACAGTAAGCCCTTTAATGAAAAGATGTTTCAGGCACAATCCGATGTTATACGGTATTTTGGAGAGAGAGGCAAATGCCTCATAGTAGGAAGAAATTCAAATTCCATTCTAAGGGAATTTGATAATACTCTTCATGTGTTCATTACAGCCAAGCCTGAGTTTAGGTGCAAGCGAATGATGGAAAAGGAAATGTACCAGGGAGTATCAGAAGGTAAGATTAAGGATTTAATAAAAACCGTTGATAAACGCAGAAGCAGGTACTGTGAGTACTACACCAATACAAAATTCGGAGATGCAAGAAATTATGATATTTGCTTAGACTCATCAAGACTTGGTATTGAAAAGTGCGTGGATATTATTTGTGATTTAGCTGAATAAAAGATAAGAAATTTATGGGAGCAATATAAATTTGAAATTACAAAAATTATACAGCTATGTCAGACGTGCGCTTAATGACTATAAAATGATTGAAGAAAATGACAGAATTGCCATTGGTATTTCAGGTGGCAAGGACAGTCTTGCTCTGTTATATGCTTTAAGTGGAATACGCAAATTTCATCCTATTAAGTTTTCGATTGTTGCCATCACTATAGATTTAGGATGGGAAGATTTTGATTTAGCGCCGGCGGAAAGATTATGTGAAGAGCTGGATGTAGAATATCATATTATTAAGACGCAGATTGCTCAAATAGTCTTTGAGGAAAGAAAAGAGGATAACCCATGTTCTCTTTGCGCCAAGATGCGAAAAGGCTCATTAAATGAAGCTATAAAGGAATTAAACTGCAATAAGGTGGCATATGCTCATCATAGGGATGATGTAGTGGAAACTATGCTCCTTTCTTTAATGTATGAGGGGCGCTTTCATAGCTTTGCACCTGTTACAAAGCTTAATGAGGCCGATGTTACCATAATACGCCCAATGCTATATGTGCATGAGGCGGATGTAATAGGCTTTATCAGAAGATATAATGTGCCTGTCATTAAAAGTCCCTGTCCTGCAGACGGACATACAAAGAGAGAATACGTCCATGAGCTTTTATTGCAGCTAAATCGTGATAATCCGGGGGTAAAAAACAGAATGTTTACCGCAATTAAGGATAGTGATATTGAGGGCTGGGTGCATGGAGCGCCGGCGGAGTATTAAGGCAGTTTATACAAGACGTAGCCGATATGGAGGAGGTATCCTTAGAAGAAATTAATGCTGAGGTCGATAAAGTGAGAAAGAAATTTTGATATAGGAGCCCTTTTTACTGGATAAAACAGTAAAAAGGGCTCTTTTATCATATAGAGATATAATACAAAATAATATGAAAAGATAATATGAAAAATAAAATTGTATTGACAAAAATACAAAGTTAGCATAGACTAACTAATGGAGTTAGCAAAAGCTAACTCAAGGCAATAATAAAACACATATATGGAGGGAAAACATATGGATAAGGTTTATGTAATATTTTGGACGCAGGGAGGAAATACAGGACTTATGGCTTCTGCTGTTGGCGAGGGAGTTAAGTCAGAGGGAAAAGAGGTTGTATTTCTACAGCCCGGCGAGGCAAATATAGAAGAGCTTAAAAAACTTCCCGGTTTTGCTATGGGTTGTCCTGCAATGGGGGATGAAGTGTTGGAAGAAAGTGAAATGGAGCCTTTTATGCAGGAGGTAGAGGGCATACTTTCGGGAAAAACCGTGGGACTTTTTGGCTCATATGGATGGGGAGACGGTCAGTGGATGAGAGACTGGCAGGATAGAGTAATGGCGGCAGGAGCTAATATTTCTTTAGGAGAGGGAGTTATGTGCAATGAAGCACCTGATGAAGAGGCAAAAGAAAAATGTATAGAATTAGGTAAAGCATTGGCTTCTATATAAATGGATGGTTTGTGTATGTCAAAGGGGAATTTTGAAAAAGCTCTTATACAAAACTGCGCAGCTACCTTGGCTGGGTTAAAAGTAGGAAATTTATTTAATTTTTCCTTTAATTCTTATGAGGAGTGCCAAAAAACATTGAACAATATAAATAGAGAGCTTAATGTCAAAGGTGTATTTGCTGAACTGTTAAGCTATAGTGAGGATTTTTTTCTTATTTATGTATATCGGCGTTCATTATTAGATGAAGTATTAAAGAAGAAAGAAATAAAAGCCTTTCTGGAAAGAATGGGATATGATATATCCTTTGGAAAATATTCAAATGTTGAATTTGATACAGATGTTAATATATTGGATATCTTAAACAAATTAAAAGCTCATATCCAATGTAAACATAACTTTCCTCATGAAATAGGAGTGTTTTTGGGATACCCACTGGAGGATATAATTGGCTTTATGGAAAATAACGGTAAGAATTATCTTCACTGCGGAGTGTGGAAAGTATACTGCAATAAGCAGGAGGCGATTAAATACTTCAAAAAAATAAAAAAATGTCATACCATCTATCTGAATGTATATGCAAGTGGAAAAGCTGTAACAGATATGACGGTATGTGCGTAAATATAAAAGTCGGGATGTATGATTTGTAATCGTCATCCCTGCTTTTAAGAATTGAAGTTAGCGTCAGCTAACGCACGCCAATAAAGGAAAGATGCGGAATTACAAATCAATATATTTATGAGGGAGAGATAGTGAGAATAAATCCATTAGTAGTATTATTATTTAATTTCATATTACCGGTAGCAATAATGTTTCCCGGAAACAGATATCAACATATATTCTTTTTGCTCTTTTCGCTAACGGCACTTTTTCTTTCCGGAAAAATTCTGCGTGGAATGAAATTTCTTATTGTCTATATTTCTATGCAAGCACTTGAATATTTAATAGTAAACGGCGATTCTATGGCAGGAAAAACAGCTATAGCCGTTTTGGTTATGTGTATACAGTTTATTCCTTGTTTTGTGATGGCTAGTATCCTCATTAAAGATTACAGTCCAAGTGAAATAATTTCGGCCTTAGAACCCTTAAAAATTCCCAAAACATTTATCGTGGCTTTAGCCATAGTAGTCAGATATATTCCCACATTCAAACGAGAATTTTCTTTTATGAAAGAGTCTATGAGGCTTAGAAACATTCCATATACAATTAAAAGACCCATTAAAAGTTTTGAGTATTTTTTAGTCCCGCAATTATTCAGATGTTCTATTTTATCAGATGAAATTACGGCGGCGGCATTAATAAAGGGAATAACAACTTCGGGACATAGAACATCATATTACGATATGAAGATGAGACTTACAGACTATATTATGTGCATATTACTTGTGACGGGAACAGGAGCAACTATTTTATGGAGATAATAAAAATGTTGGGATATGGCTTTAGCTATGCTCATAGGGAGGAAAAAGTACTAAAGGACATAACGTTTAGCGTGAGGGAGGGAGAATTAATTTTAATAGCAGGGGATAGTGGTAGCGGAAAATCCACATTCTTAAAATCCTTAAATGGGTTAATCCCAATAATCGTAGATGGAAAGATGGATGGAGAAAGATACATCAAAGGGAAAAATATGAAGACTATGCCTATTCACGAAATAAGCCATAGTCTGGGCTCCGTTTTTCAAAATCCCAGAAGTCAGTTTTTTACATTAAACAGTACAAGTGAATTAGTATTTCCGATGGAAAACTACGGTTATTCAAAATCAGAGATGAAAAAGACAATTAACACTTTGAAAAAGGAAATTCCCATAGAAAATCTATTGGATAGAGATATACTATCGCTTTCAAGTGGGGAAAGACAACTTCTTGCGCTTGCATCAGCTATGGTATTAGGTCCTGACGTTCTGCTTTTTGATGAACCCTCAGCCAATTTAGACTATGGAAATGTAATTAAATTTAGTGAGCTTCTAAAAAAGCTTAAATCCTTAGGCAAAACAATATTGGTAGCAGACCATAGATTTTTTTATTTAAACAATCTGATAGACAGGGTTTTTCTGTTAGAAAAACACAAAATAAAGATTTATGAGAATGAGGAGGAATTTAAGAAAGCCGATTACAATACTCGCAACTTTGATTTGTTTCAAATGAGCATTCCTTTTAAAGAAAAAATAAACGCTAATATGAGGCTGGCAGAACTTAAAAACATAAGCAAAAATAATGTTCTCAAAAATATTTCATTATCGTTCTATAAGAACGAAATAACAGCCATTGTGGGAATAAATGGAGCAGGAAAAACCACCCTGGCAAAACTTTTAACAGGAAGTATCAAGCCTGATAAGGGGGAGATAATTATAGATAAGCTGCCTTTTTATGTTATGCAGGATGCAGATTATCAACTTTTCGGAAACAGTGTTTCGGGAGAAGTTGAACTGGGAAATAAAACTGTTGATAACAATAGAAAAAAAGAGGTTTTAGAAAGGCTGGATATTTGGAAATATCGTGATACACATCCATTTAATCTGAGCGGTGGGGAGAAGCAAAGGCTGCAAATTGCCATGGCGTCGTTATCGGAAAGCGAGGTGTTAATATTTGATGAGCCTACAAGTGGATTAGATATGAAATCCATGAATAGAGCAGTAAAAGAAATAGAAGAAGCCTCAAGGGAAAGAGCAGTGATTATTATTTCACATGATTATGAATTTATAAGGAAGATAGCCCATAGAATAATTCATATTGATGCCGGAACTATAAAAGATGATTTTGACTTAAATAAGCAAACAGTAGAAAGACTTAATAAAATATTTATTCAAATGGAGGTTAAATGAAAGACAAAATAAAGCTTAAAGACCTTGTATTAATTGCATTGCTAACAGTTATATACTTTTTGATATATATGATTGGAATGTTGTTTGTAACGCTGTTAGGACCGCTGGGACATGCCATAAGTCCCGGGATATGCGCTCTGTTTTCAGGAGCAATAATTATTTTTATGAATAGAAAAGTAGGGAAAATGTGGGAATATACCATATTCACAATATTGATAATGGCAACATTTTCGCTTCTTGGAGGTGGATATATACCTTGGTATATAACTTCGATTTCAATGGCTGTTATAGCTGACATTTTCGCTTCAAAAACAAATGATACTGCCATATGGAAATTGGGTATAGCATCAGGCTTTATACACGTGGGTCAAGCGTGTGGAGCTATTATTCCGTCAATCTTCTTTTTGGATAGATACCGCGCACATTGGATTGAAAGAGGTATGTCGCCACAGGATATGGACAATATGATTAAATACACTAAAGGAGCGATGGGCTTTGCTGCAATAGTGGTAGTGTTTGTAATGGCTTTTATAGGAATATATCTGGGACATTTAATCCTTAGGAAACATTTAGATAAGTAAGAACAAAAGCTTGCCTTGTAAAGAGGCGGAAAGGAATAAAAATGATATATAAAAAACTAAAAAAATATGCTCCTGAACGAATATGGTGTGCATATTGTGGCATTTTAATGGCATTAATCTCTGCGGCATTTGTTATTATAAGCTACTATCATATTTATAATTTTTTACGAGAAATCATTGTGAGTACGGAGGGGGTAAATTTTGTTTCGGCATCTTCAAAAATTGTAATTTATCTTATGATTGGTATGGTAACATACTTTTCTTCAGGTATGTTTACTCATATATTGGCGTTCAGGCTTGAAACGAATTTAAAAAAAGAGGGAATAAAGCATATTATGAATGCCACCTTTAGCTTTTTTGATAAAAACGAGTCTGGAAGAATAAGGAAAATACTAGATGACAATACAGTTCAGACACATATGAGTATAGCTCATTTAATTCCTGATTTATCTACGGCGATATTTATTCCAATCTTTGGAATAGGCTTAGCCTTTTTGGTGGACTACAGGCTGGGACTTTTATTTCTTTTTACATTAATTGCAGGTCTGCTAATGACAAAGAAAATGATGGGCGAAATGTCATTTATGGAACAGTATATGAAAGCGTCAGAAAAGATGAATGCCGGTGCGGTAGAATATGTAAGAGGTATACCGGTACTCAAGATTTTTAAGGCAAATGCAGAGGCTTTAAAGGCTTTTTATACTTCTGTAACAGATTATTCAAAACTTGCCTTACGTTATAGCATGAGTTGCAGAAGATGGTATGTATTCTTTCAGGTACTGCTTAATATGATTTATCTGTTTGCATTATTTTTTCAATATATGAATGATGGAGATGTAAGAGAATTCTTGGCTAAATTTATGTTCTATGCAGCCTTTAACGGAGTAATTTTAATTTCCTTTATGAAAATTATGTATGTGGGGATGTATATATTCCAGGCGGATGGTTGCATTTCGAAAATAGAGAATATATTTGATGAGATGGAAAAAGAAAAATTAAATAGTGGAAATGTAGAAAGAATGGATGGAGAAGATATTGAATTTAGAAATGTTACCTTTGGATATGAAGAAGACAATATAATACTTGAAAATTTGTCTTTTAAATTAACAGGTGGGAAAAAATATGCTCTTATAGGTGCATCGGGCTCAGGAAAATCCACTATTGCCAAACTTATCTCAGGTTTTTATAAGCTAAAGGAGGGGCAGATTATTATAGGTGGAAAGGCATTGGAAGAATATTCGGAAAAAGCATTGGCTAAAAATATAGCAAATGTATTTCAAGATGCAAAATTGTTTAAAACAACTATTTTCGAAAATGTAAAAATAGGCAATCCTGATGCTAATAGAGAGCAGGTTATGGAAGCTCTGCATTTGGCGCAGTGTGATGAAATAATAGAGAAATTTGATACAGGGGCAGATACTTTAATAGGCGCAGAGGGAGTGCATTTGTCAGGGGGCGAGGTGCAGAGAATAACAATCGCCAGAGCGCTTTTAAAAAATGCCAAAATTGTTATTATGGATGAGGCTTCAGCGGCAGCCGACCCGGAAAATGAATATGAACTTCAAATGGCGCTTTCCAACCTTATGAAAGAACGTACGATTATAATGATTGCCCATAGGCTCAGTTCCATTAAGAATGTGGATGAAATATTAGTGGTAGACAAGGGGAATATTATTGAGAGAGGCAGTCATAAGGAATTAATGAGTAAAGAAAGCGTCTACAAAAAACTGCAACAGGAATATACAAGAGCAAATGACTGGAGGGTAAGATAATGAGAAAATTTTTAAAAGAAAAATTGGGTCTTACTGATAGTGGTGTATCAGCAGTGATGAAGTCGAGCGTTTTATCATTTGCTGTGAATGTAGGATATATGGCGTTTATGATGATAGCTATGTATTTTGGAAATAATATATTAAACGGAACAGATAAGGCGGCATGGCATTATATTTTTATAATAGGGATGATTACTGCTATTACCTATATAATTGTTGACCGTGAATATGTAAATACTTACGATGCCACCTATGCGGAGTCAGCAGAGCTTAGATTTGAAATTGCAGACAGAATAAAGCAACTTCCTCTGTCGTATTTTTCAAAACACAATTTGAGTGATTTGGCTCAAACAATTATGCAGGATGTGCTTGATATAGAGCATGCTATGAGTCATGCTATGCCCAGATGTATAGGCTATAGCGCATTTCTGTGTGTTACTGCAATACTTTTATTTATATCAAAATGGGAATTGGCACTGTCGATAGTAATACCATTGTTAATAGGCTTTTTATTGATGTTTGTTACTAAAAACAGTCAAACAAAGTGGACAGGAAAATATTTTTGGAAAACCAGAGAGAATACCGAAACATTTCAGGAAACCATTGAAATGCAACGAGAAATAAAGAGCTATGGTTTGATAGAAGAATACTATATAAAAACAGCCAAAGCATTGGGGGATTTAGAAAAACTAAGAATTAAAACAGAGTTGATGCAGGGAATGCCCCTACTTTTGTCAGTTACATTTATGAAAATTACCCTTGGTGCGGTGGCACTGGTATCATCGGTATTGTTAAATGCTAATAAAGTAGAGATTATTTTTGTGATAGGCTTCTTACTGGCGGGTGTAAGACTTGTAGATTCCGTAGGCGCCATTGAGGAAAGCTTTGCAGAGCTTTTTTATTTAGATGCACGGGTTAATAGAATAAATGAACTTAGAAATACTGAAATACAAAGGGGAAAGGATGTTAACCTTAGTAACTTTGATATAACTTTAGAAAATATACATTTTGCCTATAATGATAAAACAAAGGTAATAGATGGAATAAGCTTTGTTGCAAAACAAAATGAGGTAACAGCTATTGTGGGTCCGTCGGGATGCGGAAAATCTACGCTGCTTAGATTGATTTCAAGGTTATATGATTATGATGAGGGGAAAATAATTATAG
>JBHAJK010000055.1:0-104272 GCA_041826605.1 Lachnospiraceae bacterium | reverse complement strand
TATATATTTCCTTTAATTACTGCTACATTTCCGTGTTTATCAAATTATGTAAGTATATATGTAGCAAAAATTACTGCTATATATTACATTTTTTTTTAAACAGCAGTAAATAAGCCAATTTTTTACTGCTATGCAGAATATTTTCTCATATCTGGCAGTAAACGCATAATTCATCTATTCCCAGTTCTCGTTTCAAAATATATTCTCCTTAATTTGCCAGCTATATCTATCTTTTAATCATTTTCTTTTTCATCATATTATGGTCAAACTCAACCCATGCTATCTCAGCAAACAAAACAACCACTAATATAACCACCTGAAGCACAACACTATCCGACTTTTCAATAAAATACACAAAAACTGATAGCGAAATAAAGAGTGCACAGCCCAAAATAATAAAATTTCTCCCATGTCTATGGTTCCACTCAGTAACACTTGTCAGCTCATCTTCATGGGGTGGTTTTTCTCCCGTGTTTATTGCTACCGGCTTTTTCGCTCTATACTGACTTATTCCAAGTATAATAAATATAAGTGAAACCAATAATGAAATTACTAAATAAATAATTGTAGCAGCCATATTTTCAACCTCCATCAGCCTAAAACAGCAACATATGTAAGATATTCTGCTGCACTTGAACGAATATTTATTTCATCTTTGTTTTTTGCCAACTTAAATACCTCCATAAACATATTTCTAAAACAATATTATATACTTTATATCAACCCTCATCCACCTCCCCTTTTCATCTCCTGCATATTTTTGATATACTCTATCTATGAAGAAACAATCAACTATGCCAACAGGTGCTCTTGCCGGTGTGTATACTGCGCAAAAGAAAAATGGCCAGGTCTATTACCGGGCTTCCTTTACATATAAAAGCAAACATATTTCCTTAGGAAGCTTTGATAATCCTGAGGCTGCTCATCGTGCCTATTTGTCTGCCAATCTTTTGGTTTCTGACCCCCGCTTAGGTATTGAGGATTATTCTGAAAAAGAAATTATTCCCTTTGAAAAATGGGTGGTTATTGTCAATTTTAGGGATAATAATATATATTTTCCTACACCAATATATATGAGAAAGCGCTATTTTTCCTATTTCCTTTCTCCAAATGAAGAATTGAAATTTTCCATTGATGATTTATTCTATTATTCTTCTCATAAAATTATGAAACGCGGAGGACATCTTTTTGTGGCTGATTTTGGTATGCAGCTATCCGTTTCCGCACGATATGGTATAAAGCCCTACTCTGTTAAAGGCAGGGATTACATACATAAAAATGATGATATATTGGACTACAGATACGAAAATATAGAAGTTATGAACACCTACCACGGTGTTACTTATACTACCCATTACGGAAAGCCTGTCTACAAAGCTGCCATTAATATTCACGGCAGCTTCACTATCGGCCACTTCCACACAGCCTTAGATGCAGCAATAGCCTACAACAAAGCTATTGACTGCCTAAAGACCCTGGGGATTAAAAAGGCATTTTTATCAAATTATATTGATGATATTCCTGCCTCTATGTATGCTGATATTTATTCTAAAATAAATTTACCCAAAAGTATTACCGAATATACGCCTAAGAAAAAGTAATATATGTTTATCACTCTTATTCCACTATGTCCGCACTCCAATTTTCCTATTGGGCGGCATAATCTATAAAGCAAATATTCATATTTACATCTCCGTTTATTCCATATACACTGCCCTTTGTACTATATTGAAGCATTGCATATTGGTAAGGATAGTCCGGCATATCCGAGGTATCTGCCAGCCATACGGACACTACAGGAAATTTGGTTAAATCCACCTTTTTTGTCAGCCACTCCTCATTTCCATAAAGCAAAGTCTTATAGCCCGCTGTCATCATAGCATTTATAAAGGTCGCCGAAATAACCGTTCTTTCATCCCTTGTAAGCTTTTGAATTCTGCTTATATCGTTTTCCACTTCCTCCATATCATATGCCACAGGATAAGTAATTTTATAATTTGTAAGTGCCTGAATTACTACTGCTGCCTCTTCTGCCGCCTCCTGGGGAGTAATTGCCTGGGAATAAAAATATACTCCCACATCAAGACCTGCCTCCTTGGCAGCCTTTATATTCTGCTCGAAATATTCATCAATAGCAATCTGGCCGCTCTGATAGCCTCTTGCCCCCACGCGTATCATCACAAAATCTATACCCGCATTTTTTACCTGTGCGAAATCAATGTTTTTCTGATATCTTGAAACATCTATGCCTGTAAAGGATACCTGCTTTCCATCCATATAATATTTTCTTTTTCCGTCACTCTCTTTCATATTTGTAAAATCATATGTGTTGAGAGCCCGCTTTTTATCAATGGCAACCCATTCAGAAGAACCATCTGCATACTCGATTTTAAAATGATTTCCGTCATTATACTTTTCTTCGTCTGATATAGGGGTAATAGTAGGCAGTGGACTTGCTGTGGGAGTGACCTTAGTAGTAACGGTATCTTCATCATTTGATGCCGCTTCTCCCTCTTTAGGATACATGGTCCAGATATCCAAATCCTCTGCCGTCAGCTTTTCCTTAGAAGTATTTTCTACCCCCTCACTTACGGCAGGTGTACTTGCTGCCACATACTGTTTATAGTTTTTGCCTGAGGAATTATTGCTTCTGTTCACAAAAAACACCACCCCAAGCACCAGGAGTATAAAAAACGATACTCCCAGCGCCATATACATAATGCTCTCCCCATTACTTATATTGTCAAAATCATCATCAAATCTCATTCTTGTTCCTTATAGGCATATTAATGCTTTTAGTTAATTGCTTTCGTAGGACATTTCTCTCTGCATATACCGCAATTAGTACATTTAGAGTAATCAATCTTTGCCAAAAAGTTATTAACGCTAATTGCCTCGCTCGGACAATTTTTCTGGCATATACCACAGCCGATACAAGCCACCTCACAGGCCTTTTTAGCTATCGGTCCCTTTTCGGTAGAGCTACAGGTTACATGTACCTCTGATTTATAGGGTAACAGCTCTATAATATTTTTAGGACAGGCAGCCACACATTTGCCACATGCAGTACATAGCTCCTTATTTACTACCGCCACACCATTCACTAACTGTATGGCGCCAAACATACAAGCCTTTACACATTCTCCAAAGCCCAGACAACCGTGGTTGCAGGATTTAGGACCGCCATTAGGTACAAAGGAAAGCATACCACAGTTGCCCTCTCCTATATATTCATAGTCCACATGGGCCTTATCGCAATCCCCGTTACACATTACATATGCAACCATCTTTTCGCTGTTACCCGCTTCCACACCCATAATGGACGCCACATTTTCCGCAACAGTTGCTCCTCCTACGGGACAGGCATTAACAGGCGCCTCTCCCTTAACAATAGCTGCTGCCAGGCCTGCGCAGCCTGCAAAGCCACAGCCACCACAGTTATTTCCGGGTAATGCATTTAATACTTCTTCCTCTCTTTTATCGGTTTCCACAAAAAAGCCTATGCCTGCCAAGCCTAAAAACAGACCTATAAGCAGCCCCACACAGCCTATTAAAAGAGTGGCAGTTAAAACTCCCTGTATCATTTCTTCAACCTCTTTTCAATTTAGTATTACTTAAATCAAACCGCTAAATCCACAAAAGGCAATCGCCATAAGTCCTGCTGTAATAAGCACTATGGGCATACCCTTTAAGGTTTCGGGAATATCATTAAACTCTATTTTTTCTCTTATACTTGCCAACAAAATAATTGAAATAGTAAATCCAAATGCTGTTGCAAAACCATTTACCACGCTGTAAAAAATATTATATTCCTTTGTAACATTTGTAAGTGCCACACCAAGCACTGCACAGTTGGTAGTAATAAGGGGAAGATAAACTCCCAAGGACTTATACAGTCCCACCATAAATTTCTTTAAAAACATTTCTACAAACTGTACCAATGCCGCAATTACAAGAATAAATACTATTGTCTGCAAGTATTCTATTCCTAAGGGCTTCAATATAAATTGATAAATACTTGCCGCCACCGTGGAGGCGATTGTCATAACAAATATTACTGCCGCGCCCATTCCTGCTGCCGTATTAATCTTCTTTGATACACCCAAAAACGGACATAAGCCTAAAAACTGGCTAAGCACTACATTGCTTACAAGGGATGAACCTATCATTATAACAAGTAATTCTTTTACTGTATTCATTTACTAAACCTCCGGGGGTATTACATCATCATTATTTGTATCCGTCTTAGCGCCACAGCTCTCTGCACAGTTAAGGCAGTCTGCACCACAGCCTGACTGTATTTTTGATACATCCCTGCCCCGCTTTTCTCCCTCTATCTTAACCTTATTCTGAATTGCGGTAAGAAGTGCCAGCACAAAGAATGCACCCGGAGCCATCTTGAATATTCCTATAGGAGTAAACAGATTTAACTCAATATCAAATACCGAGCCTCCGCCGATAAACTCTCTTAACAGACCAATAATAGTAAGTGCTCCCGTAAATCCAAGCCCCATTCCCAATCCGTCAAAAAGTGATGGAATGACGGGATTTTTATAGGCGTAGGACTCTGCCCTGCCTAAGATTATACAGTTTACTACAATAAGAGGAATATATATACCCAGTGACTTATAAAGACTTGGAATATATGCCTGTAATAAAAGCTGCATTATTGTCACAAATGACGCAATAATTACAATAAATGCAGGTATTCTTATTTTATCCGGTATAACATTTCTTAGTGCTGCAATAATTACATTGCTTAATGCCAGTACCGCTGTAGTTGTAAGTCCCATTCCCAGTCCGTTTATAGCTGATGTGGTAACAGCAAGGGTTGGACACATTCCCAGCATTAATACCAGGGTTGGATTTTCCTTTATTATTCCGTTGTAAAGGCGTTCCGTATTTTTATTCAACGCTGCCACCTCCAATCACATCATAGAAATATGTAAGAGCACAGTTTACTCCCTTTACAAAGGCATTTGTAGTAATTGTTGCTCCTGAAATTGCATCAACCTCATTTTCTGCCACCGCACCTGTCTTTGTATAGGCAAAGCTTTTTACTGATTTATTTGCAAACTGAGGCTTTAATACCTTTTCTGCATTCATACCAAGTCCTGCTGTCTCATTAATCTCAAGAATTGATATGCCATTTACTGTTCCGTCATTTCTTATTCCTACAGCAAAGGATATATCTCCACCATATCCCTCCTTTGTAGTAACCTTAAATACATAACCCAAAGGATTTCCGTCAGCATCTACAGCCACCCATTGCTCATTAATGCCTTCCTTGTCATAGCCTGCCATATCCAGAGCTTTTCTGTTATCCTCTGTCATAAAATCAGTATTTTCAGTAAAATTTGCTGCATCTGCAAATACTTCAAAGAATGCCGCTTTCTTATCAGCATCCAGCCTCTGTAAAATAGTATCCTTTGTTACCTGATGGGTAAGCCCAAGCACTAATCCGGCAATAAGTGTAATCGCAAATAATATACCTGCGTTTTTAATCATTTCTTTCATACGCTTTCTCCTCCCCGTCCAAAAGGCTTAGGAGCTGTAACGCTTGTTATAAGAGGAACCAGGAGATTTCCTATTATAATTGCAAATGATACACCCTCCGAAGACGCACCAAATACTCTGAATATGCCAGTAAGTATACCTAAAAACACTCCATAAATTAGCTGTCCGCGTCTGGTAATGGGTCTGGTGGTATAGTCAGTTGCCATAAAAAATGCTCCAAGCATAAGTCCGCCACCTGCCAAATGAGCAGCTATATAATAAATATTAAAGCCATAGCCTCCAAAAAGACCGATAAACAGCACAAAGGAAGCAATATATGTTCCGGGTACACGTAGGTCAATTACACCTATTAAAATTAAAAGACAGGCTCCCGCTACAATGGCTACCATAGAGGTTTCGCCTATAGTACCTGCGGTTCTTCCGATTACCATACTAAATACGTCTACGCTCTCCCCTGCTTTTAAAAGTGCCAGGGGTGTAGCCCCCGTATATGCATCACAATTAAAATTCGTCATAATACTTGGGAATGAAATAACCAAAAAGCATCTGGCCGCCAGTGCCGGATTCATAAAGTTCTGTCCCAGGCCTCCAAACAGCATTTTAACTACAAATATAGCAAATACTCCGCCCATTGCTCCTACCCAAAGGGGCGCTCCCACAGGCAGATTAAGAGCAAGCAACAGTCCTGTAAGGGCTGCGGAGCAATCCTTTATTGTCAGCTTCTTTTTCATTAAAAGCTCAAAAACAGCCTCCGTAAGCACACAGGCAGTTACAGTTATAAGCACATGTAAAAGTGCTCTTATACCAAAATTCACAATTCCAAATACAGTAGCAGGAAGCAATGCGATTATTACAGCTAGCATTATCTTATCAGTACTGACCTTGGATCTGATATGTGGGTTTGATGATACTTTCATCATATCATTCATCCTTTTATCTTCCTTTCTACTTTCTTCTGTTTGCAAGCACCTGTTTACGTGCCGACTTTATTGACTGTGTAAGATGTCTTTTTGCAGGGCATACGAAGCTGCAGCAACCACATTCGCAGCACTCCATCCCCTCCATCTTTTCAAATTTTTCCAAATCTCCTCTGTTGGCTAAATCCGAAAGTACCTTTGGCATTACCCTGCCCGGACAAACCTCCAAACACATTCCGCAGTTAATGCAGGCGCTGGGCTCATACTTTGATACTTCATCCTTTGTGAGGCAAAGCAGAGCTGAAGCTGTTTTAGTAGTAGGTACATTTAAGTCCCATAAACCAAAGCCCATCATAGGCCCGCCCGATACTATCTTTTCAGGATTTATCTTAAAACCTCCTGCTTCTTCAATAAGCTCCTCATAGCTCATACCAATATGAACTCTGAAATTCTGAGGTCTTCTTATGGCGTCTCCGGTTACTGTTACAATTCTTTCCATAAGCGGCTTGCCATTTATGACCGCATTATATACAGCACAAAGGGTATCCACATTATTAACTACACAGCCTACATCCGCCGGAAGCATTGATGAATTAACTGCCCTTTTTGTGGTGGCATATATAAGCTGCCTTTCCGCTCCCTGAGGATATTTTGTTTTAAGAGTCTTTACTAATATTCTTGTTTCGTTTTTAGTAAGCTCCTTTAGCTTTTCAATACAGTCAGGCTTATTATCCTCCACTGCTAAAATTCCCATAGCATTATCAAAAAGCTTTAAAACACATTTTAAACCCTCTACCAGCTTTTCAGGCTCTTCTATCATTCGGCGGTAGTCACTTGTAAGATATGGCTCACATTCCGCACAGTTGGCAATACAATAATCAATCTTATCAGGCTCCTTTGGGCTTAATTTTACATGGGTAGGAAAACCTGCTCCTCCCATTCCCACAATTCCTGCAAGCTTTATTCTTTCCAATATCTCCTGCTTTGAAAGCTCATCTGCATTTTCCACACCATTATATATGACCTCATCATATTTATTGTCATTCTCAATGATAATACTCATAATGCTGTCGCCGGTTACTACCCGTCTTGGCTCAATACTTTTTACAGTTCCCGACACTGTAGCATATACAGGAGCAGATACAAAGCCTCCTGCTTCCGCAATCATTTGCCCCCTAAGCACTTTGTCGCCCTTTGCAACTATAGGTGGTGCAGGCGCACCAATATGCTGGGACAGAGGATATACAAGCTCGCCTGTTGGAAGTACATCCCGTATTGGCTTATTTTTTGATATATCCTTACCGTCATAGGGATGTATACCCCCAGTAAATGATAATTTTGCCATCTCTTTCCTCGCTCTTTTTCTTCTTATTCATAGATTACAGTTTATACACTGCTTTCAATATTTTACTATTTTTTAACACAATTTACCACTAGGAAAGAAAATACTTATACAGTTTAATTAAACTTGTAATAAAAACCATTAATACAGTATACTGACATATAAGATGATAAATATTTTGAAAGGATATATTATGATTAAAAATATAATTTTTGATGTAGGTAAGGTTTTGATTGATTGGGAGCCCTATTCTACTATGCGTGAGCTTGGCTTTAGCGAAGCTGCCATTGATGCCCTTCGTAAAAACCTTTTTGAAAGCAATGCCTGGTCCGAGGAGGATAGAGGGCTTATGACTCCGGTCGAAATGGAGGATTACCTGGTTTCCTTTATTCCCGAATACGAAAGGGAGGTCAGACTTTTCTATAAGCACGCTACCGACTCCATAATGCCCCGAAGCTATGTTATCCCTTGGATTAAGGCTCTAAAGCAGGCGGGCTTTAATACCTATGTACTATCAAATTTTGGTGGAGAGGCTATGAAGCGTGGTGTACAAATGGGTGGTATAAATTTTCTTGACCAACTGGACGGATATCTTTTTTCTTATGAAATCCACAAGGTTAAGCCTGAACCGGAAATCTATACTGCTCTTTTTGAAAGATATAATCTAACCCCCTCAGAATGTATATTTATTGATGATTTACCCATAAATATTGAGGGTGGAAAAGCTGCAGGAATGGATGGAATTGTTTTTGAAACCTTTGAACAGGTATGTAATGATTTAAGAGCCTTAGGCGTGGAGTTTACACTGCAATGAGAATAGAAAATAGTATAATTAAAGATTTTTTACCACAATATGATTTTTCATCAATCGATAATCCCGAAAATATACTCTTCCTTGATATAGAAACTACGGGATTATCCCCCAGAACTTCATATATTTATATGATTGGTATGGCTGCCTACTACAATGACAACTGGCATTTCGCCGGGTTAATGGCTGAAAATCCGGGCGAAGAACAACTTATTCTCACAAAGTTTCTTTCCATTTTACACGAGTATAAAACTATCGTTCATTTTAATGGAAACAGATTTGATTTGCCCTTTATTACCGAGCGTTGTACTGCCAATGGTCTGTCAGTAAATTTTGAAAGCTTTACAGGCATTGACATATATAAACGCATCAATCCCTATAGACATTTACTGGGGATTGCCAATTGTAAGCAAAAAACCTTGGAAAAATTTGTAGGAATTGACCGCGAGGATTTATATTCAGGCGGGGAACTTATTAATGTATACAAGCGTTATATGGAAACCAGGGACGAAAGCCTTTATAAGCTTCTTTCCCTACATAATTTTGAGGATATATCTGGTATGTTAAGTGTTATATCCGTACTTAATATTCCCTCTGTTTTTGAGGAATTGCCCACTGTGGAAAAGGTAAGTGCTGATACCTACACCGATTATTTAGGTGTAAAGAACAGAGAGCTGTTAATCGAATTTAAGCTATCAGGCACCATTCCCGGGAAAATAAGCTTTAATGCCAATGATTGCTATGTTTCACTCCATAAAAATAGAGGACTTTTAAAAATTCCTGTTTTCAGCGAAGAATTAAAATATTTCTATGATAATTATAAGGACTACTACTATCTTCCTAAAGAGGATATGGCTGTTCACAAATTAGTAGCTACATATGTGGATAAGGCTTTTAGAGAGCCTGCTAAAGCATCTACCTGCTATACCAGACTTTCTTCAGAATTTCTGCCACAATGGGATGTAATCGTTTCTCCATTTTTCAAGCGCGACTACGACTCAAAGCTTCTTTTCTTTGAGCTTAGTGACAATGTAAAGACTGACCGTAAATTATTTTCAAAATATACTCTTCATATTCTTCAAATGATGAAAGATTATAAATAAAAAGTAGCCGCAAAACTGCGGCTATTTTTATTTCTGATAAAAAAATGAGTCATACCTCTTATATCCCATTTCCTTATAACGTAAAATCTGTTCGGTACTTCCGATAAACAGCACACCACCCTCTGCTAATGAGGAATGATATTTTTTAAATATCTCATCCTTTGCTTCTTCAGTAAAATAAATAAGTACATTTCTGCAAACAATAAGATGCTGTCCCTTAAAAAAATCATCCTTTAAAAGATTATGCTTCTTAAAGCTTACACAGCTTTTAATCTTATCCGAAATCTGATAAGCCGGACCGTTTTGAGTAAAATATTCTTTTTTATATTTTTCGGGAACATTGGAAATGGTTTTTGCGGAATAAAGACCAATCTTTGCCTTTGCTACTACCTCATCACTGATATCTGTGGCTGTTATTTTTATTCTGTTTAACGGAACAAACTCTGAAAGTGCCATTGCCAGGGAATATGGCTCATCTCCCGTAGAGCATGCAGCACTCCAAATATTTAAATTATTTCCAAATTTGCCAATCAGCTCCGGAAACACTCTGCCTGTCAGAATTTCCCACTGCTCCGGATTTCTATAAAATTCAGAAACATTTATTGTTATATATTCTACAAATTCATTGAGTATTTTTTTGTCACTCTTTAATAGCTCAACATACTCTTTATAATCTTTTGCAGGACTCTTTGAAATAAGAGTATCTATACGTCTCTTCATCTGTACCTGTTTATAAAAGGTTAAATCTATTTTAGTAAGCTTCAAAATATCCTGCATAAATGCATCATATTCATATGCCATAATAGTCCTCCATTTTTAATCGCTCCTTGGCTACCGTCCTTAAAGTATTTTACCTCAACTGTAACCTTAGTAGAGCGTTTTACAGCGCGTAAGGCTCATCCTTAGCGAAGCATTTTATATAATAGGAAATGCTAAGCAATTTCCCATTATACAAAAAGTGCCCTACATCATCTCTAATGTAAGGCACTTACCTTCATTTTAAAAGCAAATATTATTCTGCATCTTCTCCGGCAATTACTTCCTCGATATCAACAGCTACAACATCAGCATCAGCATTAGCTTCCTCAGCGTCCGGCTCTAAAGCCTTGATGCTTAAGCTAATTTTCTTATCAGCAAAGTTGAAGTCTACAATCTTAGCAGTAACTTCGTCGCCAACCTTTAATACATTGCTTGGCTTCTCAATATGATCCTTTGAAATCTGAGATACATGTAAGAGTGCATCAACACCCTTTCCAATCTCAACAAAGGCACCAAAGTCTGTCATACGTGCAACCTTACCGGTTACCACGTTGCCTACAGCAAATCTGTCCTCTGCATCTTTCCAGGGATTTTCGTCATCAAACTTCATTGAAAGCGCAATCTTATTGCCCTGAATATCCTTAACAAATGCTCTTACCTTGTCTCCTGACTTAAATACTTTCTTAGGATTTTCTACTCTACCCCAGCTCATTTCTGAGATATGAAGTAATCCGTCAGCTCCGCCTAAATCAATGAATGCACCAAAGTCTGTAACATTCTTAACTGTACCCTCGATTACATCGCCAACAGCAATTTTCTCGAAGAGCTCTTTCTGAAGCTTATCTCTTTCAGCAGTAAGAAGCATACGTCTGTTACCGATATATCTTCTTCTCTTAGGATTGTACTCAGTAACTACAAATTCAATTTCCTGACCGGCATACTTTGAAAGATCTTTCTCGTATGTGTCCGAAACAAGACTTGCAGGGATGAAGATTCTCACTTCATCAACTACAACACAGATACCGCCATCAAGTACCTGAGTAACCTTTGCCTTAAGGACTTCCTGATTATTGAAAGCGTCTTCAATCTTCTTATTGCCCTTTTCAGCCGCAAGGCGCTTGTAAGTAAGGATAACCTGACCTTCTCCGTCATTAACCTTTAATACTTTTGTCTCCATAGTGTCGCCAACTTTGACAACAGTAGTAAGATCCAGGTTTGACTCGTTAGTATACTCGCTTCTGGTAAGGATACCATCTGCTTTACATCCGATATTAAGTATAATTTCTTCGGGTTTAACAGAGAAAACTGTACCTTCAACTACCTCTCCTGTATGGATTGTTTTGAATGATTCATTCAACATTTGTTCAAAACTCATTTCTGACATAATTTTGAACCTCCTCAATAATATTATTTGGGGTAGATGCCCCAGCCGTAATACCCACCAGCCGAACAGATTTAGGTAGTTCTAAATGCAAGTCATCCAGTGTCTGTATAAAATATGTGTTCTCACATTCCATTTTGCATATCTCATAAAGCTTGCGTGAATTGGAACTGTGAGTTCCGCCGATTACTATCATACAATCTGCCAGAGCCGCCAACTCTCTTGCTGCGGACTGTCTTTCCTCTGTCGCATTGCATATAGTATTCACAACATTAATATAATAACCTTTTTTCCTTATATTATCAACTATTTCTTTAAATTTATTCAAATTAAAAGTTGTTTGACATACAAGACATATCTCTTCGTCCTTTTTAAAGGGAATTTTTTCTATATCTTCCACAGTTTCCAATACGAATGGAGGACTGCTGCACCAGCCGATTATTCCCTGAACCTCAGGGTGTTTTCCGCTTCCCACGATAAGTACCGGCTTTCCTGCACTTCCTGCCTCAGAAACTGTTCTATGGATTTTCTTCACAAATGGACAGGTTGCGTCTACAATATTAAAGCCCATTTTTTCCATATTTTTTTCAGTTTCCTTACTCACTCCATGACTTCTGATAATCATGGTGCCCTTGTCTATACTTTCAAGTTCATCATCCTCCACTGCTCTGACTCCCTTTTTTTCAAGAGCTCTTACCACCTCTTCATTATGTATAATAGGACCATATGTATATATGGGCTCCCTGCCTCCCATTTCCACCTGTTTATCCACAATATCTACAGCTCTCTGCACTCCAAAGCAAAATCCGGAGGGCTTCGCCACTCTTACTTCCATAAATCCTCCTAACAGGGCTACTCTCTATAAATCCATAGCTGCTTTTAGACCGGTAATATTAATTATTCTTACCTCTAAGAGCCAGCTCCATTATAGCATTTACCACCTCTTCTATATCCATATCTGAGCTATCAATTAAAACCGCATCCTCCGCCTGTCTCAAAGGACTGTTTTCTCTATTCATATCCCTATGGTCACGCTCTATAATATCAGCCTCTATCTGTGACAAATCTCCCTCTATGCCTTTTTCTACCAGTTCCTTGTAGCGTCTAAGGGCCCTTACCCTGCCGGAAGCCGTTAAAAATACCTTTACCTCTGCATTTGGAAGTACTACGGTGCAGATATCTCTTCCATCCATTACCACATCGGTATTTGCAGCTAATTTCTGTTGCAACGCTACTAACTTACTGCGTACATCTCCATTTACGGAAATCGCCGAAGCCATATTTCCTACTTCCTCTGTACGAATAAGTCCGCTTACATCCTCTCCATCTAAAATAACCGCCTGAACACCATCCTTATATTCAATGCTTATGTCCACATTCCCACAAAGTCTGCTTATTTCATCCTGACACTGTGGCGCAACTCCCTGTCTTATAAAATATAGTGCCATAGCTCTATACATAGCGCCTGTATCCACATATATATATTTAAGATTTGCCGCCACTTTTCTGGCTATTGTACTCTTACCTGCCCCTGCCGGTCCATCGATTCCTATATTCATAATTATCCTTTCACTCTGCCCATTCATATGTGATACCGCTAATCCCCATATAACAGACCATTTTCTCATCCTTACTCTGCCGCCGACTCTCCTGCCAAATGCCCTGTACTCCAGGCTACCTGCAAATTATAGCCCCCTGTTAAGGCATCCACATCTAAAAGCTCTCCTGCCACAAAAAGTCCGCTAATATATTTTGACTCCATTGTTGATGGATTTATTTCCTTTGTACTTACTCCACCCTGGGTAATAATTGCCTCGTTAATCCCCCTTGTGCCCTTTACAGTAAGCCTCAAATTCTTTAAAGCCCTAATCAGGCGCTCTCTTTCCTCCCTGGTTATATCCCTAATAAATTTATCAGGATTTATTCCGCTTTCTTCTATAATTATAGGAATAAGCCTTGAGGGAAGAAGTCCTGCTATTCCATTCTTAAACACCTTATTATTATTTTCTTCAAAATCTCTGAGCAATCTTTTATCCAACTGTTCTACAGAAAGGGCCGGCTTTAAATCAAGTTCCAGGGTAACTCTTTTGCCATAAAGCTTTTTTGAATAGTAGCTGCTGGCACTTATAATCAAAGGACCTGTTATTCCAAAATGGGCAAAGAGCATTTCTCCAAAGCCCTCGTATACCGGACCATTTTTCTTTCCTGTATTTTGCAGGTCTTTTTCTGTTAAAACTTTATCAAACAGCTTTACACCCACATTTTTAAGGGCAAGCCCCTGTAAATCCTGATACCACTCTTCTTCCACCACTAAAGGGATTAAAGCAGGCTTACATTCAATTATATTATGCCCCAGCTTCGAAAGCCATTTATGCCCCTCGCCTGTGGAGCCGGTAGATGAATATGACAATCCGCCTGTAGCCACAATTACCCTATCAGCAAACACCTTGCTTCCATTGTCAAGCTTAATTCCCTTTGCCTCTCCGGCCTCTACAATAATCTCTGAAACCTTAGTGTTTAAATATACCTCCACACCTGCTCTTTTAAGTATATCTCCAAAGGTTCTTATTATATCCGAAGAATGGTCGCTCTCAGGAAATACTCTGTTTCCTCTTTCTAACTTTAGCCTGCAACCGTTTTTTTCAATTAAGTCCATTACCATATTATTATCAAAGCCATAATAGGCACTGTACATAAATTTTTCATTGCTTACAATATGAGCAAAAAAATCCTCAGGCTCACAAGCATTTGTTACATTACATCTGCCCTTTCCTGTAATATATATCTTTTTGCCCAATTTTTCATTTTTTTCATATAAAAGTACCTCTGCTCCCTTATTTGCCGCAGCAATGGCACTCATCATTCCGGCGGCGCCGCCACCTATTACAACACATTTCATAAAATATATTATTCTTTCAATAAGTCTCTTCTCAGAGAATAATCAAGCATCGGCTCATCATCAATAAAGTCTATCTCATCCTTAAGATATACCTGATAATTTTCCCAGGCGCCCTCCAGGGTTTCAAGATTGTTCTTAACAGCCTCAGGCTCTTTAAGGCAAAGCGCCACCACCAAAGCATTAATAACACTTAACGGGGCAACCAAAGAGTCAACAATGGATACCATATCACTTCTGGCAAATAAATTGCAGGAGCTATACATACACATAGGGGAGTATTGAGTATCAGTAATAGAAATAACCCTTGCATTCCTATCTCTGGCAAATTCCATAACCTTAAGGGTTCTCATAGAATATCTCGGAAAGCTTATTCCTATAACACAATCGTTTTCATCCACTCTAATCATCTGTTCAAAGGTTTCACTTACACTGGTGGTGCTAATCAAGGTCACATCCCCTCTAACCATATTCAGATAAAAATTCAAAAACTCTGCCAGCGGTTCACAGCTTCTAAGGCCTACAATATATACGTGCTTAGCTGCAAGTATCATATCCACCGCCTGTTCAAAGCCCTCCGGGTCGATATTTTCCATTGTGTCCTGTATTTTTTCAATGTCTCCACTAAGCACCGACATTATAATCTCAGAGCGGGTACTTCTTCCATATTTCGCTCCTACTTTCTGTACCGAATTGAGCTTATCCTTTACCCAGTTTGCCAAAGCAGTCTGAAATTCCGGAAAACCCTCATATCCAATTCTGGCGGCAAATCTAACAACCGTTGACTCACTAAGCCCCAGCTCTTCCCCTATTTTTGCAGCCGTCATAAAAACAGCTTCATTATAATTTTCCTTAATATAATTGGCAATCGCTTTATGCCCCTTACTCATTTTAGGAAAGCTATCATCTATATTTTTAATCACATCCATATTATTGTGCTATTCTTCCATTCTGCTATTATTAATAATCTGAACTGTTTTAAGCTTTTGCTTTTGTTTCAATTTTATATTTTGCTTTTGCTTTTTCAGATTTTCATAATGCGTCTTTTGTTTCTACTTTAAATTTCCTATCTGAATGAATTATAAGTGCTCTTTAAAAGTCTTATAGTATCTTCATCCTTTAAGTCATAATCCCCTGTGATGCTCATACAAGCTGCTCCATGTATAAAAATCCACATTTTGGTAAACAACTCTCCCGGATCAGAAACGCCATTACTCTTTGCCTTTGACATTTCCTTTGCCACTATGCCGCTGTCTCCGTTTAATATTTCATACATACTCTTTCCATACTTTATTTCTCCTAAAAATAAAAGTCTGAAAAGACAGGGCTCATCCATAGCAAACTTAATATATCCATAGCCTAGGTCCACAAAGGGCTCATCTCCCACTCTATCACTTTTTTCATAGTAAAAGCTAAAAAATTCTACCGCTCTTTCAAATATATCTTTCCATAGGTCTTCCATATTCTCATACTGTCTGAATATGGGTTGGGTGGAGCATCCGGCTTTAGCCGCCAGCTTTCTTGCGGTCACATTTTCCATACCCTCCTGCTTTGCCAGAAGGAATGCAGTGTCTATAATATATCTCTTTGATATGGTTTCTTTTCTGGGCATGGTCGCCTCCTTTATAAATTACACCTGTTACAACTTTTGATAGTATAGCACAAGTTATTTATTTTATCAAAACCATCCAGGTTGCCGGCGGGATAAAACCTGCATCATCCAGGTTACCGGCGGGATAACCCCTACACTGTAGGGGTTATTATTCAAAACCATCCAGGCTTCCGGTGTGATAACCCCAACCTCAAAAACAGGTCGTTCCGAAAATAAATCTCGAAACGACCTGTATCATTTGACTTTAATAATCCTTAAACAGGATATGCCTTATTTGCAGTATCTGCCTTTGTTACATCAACAGCGGTCTGCTGTGCCTGACGATACTTAAAGAAATCTGTAGCAACCTGAGGGAATAATGCATATGAAAGTACATCCTCCTCCTGCTGCTTCCATTCTTTCATCTCTGCCTCAATTGAAGCAAGTTCAGGCTCTGTATGGCCTGTAGCCTCTGCTGAACGAGCTGTTGAACGAGGTTCTCCCGGAATAACCTTAGCAATAATCTCTTCATTCATAGGCTTAACTGTCTGTCCATAGTTACCTCTTAAAAGGTCCTTGAACTCGCCTGTAGCCATTTTATATCTCTCGCCCATAAGTACGTTAAAGATAGCCTGTGTACCAACAATCTGTGAAGATGGTGTAACAAGAGGTGGCTCGCCACAGTCCTGACGAACTCTGGGGATTTCCTCCAGTACATCCATATACTTATCTTCAGCGCCCTGCTCTTTAAGCTGTGAAACCATGTTTGAAAGCATACCGCCCGGTACCTGATAAAGGAGGGTCTTAATATCAACACCCAATACCTTTGTACTCATAAGTCCTGAGTCAATACACTCTTCACGGTAAGGACGGAAGTAATCTGCAATATCAGCCAATATAGTCTGGTCATAGCCTGTATCGTATGGTGTACCTCTAAAGGTCTCTACCATAACCTCTGTTGCAGGCTGTGATGTACCTAATGCGAACGGCGAAATAGCACAGTCGATTACGTCTACACCTGCTTCAACTGCTTTAAGGTAAGTCATTGAAGCAACACCTGAGGTGTAATGTGTATGAAGCTGAATAGGAAGCTTTGTATTGCTCTTAAGAGTCTTAACAAGCTCCTCTGCCTTATAAGGTGTAAGAAGACCTGCCATATCCTTGATACAGATTGAGTCTGCACCCATCTCTTCAATCTTCTTAGCCATATCTGCCCAGTACTCAAGAGTATAGGCATCTCCAAGAGTATATGAAAGAGCTATCTGTGACTCTCCTCTTCCCTCCTGTGCCTTAACCTTATTGGTAGCATCAACTGCCGCCTGAAGATTTCTAAGGTCATTAAGACAGTCAAAAATTCTGATTACATCAATACCGTTTGCAACAGACTTTTCAACGAAAGCATAAACCACATCATCTGCATAAGGACGATATCCTAAGATGTTCTGCCCTCTGAAAAGCATCTGAAGCTTTGTATTCTTAAATCCGTCACGAAGCTGTCTTAATCTGTCCCATGGGTCTTCCTTTAAAAATCTAAGGGATGCATCAAAGGTAGCACCGCCCCAGCACTCAACTGCATGATAACCGACTTTATCCATTTTATCCACGATTGGAAGCATCTTCTCGGTAGGCATTCTTGTAGCAATCAAAGACTGATGTGCATCACGAAGTACCGTTTCCATAATTCCAACCGGCTTTTTAATCATATCTGCCATTGTTTTTCTCCTATTTTAATTACATAATTCCATAAACAGCCATAAATGTTCCGGCTGCAACCGCAGTACCGATAACACCTGCAACATTGGGTCCCATAGCATGCATAAGCAGGAAGTTGGTCGGATCTGCTTCCGCTCCCACCTTCTGTGACACACGGGCCGCCATAGGCACAGCAGATACTCCTGCCGAGCCAATCAGAGGATTAATCTGCCTGCCGGAAAGAATACACATAAGCTTTCCGAGCCACACTCCACCGGCTGTACCAAACGAAAAGGCCACCAGACCAAGTACTACAATCTTAAGTGTTGAAGCATTTAGAAATGCCTCTGCACTTGTGGTAGCTCCAACCGATGTACCAAGGATAATTACCACTATATACATAAGAGCATTTGAAGCTGTATCGGTAAGCTGTCTTACCACACCACACTCTTTAAAGAGATTTCCTAACATAAGCATACCAACAAGAGGTGCTGTTGTAGGAAGAATCATACATACAACGATAGTAATAACAATGGGGAAGAGAATTTTCTCAAGCTTTGATACAGGACGAAGCTGTCCCATCTTAATCTTTCTCTCTTCTTCCGTAGTAAATAACTTCATAATAGGTGGCTGAATAATGGGTACCAATGACATATATGAATATGCCGCCACCGCAATAGGGCCAAGTAAATTGGTCTGTCCCAGCTTTCCTGCAAGGAAGATTGATGTAGGGCCGTCAGCTCCACCGATAATAGAGATAGACGCTGCTGCCTTACCGTTAAAGCCAAGAGCAATGGCACCGAAATACGCCACATAAATACCTAACTGCGCCGCAGCACCAAGCAAAAAGCTCTTAGGATTTGCAATCAGAGGACCGAAGTCCGTCATTGCACCAACACCCATAAAGATAAGGGATGGCAAAATCGCCCACTCATCCAACAGGTAGAAATAGTATAAAAGACCGCCGATACCATTTGATGAATCTTCAAAACTCAGCATAATATCAGGATAGATATTAACGAGCAACATACCAAATGCTATGGGAATTAAAAGCAGAGGCTCAAACTCCTTAGCTATTGCAAGGTACAGAAAGATACACGCCACGGCAATCATCACATAGTTTCCCCAGCTCAGATTAAAAAATGCTGTCTGATGAACTAAGTTGTTCAATGTATTTGAAATATATTCCATGTTGTTCCTTTCTCATCACGTAAGAAACGCGAATTTATAATAGCTTATTAGTTAAGAGTTGCAAGAGTCTTTCCGGCTTCAACAGCGTCTCCCACTGCCACATCAATACTAGCTACTGTTCCGTCAGCAGGAGCAACAACAGGAATTTCCATCTTCATAGCTTCGATGATTACTACTGTATCCCCTCTCTTAACTGCCTGACCTACACTAGCCTCAACCTTAAATACCTTTCCCGCCGCGCCTGCTTCTACCTTTACCGAACCGGCGTTTCCGGAAGCTGCGGGAGCTGCTGCCGCAGGAGCTGCCTTAGGAGCTGCCTTGGGAGCCGCCTTAGCTACAGGTGCTGCACCTGTAGATGCGCCCTCTTCTACGACTACATCATATACATTTCCATTAACTGTAATGGTATAATTCTTCATTTTATAATCCTCCGTTATATTAATATCTTCTTCTTATTGAACGAACCACATATCCGTCAGCACTTGCTGCGCCCTCAGCCGCCGCAATAGCCGCAGCAATGACTGCAATAAGCTCTGTGTCATCCTGTGCTTCTTCATTTGCTTCAATCTGTGCCACTGCGTTATCCACTGATGTAGGTGCTGTAGCTGCCTTTTCTTTATTTGCTTTCTTCTCTGCAAATGCCTTTTCTGCATTATTTACAAGCTTAAAGCATGAAATACAAGCCATCAACAGTATTAATACTGCAAATACTGTACCCATTCCAAGTACTGTATTTAATGCTGCATTAGTCATCATTTCAGCAAATGTAAATTCTACGTTTGTAAGCATGGATTCAAGCTTCATCTTAGGCTTTAAGAAAGTCAAAAGAACCTCTGCCTCTCTGGGTGCTCCGTCTGATGTTGTATTTGAACCCGTAATCTTAGCAGAAATAACCACTTCCTTGTCCTCTTCAGTAAAGGTTACTGAGGTTATTTCTTTATATGATCCTAAATCTTCTATAGCTGCACTATAATTGTCTACTGCTGACTTTAAAACCTCTGTGTCAAGACCATAGTATGTAGCAGCATCTTCGCCGTACAATTCCATATCAACCTGTTGCTGTGCCAGGTCATCTACAATTCCTATGTATCCTTTTGCCAACTGTTCTGCATCAGCCTGAGTTAAGGTGCTTTCCTTAACCTCCACAGTTCCGCAGGCAGTAGCTCCTAAAAGACTTAAAACCATACCCAATACAAGTAAATATTTCTTCATATTAAGTATCTTCCTTTCTTATCTGTAAATTACTTTGCAATATGCTTCTTAGCAGGTACGTCTACAGCCTTTGTATAAAGCATATCAAAAGCACCGGCAACATATTTTCTTGTATCTACAGCAGAAATAATTGTATCTACATAACCACGTCTGGCAGCACTTGCCACACTGTTCTGTAAAGCATCATATTCTTTTGCACATTCAGCGATAGCGTCTGCACCCTTACCGTTACAGATAATCTGTGCTGCAAGCTTTGACTCCATCATACCGATTTTTGCAGTATCCCATGCAAATGTCATATCTGCTCCCATAGCCTTAGAGTTCATAACAACTCCTGCTGTTCCGAAAGCCTGACCAATAATTACATTTACCTTAGGTACAGTAGCATTGGCAAATGCTGCCGCAAGATAAGCTGCTTCCTTTGCAACTCTCTTCTCAGCACACATACAAGCCTTGAATCCGGCTACATTTGTAAGTGTAAGAAGAGGAATTTCAAATGCATCACAGAAGTTTACAAATTCAGAAGCCTTTTCAGCACCCTTTGCAGAAAGGGCACAGTCAAACTTATCTGTAGACTTTCCATCTTCATCAAAAATCTCTGTACGGTTAGCTACTACACCAACTGTATCTCCGTTAATCTTAATAAAGCCTGTAACCATATCTTTGGCAAACTCAGCCTTGGTCTCTACAAATACGCCATTATCAGCAATCATGGATACTGCAATTGAAGTATCTCCAACACAGTTCTCAATTCCCTCTGTAGCTCTGTTTAAGTCATCCTCACACTCATCAAATGCTGTTGACTCACAGTTGCTGGGAAGCATTGTAACAAGCTCTCTGATTGAAGCAAAGATTGTTGCCTCATCAGCTACCATATCTACACTTCCTGCTTCGCCTGCCTGGAATTTTGCTGAAGAATTGTCACATTTTGCAGCACTGTTTCCCGGTATTGCCTCAGGAGAGTTTACAAACATCTTTGCATCCTTCTCCATATATACAAAATCTGAAAGTGCAGGAACAAGTGTAAGTCCGCCACCGCATGAACCAAATACTGCGCTAATCTGTGGAATAACACCTGACGCAAGTGCAGATGCTGCATAAAGCTCTCCAAAAGCATTAAGCGCATCACTTGCTTCCTGTAATCTAAGACCTGTTGAATCAATCAAACCTATAACAGGTGCACCCATCTTAAGTGCCATATCATATAGATTTACGATTTTTTTAGCATGCATTTCGCCGATACTTCCGCCTAACACTGAGGCATCCTGGCTATATACATACACAAGATTGCCGTCGATAACACCATAACCGGTCACAACACCGTCAGATGGAGTATCAGCAGCATTCAAATTGAAATCAGTTGCTCTGGCTGTTACGCCTGCTCCAATTTCAACGAAACTGTTTTCGTCAAGCAGAGATAAAAGTCTCTGACTCGCCTTACTTGTAGTACTCATTGAAAGCCCTCCATTTATATAATTTAAATATTTACGCACTGTAGTGAAGTATAACACAAAAAGCCCCAAAGAAAAAGCAATTTTCTTTAGTACTTTTTTATATTTTGTGACCTTTTTGTGAATTGATATATGGAGGATTTACAAAATCTCCTCCAACTGACCGGGGTTTGTAAAATCTCTGTAAATTATTCGATTTCTTCCGCTCGCTTTTCCATAGTATAGAAGCTCATCCACTTCCTTTACTATGGCATATATTTCCCTGTCATCCCCTGCCACAATACCAAATGTCATTGTGACCTTTAGGTTCTCTCCGTTATATTTTACCTCATTGCTTACAACCAGCCGCTTAAGTCTCTCAAGGGACAAGAGGGCTTCCTCCAGCTTCTTATCCTCCATTATAATAATAAACTCTTCGCCACCCCATCGAACCGCATATCCAAGACCTATAAGACCGTTTATAAACACATCTGCCACCCTTTGAAGCACCAAATCTCCACATTCATGTCCATAGGTATCATTAAAGCGTTTAAAATGGTCAATATCCCCCATTATTACACAGTAGGGTGTGCCTGTATCTATATATGCCTGCCTTGTAGCAAGCATCCTTGCTTCTCCTATTCTTCTTGTGAAAAGCTTCGTCAAAGCATCCTTTTCTATCATATCTCTAAGGAATTTCTGAACCTTCACGGTAAAGTGCCCCATTTCCCCCAGCTCATCCTTTCTTTTCAAGACTGCCGTGCTTAATGTTGCTCTCAAATTCCCTTTTGCCAGCTCTCCAAGGAAATCTCTTTCTTCATTTATTACATCCGCCAGCTTTCCGGCAGCAACAGCCGCAGAAAATGCCATAAACAGCATCATCCCTGCCACAATCAGCATTATGGGCCAAACTGTTCCAAAAATTACCTGCTTTATATAGCTGGTAGGACGTCCGGCTCCCACCATACCCACACATTCGCCGTCACTGTTAAATATTGGCGCATAGTAGGAATAATATTCCTGCCCGTCTATAATGGCATTATTGTAAAACATGGACTTACCCTCATGTATGACCGCATCTGTTATTCTTTTATTTGCAGCCACACCCGTAAGTCTGTTACCCTTGCTGTCAGTAATAGTTGTTAAAATTCTGATATCATAATAAAAAATCGTTATGTCTGTAGTTGTTCCATTTTTTAGCAAATCCAGATAATCCGAATTCTTTTTTAGTTCTTCTCCCTCATTTAAAATATATATTCCATTCTCATCAGTGGTAAATGTATATTTCTCTTCAAATAAATCCTGATATTCATGAGCCGCAAAAGTAGTCAGATCTTTAAATTCATTTTTTACCTCATTGCTCATTGCCTTATAAAATTCAAAATAGGTAAACATCATAACTAAAATACCCATAATGAACAGAGGAGTTATGGCAAGATTTATAAGGCTTGCCCGAAGCCCTGTTATTCTTTTTACCTTTACTTCTTTAATCATCCAAACCCTCTCAATATCAAGTCCGATATAAACCTAAAAATCCAGTCCGAAATCCTCTAGTGAAAACTGTATACTGCTTTCAGTCAGCAGCATATCAGAGTCCTCTTCATCAAAATACTCATCCTCTGTTGTTGGCACTTCCTTTGATGCCTTAGCTGCAGCAGTTTTTGGCACTTCCTCTGATGCCTTAGCTACAGCAGACTTTACCACTTCATACTCTTTACCCTGCTTTTCCTTTGTAGTACCGCTTTCTTTGACAGCTTCCTTTAGAGCGCCTGCATCTGCATCCGGTTCATATGCATCCGCTACAGACTCATCTGCACTTTCTTCCGCTATTTCCTCTGTATTCTCAGCCCCCTTGCTCTGCCTTACAGAAAAGCTGGACTCATATCCCCAGACGGACAGTTTTTCCTTTACGTCCTTTATGGTATTTTTCATGGAGACACCCGGAGCCACAAGTACTGTTACCACAGAGTTGTCCTCAGATACCTTATATCCCTTTTTCTTCAGTTTTTGTTTAGCCTCTTCCTTTGTCATATTGCCCCCAATATTTAAAATATCCTTTTATATATCCAGCTTTAAATTCACTTCCTGCTCAGCCTGCTCTCTGAATTCCTCCAACTGAACCTGACTAAGCTCCGGCAAATCCTCTAAGCTTTTAACGCCAAAGCTTCTTAAAAACTGCTCTGTAGTACCGAACAAAATAGGTTTGCCCGGTGCATCAAGCCTGCCCAATTCCTTAATCAAATCAAATTCCAATAATCTGTTTACCGCATAATCACAGCTCACACCTCTGATTTTTTCAATATCAAGTCTGGTAACAGGCTGCTTATATGCAATAATGGACAGCGTTTCCAATGCGGAGTCGCTGAGCACCGCCTTACTGTCATTTTTGGTAAATTCAATAAGATGTTCATACATCTCAGGCCTGGTGCACATTTGATATGAGCCATCCAGCTCTGTAATAGTGACACCTCTGCCCTCTTTATCGAATTTTTCTTTCATATTTTCAAGTATTTTTTTTGTATCTCCATCAGTTTCTTCTATGGCATCACTTAGCTTACTTAAACTTACCGAGTCTCCCATAGAAAAAAGTATAGCCTCTAAAATAGCTTCTTTCTTTGCCTTATTCATTCTCATCCCCAATTTCTGCACCTAAAAATTCTTCTTTTGATACATCATTATTTACACTGATAATAATATCCTCAAAAAGGGTATCCTGCTTTATATTTACAAATCCTATTTTCATTAGCTCCAAGGTTACAAGAAAGGTTACTATAATTTCTATCTTGCTGTTTTGCTTTTCTAAAAGACCTCTAAAGCTTAAGGTTTTACTATCCCACAAAGCATTCTTAATATACTCGGTTTTAGCATCCAAATCCACCTTGTCCTTTTCAATCTTTCCAAAGGTGCTTCTAATCGGGTCAACCTTATCCTCTCTCCGCTTTAAGGTCTCCCTAAAAATAGAATTGAGTATTTGAAGATTTGCATCTCCTAACAGCACTTCATAATCCACAGGCGGTCTGTAAGCCGACACCTCCTCCGGAATACTGGGCTTTTTATATATATATTTCTGTGCCCCCAGAGACATATCCTTTAGCTCATAGGACATATATTTATACATCTTATATTCCAAAAGCTTTTCTACCAAATCCGCCCTTGGGTCTTCCTCTTCTCCCTCTTCATTTATTTCCTTTGGAAGAAGCATCTTACATTTTATATCCAAAAGCGTTGCTGCCATAAGCAAAAATTCACTCATAACATTCATATCCTGAGTTTCCATTTTTTTAATGTAATCAAGATACTGCTCCGTTATCAGCACTATTGGAATATCATATATATCAACCTTGTTTTTATCTATAAGGTGCAGCAGCAGGTCCAGCGGACCTTCAAATACCTCAAGTTTTACAGAAAGAGCCATTATTTTTTCCCCTGTATTGTATTTAATCTATTTAATTCCAAATAGATTAGCTAAATAATTTTATATGAATATATCAGTTTTTGCAAGGAAGTAAAGTTATTACAATAAGCTCCCCCGGATTAAAAATCCTAATCGGCAGAGTATGACTTCCAATACCACGACTTAGCACCATTGTAGTATTATTTTTTACAAATAGCCCTCCATCGAATTTTGGAAAAAGTCTAAGACGCGGAGATATTACACCTCCCACAAAGGGAAGTCTTACTATTCCTCCATGTATATGTCCCGACAATACCAAATCCGCACCGCTTTCCTCATATGACTTAAAATATTCAGGATTATGAGCCAGCATAATCTCATATTCTTTACCCTTATGGCCTGTAAGCTCTCTTACATATTCAGAAGTCATTTCTTTTTTTTCAAATCTCTTATAATAGCTTTTATCTATCATAAGTCCCTGAATGGAAATATTTAAAGCCTCTATAACAGCCCTTTCATTTTCCAGAACCTTAACCCCCATACCCTTAAGCTTTTCCACATATTCATCATAGGTATTGCCATAGTCGTCCCTGTATATTTTCATTCTGTATTCATGATTTCCAATTCCATAATAAATCGGATAATCCTTAAGCTTGGAAAGCAATCTGACAGGTGGCATGGTATCCACTCCCGGATGTGCCGTAAGCATATCTCCTCCGCAGCAGATTATATCCGGATTTATATTTCTAATTGCCGCAAAAAGTCTCCTGTTTTCCTTTCCAAACTCCTTATTATGCATATCGGAAAGAAATACTACTTTTATTTCTTTGTCAATTTTGTCAGTACCGATTTTATAGTCCACCTGTATAAAGCGGTTAATATCTGCAATATTCACTATCAGCAGTATGATTATTAAGATTAAACATATAATAAAAAATATTTTCATATTCTCTTTTTTCCAAATTAGTCCATTAAATTAGCTGTGCTTTAGGAGTACCGCCTATAAATTAAGCCCTTGAACAACCGTCCAAGGGCTTAATAGAATTTGTAACTAAATAAACAACCATTATTTAGTTGTACTTACGCTTTCTAGCTGCTTCTGACTTTTTCTTACGTCTTACGCTTGGCTTCTCGTAGTGCTCACGCTTGCGGATTTCCTGCTGGATACCTGCCTTTGCGCAACTTCTCTTAAAGCGACGTAATGCGCTGTCTAAAGTCTCGTTTTCTTTTACTATAACGTTAGACATCTGACACCTGACCTCCCTTCAGTCCCTTAAGTACGACTGACTCGGGTTATTATACACAATCTTCATATGTACGTTATCAATTATACCGATTTTCGTCCATTCGTCAAGAGTTAATTCAAAACTGACAAAAGATTTTTCCGATTTATTTTGTATCTTTTCAATATTTATATCGGAAAATGGTATAAATATTCATCATCCAAGCTGTGTAGCTAAAACCTTTTTAGCTTCCTCTAAGCATGCATCAATTCCTGCGGGATTTTTTCCGCCTGCCTGTGCCATTCCGGGACGTCCGCCGCCACCACCGCCTACTAAGGCAGCTATACCCTTAATCAGATTCCCTGCATGAGCACCCTTTGCCTGTGCTCCATCTGTAGCCATAGCAATAAGATTTACCTTTCCGTCAGCATCCGAAACAAGAACCACTACACCCTCGCCCAGCTTCTCTTTAATGCTGTCGCCTAAATCTCTAAGGGAATTCATATCCACACCGGATACCCTGGCAGCAATTAGCTTCACTCCATTTATTTCTGTAACATCCTTCATTACATCCCCGGCAGCATCCTTTGCAGCCTTTGCCTTAAGGGACTCATTTTCGCTGTGAAGTGACTTGTTTTCCTTAACAAGGGCATTAAGCTTATCCAAAAGCTGTGCAGGTGTGGATTTCACAATGGCTGCCGCCTCATTAAACTCTGCCTCCAGCTTTTTATAGTATTCTATTACATTTTCTCCTGTAATAGCTTCAATTCTTCTGACTCCTGCGGCCACACCACTCTCCGAAACAATTTTAAAGTTTCTGATTTCTCCCGTATGAGATACATGGGTACCACCACAAAGCTCTTTTGAGAAATCTCCTACACTTACAACGCGTACGCTTTCTCCATATTTCTCTCCGAATAAAGCCATAGCACCTGACGCCTTAGCCTCAGCAGGTGTCATAACCTCTGTTATTACTTTAATATCCTCTGCTATCTTTTCATTTACCAGAGCCTCTACCTTAGCAATTTCATCAGCAGTCATCGCCTGATTATGGGAGAAGTCAAATCTTGTTCTCTCTGCATCCTGATATGAGCCTGCCTGCTCCACATGGTCTCCAAGGATAGCACGCAGTGCTGCCTGCAATAAATGGGCAGAGGTATGGTTTTTACAAATATCTCCTCTTCGCTTTTCCGACACCCTGGCTAAAGCTGCTCCCGGCTTAATATCGCCCTTAACTACCTTTCCTATATGGGCAATCTTTGTGCCACCAAGCTTTAATACATCGGTTACCTCAAAGCTTCCATTTTCCGACTCAATCACACCAAAATCAGTGCTCTGTCCACCCATTGTTGCATAGAAAGGTGTCTTATCCAAAAGAAGCATCCCCTCCATACCCTCTGTAAGGACGTCAACCTGCTCTCCGTCCGCAGCAAGAGCCAAAATATTAGCTGACGCAGAAATAACATCATATCCTACAAATTCACTTACAGTATCTATAGCATTGAATACATCTCCATTAATTTCCAGCTTAGAAGAGAAATTCTGGTTTTCACGGGCTCTCTGCTTTGCAGCCTCCATTTCTCTTACAAAGCCCTCTTCATCAACCTTAAGACCCTCTTCTCCTGCCATTTCCACAGTAAGCTCAATGGGGAAGCCAAAGGTATCATAAAGTCTGAATGATGATACTCCATCAATAATATTCTTATTTTCAGCCTTATGCTCATTAAGAATTTTAGCAAATTCTTTCATACCATTTTCTATGGTACTTTCAAAACGTACTATCTCCTTATCCAGCTCATCAAGTACAAATTTTCTATTCTTAACCAGCAATGGATAGCTTTCAGCATAGATTTCGTCTATATACATAGCCGCAATTTCCAAAAGATTTTTCTTAGTAAAACCTAAGGCATTTCCATGTCTTACAGCACGTCTTATAAGGCGTCTAAGTACATATCCTGCACCTGCATTTGAGGGAAGAAGCTTTGCCTCGTCTCCAATAAGCATAATGCCGGTTCTTACATGGTCAGCCAAAATTCTCATGGACTTTGTCTGCTTTTCATCCGCTCCATATGTAACAGAAGCATTCTTTTCTATATAAGAAATAATCGGTGCAAAAAGGTCCGTCTGATATACATCCTTTGTGCCATTTAAAAATGCCAGAATTCTCTCAAGTCCCCAACCTGTATCCACATTCTTCTGCTTAAGAGGTGTTAAATGACCGTCCCTATGCTTCTCGTACTGCATAAATACATCATTACCAAGCTCTGTATATTTACCGCAGTCGCATCCCGGTCCGCAATCAGGTCCACAATCAGGCACATCTGCAATATAGAACATTTCACTGTCAGGACCACATGGACCATATTCCAGCCCCCACCAGTTATCCTCTGCCGGAAGATAATGTACATTCTCCGGCTTAAAGCCTGAATTAATTCTGCACTGAGCTCCCTCTTCATCTCTTGGAGCATTCTCATCCCCTGCAAATACAGTGGCAGCCAGATGCTCTCTGTCAAATCCAAATACCTCTGTTAAAAGCTCGTAGCTCCAGTTACATCTATCCTCTTTAAAATAATCGCCCAATGACCAGCTTCCCATCATCTCAAAGAATGTAACATGGCTCTTGTCTCCTACAGAGTCAATATCATTAGTACGAACACAGCCCTGCACATTGCAAAGTCTGGTGCCTAAAGGATGCTTCTCTCCTAGCAGGTAGGGCATAAGGGGCTGCATACCTGCCACATTAAACAGTACTCCTGTAGAGCCGTCAGATACCAGAGATACTGCACCTACATCCACATGTCCTTTCTTTATATAAAATTCTTTCCAAACCTTTCTCAATTCATTTGAGGTAAACTGTTTCATTGACATCCTCCCGACCAACTATCTTTATCAATTATTTAATACTTATTTAAACAGGTGCATTTATATTTATTAACACACTAAAACATTATATGTATACTGCATTTAAGTGTCAATTAATCTCCCAAACCTTTTCTTGCTATATAATCATTAAAAATTTTACCCTCAGGCTCATATGTGTAATAATTATATATTAAATCCTCTGCCACATCGATTGCTCTTCTGTCCGTAAACCATTTAAGGGTTGTATATCCGTCAGCCAGCTCTACTCCTGCTCCATTGTCCCTTATATTATCCCTAAGCTCTCTAATCGGATATAGACAGCCTATAAGAAAAACCATAATAATTATTCCCTTTTTCACTCCAACACTCATGCTGTCCCTTTCATCAAACAGCATTTTGAGCACAAAAATCATAATCATAAAAAGGGCAGGAATTGATGCCGACATCACAATATCATTATACAGCCCCATTCTGAACCAGGGTAAAATCAATAAAATCCCTACGGATAAATACCAGAATATATTTTTTTTATTATTTTTCCATGTACATAAGGCATATATGCCAAACATAAAAAAGCAAAATATTAAATATATAAATATATCTTTTCCCTTATATATATACAGACTTAAGGAAGAATAATCCGGCTTCTCCTCCATAATGTTTCCCAAAAAGTAAAAAAAGCTTATTGCACCCAGAGATAATCCTGCAAGTATATTAAATGGATGAAAGATTTCTTTAATTGTTATATTACGATTTAACAAAAGCATTAATGCAGTCGTCATAGCAATTAATGCTAAGGTTCCAAAGGAAAAGGTTCCGAATAATATGGCAGGCAAAATAAGCGGCACATAATATTTAATATTTTTATAATGCTCCATAAAAAGGATTGTTATAAGCCATGGCACAATAACCTGGGGATAAACCCAGCGAAGCATTACCAGATTGCTTCTGTATTGAAGCATTACATCCTTTACCAGCACCCAATGGTAGCTTCCCACCGAATACATATCATTTTCAAATACAGCGGACAAAACCTCCTGACAAAGGGATAGGGCTCCACAAAAAAAGAACATAAATATAAGTACTATAATCTGCTTTTTAATAGTTTTAGCACCGGTTACTCTAATCAGATGCACATATACAAGGAAGATACCAACAATCCCCCATATAGTCATTAAAATATTACTCAGTTCAAAGGAGTGAAAAAGCTTTCCTATAAAGCAGGGAAATATATACTGCCCCACATAATAGGTCAGCATTGACTTATCATAAGCATCATAATAAACAGGCCAGTCCATAAAGGTTAAATCCCTGATGACAGCATTATGCTTATACCAGTCCCCTGACTGGGGGTAAAGTCCGCCAAATCCTATGCAAATACATAGCGTGACTATAAGGGCTATGGAAAGTAAAAGCATTGGTAAATGGAGTTTAATTTCCTCCTCTTTTTCCTCCCCGGAATATTCAATTATCATATTTCTACACCCGATAATAATTATCAGAGAGGTGGACAGAGCCCAAAGAGCTCTTGTCCACCCCCATAAAAATATCATTATTGGAATATAAATATATAAAACTGATAGAACAAGCAAAAGCTTTCCCTTAGTTCTCATGATTATTCAACCTTAAAAGCACTTACCGACTCATCCATCTCAGAAGCATTCTGCTGTAGAATTGTTACAGCGTGATTTAACTTTTCTACTGCCTCCAACTGCTTCTCCACAATCTTATTCAGCTCTGATGCAGATGCGCTTGTCTGAATAGAGGTTCCTGATATACTTTCAATCGCAGCCAGGGTATCCTCTTTTGCTTTTTCAATGCCTTTGATGGAATTAGTAATACCATCCAGATTTCCGGACAATGTAGTTACCTTATCCCTTATGTCTTCGAATACGTCAATGGTTGTTTTCAGAGAGCTTTCCTGACGATTAACAATATTTTCTGCTTTCTTAGCAGCCTCTATTGTTTCTTCCATTCTCAGGCGCAGTCTTCCTATAATATCTCCAATCTGTCCTGCGGCTGCATTTGAGCGCAGAGCAAAGCCACGTATATTATCTGCTACCACCGCAAAGCCCTTGCCTGCTTCTCCTGCTCTTGCCGCCTCTATTGATGCATTAAGTGCTAAGAGATTTGTTTCATCCGAAATATCTTCAATAGTTGTAATAATATCATTGATTGCCAGGGTTTCATGACTTAAATTATTAATCTCTTCAATAATTCCCTTTGTTACATCTGTGGTTTCATAAACATTCTCACTAAGATTTGTAACCACATCCATACCATTATCAATTGCTAATTTTGCCGTATCTGTAATTTCATTTATTTCACTGGCGTTTGTCTGAACCACTGCTATTCTTTCTGCAAGATTTTCCATCTGGTTTAAGCAATTTGCAGTATCCTCCGACTGCTGA
The DNA here is from genome assembly GCA_041826605.1 of Lachnospiraceae bacterium. GTDB lineage: Bacteria > Bacillota > Clostridia > Lachnospirales > Lachnospiraceae > Colinaster. The sequence continues at coordinate 72,540 of JBHAJK010000055.1, read as the reverse complement.
CCTATACCATCATCAATATCACTTACGGCACCGGTAATTGTCTTTGTCATTTCCAAAATTGCATTTGTATTATTTTCTACAGTATTGGATGACTCCATCAGCTCCCCACTGACATTTGACATCTTAAGAATAAGCTCTTTCATACCACGGGTCATATTACTTATATTAAATGCAAGGGTGCTAAATTCATCCTTTCTGGAAAGCTGTAAATTGCTGGTTAAGTCTCCGCCTGAAGCCTGCTTAAGGTTTGAATTTACCTTATGAATGGTTTTGCCTATGTCAGATGCGAAGTATGAGCCAAGTATTACAGCCACAATAGTACAGAATACAAGGGTTATAATCAAATACATCTGAATTGAATCAGCAGCAGCTAAAATCTCTGCTCTTGGCACCACTGCACATACAAGGGCATCCAGCTCGCTTACAGTATTGTATATAAACATATAGTCCCTGCCACCTACAGATACAATATCACTTTCCCCCAATGTACCTGTTTTAGCATTCTGGAAGAATGTCTTGTCTCCAAAGGTAAAGTTTCCGTCTCCGCTTATAATCTCTGTACCATCATCCAGTATAAGACCTACATAGCTTCCCTCGCCTAAATCTGCATTATTTAGAATATCTGTTATATATGAGGTGCGCACATCTACCACCATATAACCGGCAAATTTATTACTTCTGTTATTAAATTCTCTTACATATGACATTACATATGAATCTGTCTTAATGCTAGTGATTGCATCCAGCTCAGGATGGCGTCCAACCCAATCAGACTTCTTTTCACTGCCTGCCACATATTGACCGGACGCAGAATTTGCAAATGCCCCAGAGGCATCTCCCTTTTTAATTCCAAAATTGGTTACTGTATTATAATCATTACCAAATAAGGTAATTCCCGCCACAATATACTCTGCCGCAGCCTCACTTGACAGCGTAAGCTTAGTACTGTTTATCTGCAAATCAGTAGGCTGACCGCTAAAGCAACTAACTGCATCCTGTCCCAATCTGTCTGCCAAAAGGGTAACATACTGTCCGCCGGATGCCACATAATCACTAATATTGCTTACAGTATACTTAATCGATGTTTCACTATTGGAAACAAGCGCCTGGCTACATATATTATAAATACCTATTCCCGCCATTAAAAAGGCAGCCACAGGCACCAAAAAGGCTATGGTAAGCTTAAGTCGTATCGGGAATTTTACCTTTGCGTCCTTATCCTGTTTGTTACTGTCCTTTTTCTTAGTACCAAACAGCTTAGCTACTTTCCTGTCCCTCTCAATAATTCTGTTTTCTTTTGTTCTTTTTTCTCTTTTTTTCATTAATACCTAACCCCATTTTATTTTTTCGAATACTTTCGCATTCTAATATAAAATTATACACCTATTTGTCTCTATTGGATAGCATTTATTTTATACAATATTCTTCCGGCATCATCTGAATATACTACCGTACCCAATTCTTCAATTGCCCCTGTATTTATATCAGCAAAGGCCCCCCGTTCCTTGTCTCCAATATAAATATATTCAATATTATATTCTTCTATTAATTCTTTTTTTATTTCTTCATTTGTACCTGTGTATATCTCCAGTACATCAGCCTGTCTTTTCTCCACATATTCTCCTGAATTATGCCAAAGCCACTCGTGAGTGTACCAGCCTAAAACCGTAGGGTTTCCTGTAAGTGCCGGAATAACACAGTTATCCGTATAACTATTGCCATTTGCCACTAAAATTGTAACGCCGGCCGGAATATTATCCTCTATATATTTCAGAACCTCTGCTTCACCGCCCATATTGTCCACAATTGTTTTAGTAGCATCCAGCCCCTGATATTTCCAGGTTTTTATTTCTCCCATCCACATCCTTGAAGCAGTAAAAAAATACCCTCCTGTCAATATCAAAAGCAATAATAAAACTGTGGCAAATCTCTTTATACTTTTTAAGGCAAAATATTCCTTTATATCTATTTCTTCTTTGCTTTCAGCATTTATTATTGCCATCAATATATATCCCATAGCAATGCCGAATAATATAAATGCCTGATAGGTAAGCTTAAACATGGTATTTGCCCTTGGAAAGCCATTTATATATATATCCTTTACATATACAAGTTCAGGTATGATACAAAGACCTGTTCCACATATACCCAGTACAATAATGATACCATCGGACAGCTTCACTTCACTGTCAGTATACTTTTTCTTATTTAACAGATATAAAAAGAATAAAATAACGCACGATATTGGAGTTCCCCAGAGTACCAAAAGCTGGGATATATAGGAGCGACTGCTAACAACTCCTATACCATCAAACATTTTCTCAAACTCACTCATAAACATAAAATTTGTGAGCTTTACTATTATAAGCACCAATCCTCCCTGCAAAGCAGTCAGAGCCAAAAAGGTCTTGGTATTGCCATAAACAAGTAAGTTTATTACAAGCAAGACTACAAGTGTAAAGGTAAAATAAATTATGAAGTCCCAATAGTTTGACATTGAAGCAATGCCTGTCAAAAAACCCACAATAATTAAATTAAGATTTATTTTTCGTCCATTTCTTCCATGCTCTGTCATTTTAAAGAAGCAGGCACTCATAACCGCAATAATGGTAAGCACCACAACTATATCAATAACATGAGCATGTAAATCCCCTATCAGAAATGAATAAAATGGAAATTCGGAAATAGTCCTATCCCCCTCATTCACAGGCACATAGCCTATATACCTGGTGGACTCAGCAAACCAGTATGAGGGCTCCTCTCCCGGAAGCTTTAACATATTGAATAATGTGGGAATTATTTTATAAAAGACCACATAATGAAAATTACCAAAAAGGCCTACAGACACGGCACTTAATATACCTGATACCACACAAAGCATTCTTTTTTTACAGCCGGACTTCTCCATAAGGGTGGATGAGATGGTATATACAAATACAAGCGTGGCGCACATAATAAAGCTTAGTGCCAGGGAATAGCCCTGCTTAATATCTACAAAGGAAAGTTTGGACAAAACGGTCATCATATACTGACCATAATAGTAGTAATTAATCTTTTCTCCGGCAGCCCACACATCAAGAGGCGGCATATAGTCGCTTTTATTAAGGCTTTGCATAAAAGCAAAGTCCATTAATCTTTCGGTTTCATTTCCCGGAATTTTATGACCTAAAAACCATGTACACAACGAAAATACTGCCAAAAAGGCTATTTCATATGCAATAAGCTTTTCTAACAGCTTTTCTTCCCTTAAAAATTCAAAGGGGCTCTTTCCTATTTGTCCCTTAGCACTCCATTTTCTTATGCCATATAAGCATATGGGCAAGGTATAAACTACCACTCCCAATATGACTGTGACCAAAATAATGTTAACCGCGGAAAACTTTAATATTCTCCAAAAGGATAACTGCCACATTGCAAAGGAAGCAAGACACAGACCTATTATTCTTCCGAATAAATATTCTTTACCTGAAACTTTACCAAATATGCCGGCTACTAAGGGCAATACTCCTATTCCCAGACAGAAAAGTCCGATTTCCCATCTTAGCAGACTTTGCATATCCTGCCCTATCATCAAAAAGCCCAGCAATATCACTGACAGCAACATCACTGTCAATACCGGAATATGTAATTCTTTTTTAGTTATGCTTTTTATTTTTTCTTCCATAATTTAAATTATAATTTAACTTTTATAATGCTATGGAAAACAAACCGCCACTTACCAGTCCCATAATAATACCCGCTAAAACAACTCCGCTTACCACTGCAATTACACTCTTTTTAAAGTCCATATCCAGTATGCTTGCAGCTAAAGCCCCCGTCCATGCACCTGTCCCGGGTAAAGGTATACCTACAAATAAAAACAGCGCAAAATAGAGGCCTCTTCCCGCCTTTGCCTGAAGCTTTTCTCCGCCCTTTTCTCCTTTTTTCAGGAAAAAGGTAAATATTTTTCCAATATACTTCTTATCCTGCCCCCACTCCAATACCTTTCTGGCAAACCAGAAGATAATTGGTACAGGAATCATATTGCCTACAATGGCAATCAGGTAACATAAGGGTAAGCTTAAATTTTCTCCACTACTTATAAAGAATACTGCATAGGGTATTGCACCTCTCAGCTCAAGCAATGGCACCATTGAAACAAAAAAAACAAAAAGATAGTGTTTAAGGGTTGTCATTATTCTTCTCCATTCATAAAATACTTATGTAATCCACAAAATATAGTTGTTGATTTTTATGCTTTTACCCATTTTTCTATCAAAAACCAAAAAGTTATTTTCATTCAATTGCAAGTTGTTTTGCAACTAAATCCTATAAAAACAGGCTTTTTGCAAGTTTTTCTTCATTTTGTTTTACTGACAATATTTTTCATATCAAAGAACTTGCAAAATTAAATCTATATTTTGTATGTACACACAACTTTTCTCTTCATTTTAACACAATATATAATTAAAGCCTACTATTTTACTCAAATATATGCTTACTTATAAATTGTAGCTATCAAAAACGAAAAGAGGAGTATTCTCCCCTTTTCATAATTTTATACCATTTCGGTCAAAACACAAGATATAGAAATATCTATTGTTATTTATATGCCTTTACACCGCTCCGTTTATCTTATCATTTCTTCTCCAAAGCACTGCAAAAACAACAAACCAAATAAGAGATTGAATAGTCGCTGCCACATCATTTTTTAATATCTGAATTATTCCTATCATAACAAGGCATCCCAATGCCATAAAAAGCATTAGATATCCTGCGTTTTTAGCATATTTTTCAGGGTCATTTAAATGTCTGTTATCATCTCTTCTTCTGACCTTACCCGGGTCCTTTGTTATCAGCATATATATGCCATATACAAGGCAGGCAGCCATAAACGCCACCGGTACCCATATTGAATTCATCAGCTCTACAAGTGACATATTTTCATCCTTTCATATATACAATGCTCTTAACAGATATTGCTCCTCATTATATCTATAACCCTTTATTTAACATATACAATGCTCTTGGCAGGAATAGTCAGGATATTTTCTGTAAGTGCAGCCTCAATATTATCAACCGATATTGTAGCCACTACCTTGCTCCCCTCTTTAAGCAAGCCCTGCAAATCCACATTAGCCTCTGCATCCTCAGTATTATATATAATTATAATACTTTCCTCCCCATATACTCTTTCTGACACGGCAATATGTCCATCTGTATATTCATCATATACTTTAAGCGTTCCACGGGCAATTTCAGGATAGGCATTTCTAAGATGTAATGCCTTTTTATAATAATTCAAAATAGAGTTTTCGTCCATAAGCTGTTCATCTGCTGCTGCAAAAGCCTGTTCAATACCTTTATCTGCATCAGCAGGGTCATTACATATGCCTGTAGCATCCTCTTTTGACCACACAAGGGCAAGCCGCTTATTTTCGTCCTTTTTACCCTTTGATTTCATTCCCAGCTCTTCTCCGTAATATACAAAGGGAGAACCTCCACAGGAAAGCAAAAGACCTCCTGCAAACTTAATATTTCTCTCATCCGAAGCCAAGGCATTAGCCACACGCCCCATATCATGATTGGTAATAAAGGGAGCATTTATATATTCATTATATTGCTCTGAATACATAGTCTCCATCTGATACAATTTATTTACAAATTTCTGAGCATTCTGGGTTCCTCTGGCAGTCTTTATAAAATCGCCCTCCGCATCAGCCAGGGAAAAATCAAACATACTCGGAGTCTTACTCTGATAATAGTCGGCTATTGTCTTTCCATTAGCCCACACTTCACTTACCATATAAAAATCCGGCTTCTGTGTAACGCAGTAGGAATACAGTCCATTTAGCACCTCTGCATTAAAACTGGTATCATTTTCCTTGAAATGCAGGGGAGCGTCCATTCTAAAGCCATCCACACCGCGAGCAATCCAAAAATCTGCTATTTTTTCAAATTCTGTTATCACGGCTTCATTTTCCAAATTCAAATCGGGCATTTCCGACCAGAAACCGCCCTCATAATAGTAGTCTGTACCCTCAATCAAATACCAGGTATCATCCAATTTTTCCTTAGAGAAATTATAGTATGCTGCATATGGGCATACGGAAACATCTATGTCCTCATCTTCGGCAAGTCCTTTAATATAAGCCACCGCCTCTGTAAACCATGGATGCTTAGAAGAGGTATGATTCATAACCAAATCTATAATAACATTGATTTTTCTATTATGACATTCGGATATTAAAAGTTCAAAATCCTCTAAAGAGCCATATTCCTTATCAATATTACAATAATCGGTCACATCATACTTATGATATGTGGTAGATGGCATAATCGGCATAAGCCATAAGCCGTTTGCGCCTAAATCCTCAATATAATCCAGCTTTTCATACACTCCCTTTAAATCTCCGATACCGTCCCCGTCAGTATCGTAAAAGGAATGTACAAATATTTCATAATAATTACGATAGTTGTCAGAGACAGCAGAGGCTACACTGCCAAAATTTGCATCTGTAGCATTTCCTCCACTTAAACCTACGGTGTCCTCCGTTGCCTTACTATCTTCCCTGTTTGAAAACATTCCGCAACCGCTTACTACAAGTAATGTCAATGACAACATTATCGCAATTATTCTTTTCATTTTATAAAATCCTCGTTATCCCTTAACGGCTCCTCCGGTAACACCCTCTACATAGTATTTCTGAAGTGCCATAAACAATATGGTTATGGGAATAGCCACAAGCACACCGCCTGCGCAGAATCTTGTGAAATATCCCTGGTAATCATTTGTCCAAACCCATCTCTGGAGTGCCACTGCCACGTTGTAGCTGTCTGAATAGCCAAATGCTACATATGATGCAAATACATAATCACACCATGGCGCCATAAACGCCTCTAAAAGCTGATAAATAATAATCGGCTTTGCCATTGGTATAATCATGGTAAAGAACACTCTTGCTCTGGAAGCTCCGTCAATTCTTGCCGCCTCATCCAACGCAATGGGAATAGTGTCAAAATATCCCTTACAGATAAAATATTTCATACCTGCATTCATAACTGTTATAAGAATAAGACCGGGTATAGCACCTGCCTGCGTAAGACCAAAGTTCTTAAGCAGGAAATAAAGACAAATCATTGTCAAAAATCCCGGGAACATTCCTAAAATCAGCCATACTTTCATAAGGGCTGTTCTTCCTGCAAATCTCATTCTGGACAATGCAAAGCTTACACCCAGCACTACTATTGTAGACAGTGTTGCAGAGAAAAATGCAATAATAAAGGTATTTCTAAACCATAGGATAAATTTATTTTCCGGTTTAAACATATAAATATAGTTGTCCAATGAGAACTGCTTAGGCAAAAGGTATTCCACCATTCCGCCAAACTCTGTTACATAGGAGCGGAATGACTGTAATACAAGTCCTACGAATGGCAATAACCATACTATACTTATAAGCACAAGTATCAGATATGCAAAAGCATTTCCCACTTTTCTTTTGTGGCTTAAGGAGCTTAATTTCTTCTCGTTCATTATTGGAACACCTCCTCATCCCTTACTGAGGGCAATAATCCATATACTACCAGGGAAATTCCGGCAGTCACTACGAATACCATAATACCTATTACGGCTGCCATCTTATAGTTTGTATCATTAACCGTCATCTTATAAAGCCAGGTTACAAGCAAGTCCGTATATCCCGCCTTTCCGGCCAGTGTCATGGACTGAGGTTTTCCCTGATTTAACAGATATATAACGTTAAAGTTGTTAAGGTTGCCTATAAAGCTTGTTAAAAGGTAGGGACCTGTTACAAAAAGCATATATGGCATTGTAATATGTACAAAGCTCTGCCATGGATTTGCTCCGTCAATAGTAGCCGACTCATACAAATCCGCAGGAATATTCATCAAAATACCACTTGCCATAAGCATAAGGTATGGAATACCAATCCACAAATTTACTACAATAATAGTAATACGGGCAAGCATAGGGTCCTGCCAGAATGGAATATATGTGTCAATAAAGCCCCATTTTATAAGGTATGCATTTATAATACCGTCAGATGCAAACAGCTTGTACATATAGAGTAATGATACAAACTGAGGAACTGCGATTGTTGTAACCAATATGGTTCTCCACAGCTTTTTAAGCTTAATCCCCTTTTTATTAATAAGCATAGCTACTGCTATTCCAAGGAAATAGTTTAAAAATGTAGCAAAGAAAGCCCATACCAGAGTCCAACCAAGAACCATAAAGAAAGTCTTTCCAAAACCATTTGTATTTAAGCTAAATAAATTCTGGAAGTTTCTAAAGCCCACCCATGTAAAAAGCTTGGCAGGTGCCTGATGGTCGTAGTCATAATTAGTAAATGCTACACAAATCATAAACAGTATGGGTAATGCCGTAAAAAGGAATGTACCCAATACCGGTATTGTCAAAAGTGTTTTATCAAAATTTTCATCTAAAAATGAAGAAAGAATTTTTTTATTGGTAGGAAGTGATTTTCCTGCCTTTAATAGATTTTGCTCCTTATAATTTTCCTTTATATTTATTCTCCATACAAGAATAAACACAAGAAAAAGCACTATGGTCAAAAGACCGTAGAGCAAAACAAGAAAGCTGTTATCTCCGTATCTTATGGTTCCGTCAGCATTATAGCCTTTCTTTTGAGTACCAAGTGTATTGAACTTCACAAGATATGCTATGCCAAAATTAACTAAATACCATATAAAACCTAATTCAATTGCCAAAAAAGCAATTCCCTTTACGAATTGCTTACGTAAAATCGAACCAAAGCCAAAGATAAGAAATGAAATACGAGTTTTGAAATCCCCCTCTTTAAACGTGGTTATGATTTCGCTAAAGTCTCCTGCTGTTTTCTCTAAAGACCTCTGTAATACATTTTTTTCTTTGGAGTTATCGCTCTTTGCCATACGTACCTCCTGTTTATATATAATATTCCGGCAGAGAGTACTCCCCGCCGGAATATTTTGTAATCTCCTGCTCTTATTTAATTATTAAATTATTGAGCGTATGAAATACAAGTATCTTCAAAGTTCTGAAGTGCAGCCATAAGCTCATCATCAGACATAGAATTCTTGATTGTACCGTTGATTACATCATCTCCAAGTGATGTTCCAAGTGACCAGTAATCACCGGGATACTGTCCCTGAGGAACTGAGAACTTGAGCTGCTCAGCCAGTGCTGAAAGAGCTTCGTTAGACTTTACAGCCTCATTAGCCTGAGCATTAATATTTGAAGGACCCCAGCCCTTTGCTTCAAATCTTGCAAGCTGAACTTCTTCTGATGAAAGATACTGAGCTAAATCCTGGCAAACCTTTAACTTAGCTGCATCTTCCTGAGGCTTAACACCTAAAAGCTTAAATCCGCCAAAGCCGCTCATCTGAACACCGTCAAAGGTAGGAAGCTTAGCGCAGGCATAGTTGTCACCGAATACTTCCTTAGCTGCCTCTGCATCCCAAACACCGTCAACGATTGCTCCTACATTTGTAGCGTTTGACATTGAAGAGCCATTCTGGAATGCCTTAGACTCTGCTAATGTGCACATAGCTCTTAAAGCCTTTACACCGTTTTCTGAAGCATATGTTGAATTACACTTTGTGAAGTTACCTTCATCATCTGTTTCATATGTAAGCTCGCAGCCTGCTCCGAAGAAGAATGCTGTCTGATACCATGCTGAGTTAATTTCAAAATAGAAATTCTTTCCTGCAGCTTCACAGTCAGCAACGATTCCTTCCAAGGTTGAGGGATCTGTTACAACGCTCTTATCATAGTAAAGGAAATAACCGTTATCTGATGTAAGAGGGAATGCATACATAGTTCCGCCAACAGTAGCTGCTCCAACCGAGCCTTCGTCATTGTTAGCCTGAGCTGTTGCTGCGTAATCACCTGTTACAGGCATAACTGCGCCTGCTGATACAAGTCTTGCAAGCTGATCCTGAGCAAAGCCGAAGATATCTGCTCCGCCCTCAACGTCTGTAATCATATTTCCTGCTGCATCGCCCTCGCCTACAGGCTCAACTGTAACAGTAAATGCAGAGTAATCGGGATTTGCTGCAATAAATGCATCAAACTGTGCCTTTGTAAACTCTACCATTTCCTCTGCTACCCAAACTGTAATATTTCCGCCAGCCGAGAAGTCAAGGTCTGCAACCTCTGCAGGTGCTGCTTCTTCCTGCTGTGCTGCAGGTTCACTGGTTACAGGTGTTTCCTGTGCTACTTCCGGATTACCACAAGCGGCAAGAACCATTGTAGCAGCAAGAAGTGTTGCTAAAATTTTCTTTTTCATATTTTCCTCCTGAAAATCTGTTTTCCGTGCGCAACTTTGCGCAAACGGTTGTTCTGATATTATAATAAACTTTTCGAAAAAAAATGTCAACGGATGTTTATACAATATTTAGTTTCACTTTTTGTCTATTTTTACTAAAATTCACGAAATTTTAGTGCTGTGGATACTAAAATTAAGTCGTATATATCCTCTAATACAACAATACCTTTTGCTTTTGCTTTTGCTTTTGCTCTTGCTCTTGCTCTATGCACAAAACAGAAACTTACCATATTTGTAAATAGCTAAAAACTTCGCAAAACTACATATCTGAATAACCTGATATACTGATATACAACTCTAAAGTATTAACATCTATACCCCTAAATACTTTATATATATATCATTAAACTCCTCGTTTCCTCCCAGTACTACTTCTCTAACATTTTCATTCAATATGCTTGTAATTCCACCGGTCAGCTTCTCACTTAAATATTTTATCGCCCCTTTTAGAGAGGTATTCCCCACACTAATCACTTCGCAGTTCAAATCCTCCGGCAACAGTCCCACACCCATTGCTTTTTCTACATTTAAAAATTGTCCAAAGCCTCCTGCTAAATATAGCTTACCCAGTTCTGCCACAGTAATACCATATTCTTTAAGCAGCATTTCAATTCCCCCACGGATGGCGGCCTTTGCCATTTGAAACTCCCGTATGTCCTGCCAGGTAATTTTTATTCCATTAGCAATTGTATATCCATTTTCAAAATAATCATCCCCAAGTATTCCGTTCTCGTCAATTATATTATTCTTTTTAAGCTCATAAATAAGAGCAATAATTCCGGTGCCACATATGCCCACAGGCATCTTTCCATCAATAGTGGAATATTTTACTCTGCGCCCGTTTAAGCCTATTTCCACATCATATATAGCTCCCGAAATACCCGGTACACCGCAGCTTATTTTTCCACCCTCAAAGGCAGGCCCTGCCGCAGTAGATGCCACAAGCAATTTATCTCTGCCCCCTAACACCATTTCTCCATTTGTCCCCAGGTCAATTAATAAAGCCGGCTTCTCCTCTTTATAAATCCCCAGCTCATATATGCCCGCTACAATATCTCCACCTACAAAGGCAGATATACCGGGCAATATTTTAACAGCTATATCCTCATCCGTCCCCAAAAGGCTCTTTACATCAGTATTAACCTCTTCAAGGGTTACGGGTGTAAAGGGATATTTCCCTAAGCTTTCGCAGGAATATCCCATAGCCAAATGTATCATAGTAGTATTTCCGGCTATAGTTATAAGCTCCACTCCGGAAATATCTGTTTTATTCCTTGCCAGCAGTCGTTTAATACCTGCCGTCAGGTCATTAGCAATAATACCTTTCAGCTTCAAAAGCTCTCCCTCATTCGAGGCTTTAATTCTGCTTATTACATCAGCCCCATAGCTTCGTTGATGATTTTCCGAGGTAAATGTACCTATTACTTTCCCATCCTTATCCACAAGGGCAAACGCCAGTGTAGTACTGCCCAAGTCGATGGCTATTCCAACACTTTTCACATCCGCACTTTCCCCTGTAACCGCACATTTCGTAACAGCAGTCTCTGTAACCCTGCTTTTTATACCATCACTCTCCGTAGGTCTCTCTGTCAAATTACCCTTTTTCTCGCTTTTCTCCAAGGAAATACCCGTGTCTTCCCCTTTTTTCTTTAGGGCAACAGCAGAAACCTCTCCATCCATCTCTTGGTAAATATCTGAATTTCCCCCATTTACTTCTACGGAAATCCCGGAAATCTCTCTGTTATTCCACATGGTTTTAATTCCGGCGACATCAAAGTCCTCTTCTACCTCATATTTGCAGGCAAGCACTGTTTCGCCATTTGCAAGCTGCACCCTGCATTTACCGCAAACGCCTGCTCCACCACAAGGCAGTAGAATATATATGTTTTTTTCTCTAAGTAAGTCTGATAATTTCATAGACTACATTATACCAAAAAGTATATCCCTGCGCATACTTAAAGCACTGACAAATCTTGCACAAAACAAAGCATCTTACTTGCCAGACACTACGGGTCCGGCGAATTGCGCCAGCAACATTTCCCCATCACGCGAGTACGCACCCTTATCGAAGCTTTTTGTATAATAGGAAATGCAAAGCAATTTCCTATTATACAAAAACAGCCCTACATAAAGCATATGCTCCATGTAGGACTGTTTTCAGTAAATTCTCACTCTGTCATATTTTGTAATAAAATATTTCCGTCATTTCACGAATATATTATATTTTACCTTTAAAATATTTTACCTTTAAAACATTTCGCTATTTTATGACTAAGTCCATCCCTTACTTATTTTCATTAAAGGTCTTTTTAGCCTCTTCCCAGCCAACCTTAGCGCCTGCTGCGCCTGCCTTAGCCACTTCCTTGCCAAGCTTTAATGCTTCCTTGCCAAGCTTCTGTAATTCCTTACCGGCATCCTTTGCAACCTCTTTAGCCACGCCGGCTGCTGCCTGTGCTTTTGCCTTTACATCATCCATTGTATCTGACATCTTATCCTCCTCACAGCACTTACAATCCTTATAGTTAATAGCCGCCTGAGCCGCCGCAAGTCTTGCAATAGGTACTCTGAACGGACTGCATGATACATAATCAAGTCCAATCTTATGGCAGAATTCCACTGACTGAGGATCTCCACCATGCTCTCCACATATACCAATATGAAGTTCAGGGTTTGCAGGCTTGCCAAGCTTAATTGAAAGTTCCATCAGCTTGCCCACACCAATCTGGTCAAGTCTTGCAAATGGATCATTTTCAAAAATCTTTGTATCATAGTATGCCTCAAGGAATTTTCCTGAGTCATCTCTTGAGAAGCCAAAGGTCATCTGAGTCAGGTCATTTGTACCGAAGCAGAAGAAGTCAGCCTCTTTTGCAATCTCATCAGCGGTAAGGGCTGCTCTTGGAATTTCAATCATTGTACCCACTTCATAATCCAGAGCAACGCCTGCTGCCTTAATCTCTTCATCAGCAGTATCTACAACAATCTTCTTTACTACCTTAAGCTCCTTAACATCACATACAAGAGGAATCATTATTTCAGGCTTGACATTCCAATCAGGATGCTTTTCAGCTACCTTGATTGCAGCCCTGATAACAGCCTTTGTCTGCATCTTTGCGATTTCAGGATATGTAACCGCAAGTCTGATTCCTCTATGACCCATCATAGGATTAAATTCATGTAATGACTCGATATATTCCTTAATCTTCTCTACACTCTTGCCCTGCTTATATGCCAGCTTGGCAATATCCTTTTCCTCAATTGGAACAAACTCGTGTAAAGGTGGATCCAAAAATCTTATGGTTACAGGACATCCCTCAAGCGCCTCATAAAGCTGTGTAAAGTCCTCTTCCTGGAAAGGTAAGATTCTTTCCAGTGCATCCTCTCTTTCCTCTACGGTATCTGCGCAAATCATTTCTCTGAAGATAGCAATTCTGCTTTCCTCAAAGAACATATGCTCTGTACGGCAAAGTCCAATACCCTCTGCTCCCAGCTCTCTGGCCTTTCTTGCATCAGCAGGTGTATCTGCGTTTGTTCTTACTCTAAGCTTGCGATACTTGTCTGCCCATGCCATAACACGACCAAATTCTCCTGCAATCTGAGCATCCACAGTATCTATAATACCATCATAAATATTACCTGTTGAACCATCAATGGAAATTGCATCTCCCTCTGTGTAGGTCTTTCCACCCAGAGTAAACTTCTTATTTGCCTCGTCCATGGAAATGTCGCCACAACCGGATACACAGCACTTACCCATACCACGGGCAACAACTGCCGCGTGAGAGGTCATACCGCCTCTAACGGTAAGAATACCCTGCGCAGCTTTCATACCTGTAATATCCTCAGGAGATGTCTCAAGACGTACCAATACTACCTTTTCTCCTCTTGCAGCCCACTCTACAGCATCCTCTGCCGTAAATACAGCCTTTCCGCATGCAGCACCCGGGGAAGCACCAAGTCCCTTACCCATAGGCGTAGCTGCCTTTAGAGCCGCAGCATCAAACTGGGGATGAAGCAGGGTATCAAGGTTACGGGGATCTATCATAAGAACTGCTTCTTCCTCTGTTCTCATTCCCTCATCCACTAAATCACAGGCAATCTTTAAAGCAGCCTGAGCTGTTCTCTTTCCGTTTCTTGTCTGAAGCATATAGAGGTTTCCATGCTCTACGGTAAACTCCATATCCTGCATATCTCTATAGTGGCTTTCAAGTCTCTGACACACATCCTTAAACTGTGCAAATGCCTCCGGGAACTTTGTCTCCATTTCAGCAATCTTCATAGGTGTACGTACACCTGCAACCACGTCTTCTCCCTGAGCATTTGTTAAAAATTCTCCAAACAGGCCCTTGTTTCCTGTAGCAGGGTCACGGGTAAATGCAACACCTGTACCACAGTCCTCGCCCATATTTCCAAATGCCATTGACTGTACGTTTACGGCAGTTCCCCATGAATATGGAATATCATTATCACGTCTGTAAACATTTGCTCTTGGATTATCCCATGAACGGAATACCGCCTTAATGGCACCATATAACTGTACTTTAGGGTCAGCCGGGAAATCACTTCCAATCTTAGCCTTATATTCAGCCTTAAACTGATTTGCCAATTCCTTTAAGTCCTCAGCAGTAAGATCCACGTCAAGCTCTACTCCACGCTCTTCTTTCATCTTATCAATCAGCTCTTCAAAATACTTCTTTCCTACCTCCATTACTACATCGGAGTACATCTGAATAAATCTTCTGTAGCAGTCCCATGCCCAACGGGGATTTCCTGATTTTTCTGCGATTACCTCTACCACCTCTTCATTAAGTCCAAGGTTTAAGATAGTGTCCATCATACCGGGCATTGAAGCTCTTGCGCCTGAACGAACCGATACTAAAAGAGGATTTTCCAAATCGCCGAATTTTTTGCCGGTAATATTTTCCATCTTCTCAATATGAGCATCAATCTGGCTCTTTATCTCATCATTGATTTCTCTTCCATCCTCATAGTACTGTGTACAGGCTTCTGTTGTAATTGTAAAGCCCTGTGGAACAGGAAGTCCAAGATTGGTCATTTCAGCAAGGTTTGCACCCTTACCTCCCAATAAGTTCTTCATGTCCGCCTTGCCTTCACTAAATAAATAAACCCACTTTGCCATAACAAATCTCCTTTTTCTTTTGTATAATTTGTTGTTCCAAAATACCTAGAATGTAAACTTATCTGCAAACCAACTGTCAAGCTCAGCAATAGGCACTCTTACCTGCTCCATGCTGTCACGGAAACGTATTGTAACTGCATTGTCCTCTTCACTGTCAAAGTCATATGTTACGCAGAAAGGTGTACCAATCTCATCCTGTCTGCGATATCTCTTACCAATATTTCCTCTATCATCAAATTCACAATAGTATTTCTTTGAAAGCTCTGCAAATACCTTTTCGGCACCCTCGTTAAGCTTCTTTGAAAGAGGAAGAACACCAATCTTCACAGGTGCAAGAGCCGGATGGAAGCGCATAACTGTTCTCACATCTCCCTCTCCCAAATCCTCTTCATCATATGCCGCACAAAGGAATGCAAGCACCACTCTGTCGGCACCTAAAGAGGGCTCCACAACATAGGGTACATATTTTTCTCTCTTTTCATCATCAAAATAGAGCATATCCTCGCCGGATACATTCTGATGCTGGGTTAAGTCATAGTCTGTACGGTCAGCAATACCCCACAGCTCTCCCCAACCAAAGGGGAATAAGAACTCAATATCCGTTGTGCCCTTTGAATAGAAGCTAAGCTCCTCAGGGTCATGGTCTCTTAGGCGCATTTCATCCTCTTTAATACCAAGAGAAAGAAGCCAGTCACGGCAAAATGCTCTCCAATATGCAAACCACTCCAAATCTGTTCCCGGCTCACAGAAAAACTCCAGCTCCATCTGCTCAAATTCTCTTGTACGGAAAGTAAAATTACCCGGAGTAATTTCATTTCTGAAAGACTTACCTATCTGACCTATACCAAAGGGAATTTTCTTACGTGATGTACGCTGTACATTTTTAAAGTTAACAAAAATACCCTGAGCTGTTTCAGGACGCAGATAAACTGTATTCTTTGCATCCTCGGTAACACCCTGGAATGTTTTAAACATAAGGTTAAACTGTCTGATATCAGTAAAATTGTGCTTTCCGCAGGTAGGACATGGAATATTATTGTCCTCTATAAAGCCTTTCATTTCCTCCTGAGAAAAGGCATCAATAGGCTTTTCAAGGGTAATATTCTTTTCTGCCGCAAAATCCTCTATTATTTTGTCAGCTCTAAATCTCTCATGGCATTCCTTACAATCCATTAAGGGGTCTGAAAATCCACCCAAATGACCTGAAGCCACCCAAACCTGAGGGTTCATTAATATAGCGCAGTCCACACCTACATTGTAGGGATTTTCCTGAATGAACTTCTGCCACCAGGCGCGCTTTACATTATTTTTCAGCTCAACACCAAGATTACCGTAATCCCATGTATTGGCAAGACCTCCGTAAATCTCACTACCCGGATATACAAATCCTCTGGATTTTGCCAGACTTACGATTTTCTCCATTGACTTTTCCATAAAAATCTCCTTTTAATTTAATCGAATACAATATAAGCAGTACTTTCTGACGATACTGTAGCCGTTTTATAATCTTCACCCCAAATAACTCCCTCACTTATATGAGTTATTTTTTTATAGGTGCTGACATCTGTGTCATATTTCAGTATTACAATATGCTTTTCTTTCATCCCCTGTAATACTGAGGGAGATAGCTTTTCCCCTGTCTGTACATCCTTTACAGGAGTCATAAGACTGTAGCCCGCATTAATTGCCTGCTCCACAGTTCCATAAAAGAGTGGCAATTTATTTAAGTCAAAATAAGCATTATCCGAAGCATATTGCACAGTGCACTTTAAAATGCCTCCCTCATGCTTTGCCCCTAAAAGCTTTACCTCCGACTTGCCTCTTTCACTATTATAATTTTCAATTTCACTCTTTACCTGTGCTTCCCACTCATCCATATCATAAATGGCAGTATCAAATTCCTCCGCCATATATTCCGTGATACTTCCGTCCTTATTAAAGGCTAGAGTGTTTTTATCGGCAAAGCGCTGTCTACAGCCTGACAAAGTAATTAAAAACAGACAGGAAGCTAACAACCCTATTGCCTTTTTCTTCCTGCCTGTACTACAAATGCTCATCCTCTTCAAACATCCTCTCATAATTTATACCTCATTATACCTATTTGGTATAAATTTTACAAGATGACTTATAAGAACCTTTTATTCAATTTTAAAGCTTAGCCGGTCCATCTCCTACGGATACCACATAAAATTCTGCTTCAATATCTGTTTTCTTTAAATATACCGAGCCAACCTGCTCCTTAAATGTCTCTACTGCACTGTTTTCCACAATACTTACAGTACAGCCGCCAAAGCCTCCTCCTGTAATTCTTGAGCCTAAAACTCCGGGAATTTTCCATGCTTCCTCTACTAAAATATCTATTTCAGGGCACGAAACCTGATAATCATCCCTAAGAGACACATGGGATTCATTCATAAGCTTTCCAAATGTACCGATATCCCCGGCCTTTAACGCCTTAATAGCCTCTATTGTACGAATATTTTCATATACTGCATGCTTTGCTCTCTTTGCCGATACAGGATTTTTAATAGCTTCCTTATTTGCCTCAAAAATATCTATTGATAAATCTCCCAAGGTCTTAATATCTGCTTTTCCCTGTAAATCCGCCAATGCTTCCTCACATTCACGTCTTCTGGTATTGTACTCACTGTCCACAAGACTATGTTTAACCTTACTGTTTGTTACCACTATGGAGGCATCCTTTAATACTACAGGTGCATATTCATATTCCAAGGTTGCTGTATCCAAAAATATTGCATTATCCTTTTTTCCCATTGCAGAAGCAAACTGGTCCATAATTCCGCAATTCATTCCGTTATAATTATTTTCAGAATACTGACCTATAAGCGCAATATCTATATTACTTACCTCTGTACCAAATAAATCTCTTAATATAAATCCGGTAAGCACCTCTAAGGATGCAGAGCTGGAAAGCCCTGAACCATTAGGGATATTTCCAAAAAGAAGCAAATCCATACCTGCCGGAATACTATGTCCCTTTTCTCCAAAAGCCCAGATCACTCCCTTAGGATATGCTGTCCAGCCCTCCTTGCCCATAGGATTCATATCGTCAATAGCAGTTTCGATTACTCCTGATTTTTCAAAATTCATTGAGTAAAATCTAAGCTTCCTGTCAGTTCTTTTTCTTGCCACACCATATGTACCAAGAGTAAGGGCACAGGGAAATACGTGTCCGCCATTATAATCGGTGTGCTCTCCTATAAGATTTACTCTTCCCGGAGCAAAATACACATTAGCTCCCTCACTGTCCCCAAATACTTTTGCAAATTCCTTAATCAGTTTCTCTTTCATAAATCCATTCTCCTATTCTTGTATCCCCGTAAAACTATTTTCAGTTTGTGGAGCCTCTCATTAAAATGTTATACCCCATAAGGGTCTTTAACGCTACCTCTTCCCCTGAAATTTTATTTAAAATCACTTTACAGGCCTCATAGCCCAGCTCCTTAGGGTCGTAGTTAATAGCTGTTATGGCAGGTACTACATTATCCAGTAAAACGCTGTTATACATAGATGCCACCTTTATATCTGCCGGCATTTCAATCCTAAGATTTCTTAAATGCTCCAGCACCTGACTGCATATTCTGTCATCCATACAGACTATACAATCTATATTTTTTTTCAGAACATCCTCTACAGCTCTGTTAATGGCACTATCGCTTATACAGTCCATATATATATTCTTTTTTTCAACAGCAAGCTTATTTGTTTCCAGCCCCTCTTCAAATCCTCTTTTTCTACTTTGATTAACCATATGGGTGCTCATGCCCCCAATTAGAGAAAGATTTTTTAAGCCTTTCAGCACAAGAGCACCGGTAAATTCGGAACAAGCCTTTAAATGGTCATTATCCACCTGTATAACATTGTCATAGCTACAGCTTCCTATTGCCACAAATGGAATACCC
Source organism: Lachnospiraceae bacterium (assembly GCA_041826605.1). Classification (GTDB taxonomy): domain Bacteria; phylum Bacillota; class Clostridia; order Lachnospirales; family Lachnospiraceae; genus Colinaster. Next base: position 53,149 of record JBHAJK010000055.1, on the reverse strand, counting down.
TGGCTCTTTAAATATTCTATTCTTTCGTCCTTTACTAAGGTTCTTCCTAAGATTACCCCGTCCACCTTATGATTTTTTACAATTCTTACAAGGCTGGCCATATCATCATCATATACGAGACTCATAATCACATCATAGTCTCTTTCCGATGCCGCCTCAGAAATTCCTATCATACATCTTTGAAAAAATGGCAGGTCCGTAACCTCTGAGTCTCCCGGCATAACCCACGCCAGATTATAGGTTCTTGCATTAGCCAGCCCTTTAGCCAACGGATTTGGACGATAGTCATGCTCCTTAATATATTCCTGTACCCTCTGTACAGTCTCGCTGCCTATTCTTCCCTTTCCCGATATTGCCCTGGAAACAGTGGTCTTGGAAATTCCAAGAGCATCTGCAATATCTCCAATTGTAATTTTTTCTTCTTTATAATTCATTTATACCCCCATTCCGAATAAGCAAGGTAGCACACCCTCCTGATTTATGACAATTAGAATTGTGAAACCCCATTCCGAATAAGCAAGGTAGCACAGCATAAGTTCGCACAAATGATTTCTTGAATTGCCGGCTCCTTTTTGCGCAATCGGTTGCTTCTAAATTATAATACCAACCCTATAAATACACTGTCAATCCCTAAATCTGTCTTACAAATCCACATAAGCAGCTTCCGTAAATTTGCACCAAGCTTCCCTCAATTTCAAAGCGTATCTAAAATCTCCAAGCTTTTAAAGGAATGGTGTATTATTTTATTTTTTGTAAGCCCTGCTATTTCTCCCAGCTCTGACAATATATCCTCTTTAAGGGTAAAGGTATATAGCTTTTCAATTCTTGCATTTACTATAAAATCCACTGTATACACCGTTGCATTTTTATATTCCTTTCCCGTGGGTATGCCCGGAAATTCTCCGTTTACCACCAGTGACTTTATTTCAAAAACATATCGTATAAGCCTGTTATCTATTCCCCCATGTCCCAAAGCCCTAAGACTCTGATATAACAACTTTAGCATATCCCTTTCGTCATTATTTTCCCTGGTATAATAATCCGATATTTCAAGAAAATACATTCCATAATATGCAGTCAGATAATCCCCTCTTAAATCATCAAAATAATTTTGTATTTCCGCCTCGTTAAGTGAATATGAGTTCTTTCCCTCATACAAATAAAATTTTCCAAACACAAAGGGATTTGTGGAGGCCACAAATCTGCTGTTTGGCTTTCTGGCACCTCTGGCAAAGGCAGTTATTTTTCCCCTCTCAAGGGTTAATATTACCACTCTTCTGTCAAAGTCCCCTATCTGCTCCACTTTTAAAATAATTCCTGTAACTAAGGCCAGCTCCTGCATACTTTTATTCCAAATTTCTAAATTCTAATTCTTAAATTTCATATATGGATTGCATTATCCACAAGGTATATTATATAATAAGCGCTGTATTTTGTGGACAATATTAACTATTTTATTGAGGTTTAAATGAACTATTTTTCTGACTTATATCATAATTATGTGCTTATTACCGCCGTTATCGGCTGGGCAAGTGCACAGATTATAAAAACCATTATAGATTATGCTTTTACAAGAGAACTTAATTTAGAGCGTCTTGTAGGCTCCGGTGGCATGCCCAGTTGCCACTCTGCTACGGTATGCTCTCTTTCCACTGCCACTGCACTTCAATACGGACTTGGCTCCTTTGAATTTGCCATAGCATGTATTTTTGCCATCATTGTTATGTATGATGCCAGAGGCGTGCGCAGGGAAACAGGCAATCAGGCAGAGGTTTTAAATCAGATTATGTCCTTTTTAAATGACACCAATCCCAATGAGATTAAATTTACTCAGGAGAATTTAAAGGAGCTTATCGGTCATACCCCATTACAGGTGGTAATCGGCGCAGTGTGTGGTATTACCACAGCCATTATTACCTACAGTGTACTTTTTTAAAAAGTTCGCCTCCCCCACACTACAGGAACTATACAGCCTTAAGCCAAATTTTTTGCTGTAAATTTCTTGCCCTTTACTACTGCCGGGCGTATATTTTATTAAATTAAACCAGTAAGCAAACTCATATTTAACAAAAACGCATATTCTCCCGGAGAAACTCACAATCAACGCGTCGACAGCTTAAAGCCTAATACAAAAACTCCTGACCATAACAAAATCGTGGTCAGGAGTTTTTCTATAACCGGAAATTGCTTTGCATTTCCCATTGTATAAGCGCTCTCCTAAGGATGCTCACTCACAGCTTAGCCGTCAATATCCCTTGGATTATATCCATAATTCTTCATCAGGAAGTCCGAGTCTCTCCAGTCCTTTTTAACCTTGACCCAAAGTTCCAAATACACCTTGCTCTCCAGCATTTCTTCAATATCAGGTCTGGCAAGACTGCCTATTTTTTTAAGCATTGCGCCACCCTTGCCTATAATTATTCCCTTATGGCTGTCCTTTTCACATACTAAAGTAGCTGTAATCCTATACATTCTGCCATCTAATTTCATTTCTTCAATGGCAACAGCCACGCCATGAGGTATTTCCTCCTTAAGACACCAGAGAGCCTTTTCTCGTATCAGTTCTGCCACAATCTGACGCTCCGGCTGGTCTGTAATAGTGTCCTCATCATAATAGGGAGCACCCTTTGGCATATATTCCATAAGATTATCCAAAAGCTCAGGTACACCCATACCTGTTTTAGCAGACACCGGTATAATCTCATCAAAGTCAAAGGCCTGTCTATAGGTATCTATTACCGCAAGAGCCTCTTCCTTTTTTACAGTATCCATTTTATTTATCACAAGGAATACAGCAATACCCTTTGCCTTTTTAAGCACCTCTATTATTGCCTGCTCCCCTGCCCCTATATAGGTGGTTGGCTCTACAATCCACATAACGGCATCCACATCATTAATGGACTTAAATGCCACACTTACCATATAGTCGCCTAATTTGTTTTTCGACTTATGAATACCCGGAGTATCCACAAAGACAATCTGTCCCTTTTCTGCCGAATACACGGTACGAATTCTATTTCTGGTGGTCTGGGGCTTATTTGATGTAATTGCGATCTTCTGACCTATAATATAATTCATCAGGGTGGACTTACCCACATTGGGACGTCCGATTATGCTTACAAAGCCTGCCCTGTAATCTCCACCATTAAAGTCAATATTCTCAAAATCCGTCATTATTTATTTTCCTCATTTCCGCTATTCGGTCTTCCTACAAAGACATCATCCGCCTGTGATACATTTTCACTTGCAGCACCCTTTAGGTTTGCCTTTGTTGCTCTTTCAGCCTTTATTTTATCTAATTTTTTCTTCTCTATTTTAGATATAAATCTAATTATAATTATTATGATTACAGTTAATATAGCTAAGAGTATAAAGTAAGGAATATTAATAACAAACCATATTCCAAACTCTCTAAGCCCCTGTCCTACATTTACAAGACTTCTTACAAAGCCCTCTTTCATCCTCTCCACAGGTGTTTTTTCAGGCTCAACTGTTACAGTATAGTCCACTACTTCATTAATGCTTATGGTAACCGTACTGTAGTCCACCTTATTATCAAAGGTTCTAAGCTGGCTCTCCATACTCTCTAAGTCATATTTTACACTTGTGAGTCTGCTCTCTATGGAAATAATATCCTCTATGGTTTCCGCCTGCTGCAAAAACTCCATAAGCCTTTCCTGCTCCTCTAAAAGCATACGCTTATGACTGTCCATATCCACATATTGCAGGGTTACATCATCAGTTCTTTCAGAACGGTATGTAATATTTGACTTTTCTCCTACCGTCTGTAAAAATTCATCCAGCTTTTTTGCAGGAATTCTTGCCACAATTGTGGCACTCTTACTGCTTCTATAGGAACTATAGCTGCTGCCATAGCTTCCCTCCATATTTTCGATATATCCGCCAAGAGCCGTTATTTCGCTACTAAGTGCGGCAGTGAGATTATCAAACTCTTTAGTTTCCACCGTCAGGTTTACTGTTCTGATAAGCTTTCTGTTGCCTGACTCTGCGCTTTGTTCCACTTCCGATGATGATACCGATGAGGATGTATTGCCCATGGCAGCCCCCTCTGCATAGCCTGCTTCCGCAGGATAAGCATAATCATATGCCTCTTCAGTAGCGGTATAGGCTGCTTCATCACGCATTGAGTTTTTTCCTCCTCCTGCACCACAGGCGGATAGCATAGCTGATGAAAGCACAAAAGCCAGCATCATCGTAAACAACCTTTTTTTCATAAGAGTTCCTCCTTTCGCTGAAAGTATCCTTTACAACACTTATTAAGCTAAAAACAGTGGAGATAGCCTATCAAAAATTTTCTCTTCCTTTTCGATAGCTTCCTTATTGCCCACAACACAAATATATTTATCGGAAAGCAGGGCTTCCATATAAGGCTCAAGTCCCCGTATAGTGCCGGGAGTCGTCTGCAAAAGTTCCTCCCTCTCCTGCTTAAGTACATTATAAGATATATTGCTCATATATGCACTTAATGAACGAAGTGCTTTATTGGCTGGAGTCATGGGTGTATCCAGCTCGCTTACAGCACCAATAATATACTGGGTCATTGCCCTATTATCAGCCTCAAAGCTTCTGACATACTCAGGAATATTCTTATACACCTCTAAGGTCTTAGCCAGATTAGGGTCCCTATAGGACACAAAGAAGCCCTCTCCACCTTTGCTAAAGCCAGACATACATCCGTAAGCTCCGCCCTTGACTCTTATATTATTCCATAAATAATCATAACCCATAATGACCTTTAATGCACGCAAAGCTCCCGAATATTTTAAATTATTTTTTCCAAAGCTTCCTGCCACACCTACATATTGCACCTTTGCAGAGGTAGTAAAGGCTTCATTTTCTTTTGTAATAACAGGAGTAAATTTTTCTCCCGACTCCCCTTTTTCCGGAAGCTTTGACATAAATATGGCAGCCTGCTTTGCAAACTCTTCATATTCCTCCTTTGAACCTGCAAAATCAAACATAATATTTTCTTTTACAAATAAAGCCTTGCAAAGGTTAGCCAGATTTTCAGCTAAAGTCGCTTTTTCTTCCTCATATTCATTGCCTGTTTTTTCCACAAGTCTATATGCACTCATTCCTGATATTACATCTAAAGTAGCTGCGCTCTTTGATACATGACTCATAGCTCTTTGAAGTGCCACAGTATGTCCCGCACTCATCATTAATTCCTGATTACGGCTCTTTATTTCGTCTATAAGCTCTTTATTTCGCTTCTCATCTGAAAAATCGGAGGTAAGTATCATTTCCTCAAAGAGATTAAATACCTTATCTAAGTCCCCCTCCAAGCATTTTCCTTTCCACTCAAAGGTTACCCTATACTCTTCACGATTAATATGATTTTCATATAAATTTATGGCATTTGTTATTCCACCCGTTTCAATCAGGCTCTTATTTGTAAGCTCCTCATATGTATAATTTTTAGTATTTACCAGACCAATCATTCCCTTTAAAAGAGAAAGATAGGGGAAATATTTTGCAGGAATATTTGTTGCATCAAAAAGTATTCGGGCATAGTCAATACCATTGGTATAAACCTCATGATAAAGGCTCTTTGCTGTACCAATGCTTTTTTCTTCATTTATAAGAGGGGCTGCCTCTTTTTTAATATCAGAAATTTCCAGCACCGGAATACATTCAAGACTTTCAGGAGTATCCTCCTCTTCCTGATACGCTAAAAGCTCCTTTGTATCCTGCACCAGCTTTAATAACTCCTCTTTAGACAGACTTTCCTTATATTCCTGTAATTTCTTATTAAGCTCTTCCTCTTCCTTATAAGAAAGTCCCACCTTGGGAACTACCGTTACCTTTGATTTATGGGTATTGTCAATAAGACCTTTTTTAATAAGCTGTTCAAAATAGTCGGTATCAATTTTTTTACGCAGGCTCTTAAAGGTTTCATCCGCCTCTATATGGATAAAGGGCAGTTCATCATCATAGAGCCAGCTATCCAACGCCTGTAGGCCATACATAAGTCCCGGAGGATATGAGCCAAAATCAGCCTCCCTATATCTGAATTCCAGACTGTTAAGCCCGGCTCTTAAGGTATCCTTATTAAAGCCCTCCTTAAAGACCTTTAAAAGCACCTCCTCCACTGTGGAGTAAAATTCTTCCTTTCTGTTCTCATCCGCATATTTTGCAGCAACAGAAAAATAAGGCTGGCGCACACCATTGTCATACTGGCTGTACACATCCTTTCCAAGTCCCGCATCAAGCAATGCTTTTTTCAACACTGCCCCCGGAGATGAGCAAAGGGCAAAGCTTATTATCTGCCATGCAATATATTCTTCCCTGTTAAGATTATCCCACATTGCAAAATTATAGCTTAAATATGAATTTTCCTCTGTTGGCTCATCCTCGCTAATAGAATATTCCATCTCTATTTTTGCAGTTTCCTTAAAGGGATTCTGCATGGGTATTTCCGAATTTACATATAGCTTTTCAAACTTGCCCAGATATTCCCTGTCAATAAAATCCAGCTTCTCCTCCATATCCATATTTCCATAAAGATAAATATAGGAATTTGAGGGATGATAATACTGCTTATATACATCAATATAATGCTCATAGGTAAGCTCGGGAATTACCCTTGGGTCCCCTCCCGACTCCTCACTGTAGGGCGTGTCCGGATACAGCGAATTAAAAACAGCTCTTTCAAATACATCATCAGGACTTGAAAACGCTCCTTTCATTTCACTATATACCACACCGTTTAATTTAAGCTCGCTGTCCACATCCTCTAGTTCATAGTGCCAGCCCTCCTGCCTAAAGGTCTTATCTGAATTTAAAATATTAGGATAGAATACTGCATCCAAATATACATTCATCAGATTTTGAAAGTCCTTATCATTACAGCTTGCCACAGGATATACTGTCTTGTCCGGATAAGTCATTGCATTTAAAAATGTATTAAGACTTCCCTTTGCCAGCTCTATAAACGGGTCCTTAACAGGGAAATTCTTTGAGCCGCAAAGTACTGAATGTTCCAGAATATGCATAACCCCGGTGCTTTCCTTTGGCGGTGTCCTAAAGCCTATATAGAAAACCTTATTTTCATCGGAATTTTCCATCAGCACTACTCTTGCACCTGTCTTTTTATGCTTAAGAATATATCCGTCTGTTTTCAATTCCTCTATTCTCTGTTTTTTTATTAATTCATATGCCGCAGCATTTTTAATATTCATAAATACTCTCTTTCTAAAACCATCATATATCACATTGTGTTACTTTTGTCTAAACGCCGTGACGCCTCCGTAAGCAAACAGGTTCTGTCTCAATAGCCTCAAGCCGGTCTTTACATCCCGGACGCCTCCGTAAACAATACGGCACCGGCTCAACAGCCTCAAGCCATCTTTACAGCCGTGATGCCTAAATAAACCAATCGGCACTATCTCTTTAAACCGTAACACTCATAATTTTTAGTTTTTTAATTCTTACTTCCTGCAAAAAGATTACATCCTTATTTTCCATAATGTAATCATTGTTTAGTACCTCATCAATCTCATATTCACTGATATGGTAGCCGGGCTTTATCTTATCCATTCCCTCTTTATAAAATACATTTAGTATAAATTTGGCCTTTAGCTTTTTATATGTCATATATGCAAGGCTGTTTTTTTCTATAAAGAACAAATGATTTTCCAATGTTGTCTCATCCGAAATCCCGGGCAACATATAGTGCATAAAAATCGCTCTAAGCTTAAAGGGTATATCTTCATTTTCCATTATTTCTTTATAGCTTAAACGACCTCCCAAAAACACATTGGAAAAGTCCTCAATCATATGTTTGTAATCATTATTCTCCATCAATTTCTATTTCCTCTATTTTTCCGCCACTCATTCGTATTGCTTCTTCTATAAGCTCTCTTTCAAGGCCGGTTTCCTCTATAAGCTCATCAACAGTCACTTTTCTTTTAAGGCTTTCTGACAACTCCACTGCCACTTCTGCCACCTTATTAACCTTAAGCAAAATATTACCATCCCGCTTTTTGCGTTCCTCTTCCTCGGCAATAAGCTCCTCCATGGCATTCATTATCATTCCGGACAGGGCTCCCGGAACCTCACTTCCGCTTTCCAATGCACCAAGCATTGATACACCCGCCATTAATGCCACATTTCCCTCTCCTATAAGGTCTTCCAGTGCCACTCCCTGGTCTGTATAAAGCTTAGCTATATCTACCACATTGGGAAGCATTATTTCTATTACTCTCTTTTTGCTGTCCTCATGACCTGCCAGTGCTGATATATAGTGAGCCAGCTTTTCTCCCTCACTATATTCCTCCAAAAGAGTTAGCTCCTCCAAGTAAAGTTCTAAATAATTTTTATCATCTTCATTTAAGCTGTCATCTATATCTATTGGTGCACCTATACCAATTTTCTTTGTTTTTAAATATTCATATACCGGCTCCAGATTTACTCCACTCATTCCTATGGAGGCAAATATTTCCTCTACCTGTTCGGTACTTACTGTATTTCCCTGTTCTCTTGCCAGCTTTTTTAATTCCTCAATTTTCCCGGCAAATTCAAGCTCTTTATTCATTAAAATCTCCCTTTATTTTATATGCTCATGAGTGAATAAATGATCGGAGCAATATTCGTAATTGCCATTACATTTACTGCAAAATCTAAATTCCAGTTCAGGATTGCTTTCATCACTTCGTCCACATACTGCACATTTATGCTTTGATATGGTCTTTGCACTGCTCTGGGCACTCTTAGTCACATGCCTGTATTCCATCTGACGCTTAACCTGCTTTGGACTGCGCCATTTGCCCTTTCTCTGGCTAATGAAAAATATTACAAAGTTAAGAAGTGAGGCACCTATTACTACTATTCTTGCGGCTCCATATAATGCATTGTACTGAAAGCTCTGAAGTCCCTCAATAATAATAAATACTCCATAAATTATTCCTAATACCTTAACCTTTATGGGTATAATAAAAAAGAATAATACCTGTGCATCCGGGAAAGTAGCCGCATACGCCAGAAATAGTGACATATTCACATAGTAGGTACTAAACATATATCCAAGTCCGGTTGCATCCACCCCCATTAAAGACAGTGCAATATATAGCAAAATGCTTCCTAAAACAGTGAATATAAGCCCCGATATCAAATACAGATTAAGCTTATAAGTACCCCATACATACTCTAGCGAGCGACCGATGCTGTAATAAAAATAAAGCATAATCAATGTAAAAAACAAATTGGAGCTGGCAGGGGGAATTATCAGCCATGTTACAATTCTCCAAACCTGTCCTTTAAGAATATACCCCGGTTCCAATGTAAGATACTGCATAAAACTGCTGTTTATAAGCTGTATAAAATATCCGAAAGCATAACAAACAATAAGGTATAGTGTAATATTGCTTATTGCGTATTTTGAAAGCTTGCGTTCCATTTTGTTAAAAAAATTACTGTTCATAAAATTCCTCTTTTTCGGGTTTTCCCCTTTATTTTTATTGTTTTTTCGTAAAAATACTATCCCTATGATACCACACCTTTAAATCGGCTTCCATTTACCATTTGTGTTTTTTATTAAAATTTTCTAAAGTCTTGTAAACTACATTTAATAGGTAAGTTCTCTTGCTTTTTTTTCATGGTTTGTTTAGAATAACCAAGTATTATGTTTATCATTTTAGTTGATACATAGTGCCGGACAACGGAGGATTTATAAATTATGTCAAAATACACTTTAGGAATAGATATTGGCTCAACCACGGTTAAAATAGCCGTTTTAGATGATGATAAAAAGCTTTTATTTTCTGACTATGAAAGGCATTTTGCCGATATTCAGGGTACTCTTACCCTGCTTTTAAAAAAAGCCACAAATGAACTTGGAAATATTACGGTGCACCCTATGATTACCGGCTCAGGAGGTCTTACCCTTGCAAATCATTTGGGTGTTCCTTTTACTCAGGAGGTTATTGCAGTATCTACCTCCCTGGAGACCTTTGCTCCAAAAACCGATGTTGCCATTGAGCTTGGTGGCGAAGATGCCAAGATTATATATTTTGAAAACGGTAATGTGGAGCAGCGAATGAATGGAATTTGTGCCGGTGGCACAGGCTCCTTTATCGACCAGATGGCATCCCTCCTACAGACTGATGCCCCCGGTCTTAATGAATATGCAAAAAATTATAATTCTTTATACACTATTGCCGCCCGTTGCGGTGTTTTTGCAAAGTCAGATATTCAGCCACTTATTAATGACGGCGCTACCAAGGAGGATTTATCCGCTTCTATTTTTCAGGCGGTGGTTAATCAGACCATTTCAGGACTTGCCTGTGGAAAGCCTATTCGCGGTCATGTAGCCTTTCTTGGCGGACCCTTGCACTTTTTGTCAGAGCTTAAAGCTGCCTTTATCCGCACTTTGAAGCTGGATGAAGAGCATACCGTAGAGCTTGATAATTCCCATCTTTTTGCAGCAATGGGCTCTGCTCTCAATGCAAAGGAGGAGTTTTCTTTCTCTCTTGAGGAAATGGCCGGAAAACTTGAAGCCGGTATTAAGATGGAATTTGAGGTAGAACGTATGGAGCCACTATTTGAAAGCGGGGAGGATTACTCTGCTTTTAAAAGTCGCCACGAAACTGCCCACGTGGAAACTGCCGACCTTTCTTCCTACAGCGGAAATTGCTATTTAGGAATTGACGCAGGCTCTACTACTACAAAAATTGCCTTGGTCTCTGAGGACGGCAAGCTTTTGCACTCTTTCTACAGTAGCAATAACGGAAGTCCTTTAAATACTGCTATTGATGCGATTAAGGATATCTATGCCAAGTTGCCACAGGATGCCCATATTGTGCGCACCTGCTCCACAGGATATGGGGAAGCTTTAATGAAAGCCGCCTTTATGCTTGATGATGGAGAGGTGGAAACTGTAGCACATTATTATGCCGCCGCCTTTTTCAATCCTAAGGTTGATTGTATTCTGGATATCGGCGGTCAGGATATGAAATGCATTAAAATCAAACATAACTGCGTGGACTCTGTTCAGCTAAACGAGGCTTGTTCCGCCGGCTGTGGCTCATTTATCGAAACCTTTGCCACCAGCCTTAATTTAAGTGTGCAGAATTTTGCCAAGGAGGCTATTTTTGCTCCCCACCCCATAGATTTGGGAACACGCTGTACCGTATTTATGAACAGTAAGGTAAAGCAGGCACAAAAAGAGGGAGCCAGTGTTGCGGATATCTCTTCCGGACTTGCATATTCTGTTATTAAAAATGCTCTATTTAAGGTTATTAAAGTTTCTGATGCTTCAGAGCTTGGAAAAAACATTGTGGTACAGGGTGGTACATTCTACAATGATGCTGTTTTAAGAGCCTTTGAAAAAATCGCAAACTGCCAGGCTGTCAGACCTGATATAGCCGGTATAATGGGCGCCTTTGGTGCTGCTTTAATTGCAAGAGAAAATTATGAGCCGGGCTTTGAAACCACATTTTTGTCAGAAAGTCAGCTTGATGCCTTGGTATTTGAAACAAGTATGGCTAAATGCCAGGGTTGTACCAATAATTGTCGCCTTACAATCAACAGATTTACAGGTGGCAGACAATATATTTCAGGAAACAGATGTGAAAGAGGACTGGGAAAAGCTAAAACCGAAAATGGAATTCCCAATCTTTTTGAATATAAGCTTAAAAAGCTGTTTTCTTATAAGCCCTTGGAGGGCGACGCCGTTACACGTGGCACCGTGGGTATTCCCAGAGTTCTTAATATGTATGAAAATTATCCATTCTGGTATACTTTCTTTACAGAATTAGGCTATAGAGTGGTACTCTCCCCTGCTTCAACTCATAAAATATATGAAATGGGTATTGAGTCCATTCCCAGTGAGTCGGAATGTTATCCTGCAAAGATTGTTCACGGCCATATTATGTGGCTTATTAAGCAAAATGTAGACTTTATATTCTACCCGTCATTATTTTATGAGCGTCAGGAGTTTTCTGAGGCTGGCAATCACTATAATTGCCCCATTGTAACCTCATATCCTGAAAATATTAAAAATAATGTGGAGGAAATAAGCCGTGGAGAAGTTAAATTTTCTAATCCCTTTATGGCATTTACCTCTGAATTTACTGCCCTTGAGGCATTGAAAAAGGAGTTTAAGGATATTCCTGAGTGGAAAGTAACAAAAGCTGTAAGAGCTGCCTGGGAGGAACAGGATAAGGTTCGTCAGGATATTAGAGAAAAGGGGGAAGAAACTGTAAAGTATCTTAATGATACTAAGGGCAAGGGGATTGTGCTTGCAGGCCGTCCCTACCATCTTGACCCTGAAATTAACCACGGTATTCCTGAGCTTATTACCTCCTATGGCTTTGCAGTGCTTACAGAGGACTCCGTATCCCATTTGGCTGAGCCGGAGCGTCCTTTAATTGTTATGGACCAGTGGATGTATCATTCAAGACTTTACGCTGCCGCAAGCTTTGTTAAAACCACGGAAAATCTGGATTTAATACAGCTTAATTCCTTTGGTTGCGGTCTTGATGCCGTTACAACAGACCAGGTTAATGATATTTTATCCGACTCAGATAAGATTTATACCTGTCTTAAAATTGATGAAGTAAATAATTTAGGGGCTGCAAGAATACGTGTGCGCTCTCTTATCTCTGCTCTTTCGGTTAAGGAAAAGCGTGGCAAAGAACGTACCATTCGCTCTTCTGCCATAGAAAAGGTACAGTTTACCGAGGAAATGAGAAAGGAATATACAATCATCTGTCCTCAGATGTCTCCTATCCATTTTGACATCTTTGGTCCTGCCCTTTCTGCCAGTGGCTATAATCTTGTGGTACTTAATAACTCAAACAAGGCTTCCATTGATATGGGGCTTAAATATGTAAATAATGATGCCTGCTACCCCTCTCTTTTAACCGTGGGGCAGATTATGGATGCTCTCCATTCAGGAGAATATGATTTGCACAAAACTGCCATTATTATGACACAAACCGGTGGAGGATGCAGAGCTACCAACTATGTAGGCTTTATAAGACGTGCTCTTCGCAAGGCAAATATGGAGTATATTCCTGTTATTTCTCTTAACTTAGGCGGAATTGAAACAAATCCCGGATTTAAGATTAATTTGCAGCTTCTGCTTCGTGCCGCATATGGTGCTGTATTTGGAGATATTATGCAAAAGGCTGTATATCGTATGCGCCCTTACGAACTCACTCCCGGCTCTGTTGAAGCGGTACATAAAAAATGGGTAGAAAAATGTGTGGCATATGTTAGCCGTACCTATCCGGATTTCCATACCTTTAAGAAATTATGCCGCGAAATGATTAAGGATTTTGATAATATCCCTATTAATGAAGAGCAAAAAAAGCCAAGAGTAGGTATTGTAGGAGAAATTCTTGTTAAATATTCTCCTACCGGCAATAACCACCTTGTAGAGCTTTTAGAGGCTGAGGGAGCTGAAGCTGTAGTGCCTGAGCTTATCGGCTTTATGCACTATTGCTTCTACAACCAGATATACAAGGCAAACGAGCTTGGCACCTCTAAGAAAACTGCCAGAGTTTCCTCTATGGGCATTAAGCTTCTTGAGTTTTTACAGAAACCTGCCAATAAAGCTTTTGCAAAGAGTAAGCATTTTGAGCCTTTCTGTAATATTCGTGAGCTTGTGCACTATGCTAAGGAATATGTTTCTATTGGTAATCAAACCGGAGAGGGCTGGTTCTTAGTAGGCGAGATGGTGGAGCTTATCCACTCCGGAGCGGCTAATATTGTATGCTGTCAGCCTTTTGGCTGTCTGCCAAACCACGTGGTAGGTAAGGGTGTTATTAAGGAACTTCGTCGCAGTCATCCTGATGCCAACATTGTAGCCATTGACTACGACCCCGGTGCCAGCGAGGTAAATCAGCTAAATCGAATTAAGCTAATGCTAAGCACCGCTTTTAAGAAAATGAAAGTGTAATAGAAATCAAGGCTATATTAATTTTATTAATGACTTTTGACTTTCCTACATTATTTCCCCTAAGGGTTTACCATTAACCTGCTCCCATAAATGGGCGCGGGTTTCTTTTTGTTCATTAAGCCATTTTACAGCCTCTTCCTTTCCCTCCGGTGTTAAGGAAAAGCGCTCACTGGTTTTTAACGCATCATCTGTTTTTAAAAAATTATAGGGTTCGGGCCATACATGAGCCACTAAATCATCCCCCTGCTTTTCCAAACGGTAGCGCATACCCTCTTCTGAGCCTGTAAAAACTTCCTTTTTTATAAAATTAAGAGATACCTTTGCTGTTTCAATCATTATACCTCTATTGCCTCCGATGGCTCACATCGTTTTGCCACTCTAAGCTCAAAATCACATGCTCTGTATGGACAATCATTCATCTCAATTTCCATACGTACTGTTTCATATGCCAATGCAGGCAAATTGTTTTCGTGACTTAAATGTCCCAAATATATGGACTGCAAATTATCATGCAGTATTTCACAGAGCAGTCTGCCTGCATTTTCGTTGGATAAATGCCCGCTCTCCGATAAAATTCTCTGTTTTAAGGGATAGGGATAAGGACCTACCTGTAGCATTCTCACATCATGGTTTGCTTCCAAAAGCAAAGCATCCATTCCCTTTAATCTATCCACTATATAATCCGAATATGTACCCATATCCGTTGCTACAGCCATTCTTTTATTTCCGTCAGTAAAGGTGTAGGCATACGGGTCAGCCGCATCATGGCTTATTTTTATTGGATTTACTCTAATATCCCCAATACATATATCTTCGTCAGCCCTTATCTCATTAAAAAGACAGGGCGAAATATATCCAAGACTATTGCATCTTTGGATTTCTTCAAGTGTTTTTGCACTTCCATATATGGGAACATTGTATTTTCTCGAAAACACACCCAGTCCCTGAATATGGTCGGAATGTTCATGGGTAATAAAAATCCCATCAATATCATTACCGCTTACCTCAAGGCTCTTAAGCCCCTCTTCTATTCTCTTTTTACTTACTCCCGTATCCACCAGAATATGGGTATTGTCAGAGCCAACATAAACAGAATTACCACTGCTACCGCTGGCTATTGGACATAATCTCATAATATTTTATTTCTCCCAGTATACCTCCAGCTTATCGCCGTGATGTATATCTTCCATATACATTGCAGAACGTCCATTAATCTTAGTAATAAGATTTCCCCTGGCTTTTGTCCTGTCAAATGCTATATAATCAAATATATCCACATATACATAATTGTTTTTGCCACTTAGCTTAACCGTATCCCCATTAACGGTTACAAATATATCCACCGTCCCCTGTCTGTCTACATCATCTGTGAAGGTAATATCTACATCAGATACGTTCTTTTCTTCCCATGATACCGTAAAGTTTTCATAAACCTTTGTATCCATACCTGCTGCCATATTATTAACCTTGCAAATGTAATTATCAGGTATGGTTATATCCATAAACCTTAATATCTGCTCTACTGTATAATAATCCAGGATTTCAACTACATCTCCCTCCTGTATTTCATAATACCCGGATTTAAGCTCTCTATTAACAGATGCAAACTTAGGTAGCTCCACTAATGCTTCATCTATATTTATTCTAATAATCGACTTATATTCCGGTAGCTCTCCAATGGTTATTTTTGCAGGCTCTCCACCAGTGGAGGGCGCTACACTAATCTCATCCCCACCCTTAATATTGGAATGAAGATTTGCCAACTCCTTATTTATGGTAATAAACGCAGGCTCTCCCATACTGCCGCGTTTCATTCTTGCCACACCGTTTACAGTGAAATTAAGCTCTTTTCCGCTCTTTGGAAAAAAATCACTTCCGGGAAATTCCGTCTGCATTGCAGCATCCATTACAGTTAAATTTCCATTGTCATACAATTTTATTTTATCCTTATTAAAGCTTACAAAAATAAAATTATTGCTTTCCTCATAGAAATTAAGGCAAATTCCAATAGGAGTAACCAGTATGGAGTCCACCGTAAGCTCTGTATTTTCAAAGACAATGTCCTGCATTACCTCTTTTCCTCTAAGAGCTACCCTCTCCTTTGCAAGTCCCAGCTTATTAGCCAGACTTTCTGTATATCCCGGTATCATTCCGCCACCGCCTACTACAAATACAGCTCCCACGCTCTTATTTCCGTTAAGCTCTTTTATCTTATCGCATACCAGGGTAGTCATTTCATCTACATTGTCCTTTAAAAGTCCAAGTATCTCATCCCTTGTGATAGTAAGAGGTGTACCCATAATATCTTCATATTCTATTGTTTCCAAGGTGCCTGCCTTACGCTTAATCTGCTCCGCAGCATTAAAATCCACCATACAATGCATAGCAATAAGCTCTGTTAAGCTATCCCCTGCTGTAGGTATCATGCCAAAGGCAGTAATTGCCCCATCCTTTGTAATGGAAATATCCGACGTTCCGGCTCCCACATCCACCAGTGCAATATTAAGCAACCTAAATCGCTCGGGTATTGCCAACTGAATAGCCGCTATAGGCTCCAGCGTCATATTTGCCACTTCAAGGCCGGACATTTCCACTGCCTTATAAAGTCCATCCACCACTTCTTCCGGAAGAAAGGTGGCAATCATATCCACACCTATGTTTTTAGCCTTATGATTTTCCAGATTGGAAATCTGGAAATCATTAAGATAATATCTGGTAGGACTGCTACCCACACAGAAAAATTTGATATCAGTATTGTTTTCCGTTAAAAACTGTCTGTATGCCTCCTCTATGGCAAGAGAATTAAGGGCATAAATATCCTCTGTTACAACTGTTCTTTCCTCATCCAGCGTCATTGTTGTATGAATATGAACAGTCTTTAGCACTCGTCCTGCCGCCGCAATACAAACCCTTTTCAGTTCTCCACCTATCTGTTCCTCCAGATGTTTTTTTACATCATTTATGGTTTCAGCCACCTTGCCTATGTCATGGATTTGTCCGTCCAGCATAGCTCTGGTTTCATGTTCCTTGTTGCACTGTGCTACAACCACAAAATCCTTGCCCTTTTTATATCCCACTGTGCCCACTATACTGCGGGTTCCGATATCCAGACCGAATACCAACTGATTAGGATTTCCGCTTAATGCCATATTTCCTCCACCGGCTAATTAATTGCCCTCACTAGCCTATTTTATCTGTCCTTTAGCTTGTTTTCGGACAGTGCTTCTTTTATCTGCCTGTATGTATCCTCTAAGGAATTACTGTTATCAATTACCACACTTGAATTTTTTCTAAAGCTTTCATCATCAAGCTGGCTACTCATAATATTTTTTATTTTTTCTACGCTGTAGCCACGACTGCTTTTAAGTCTTTCAAATCTCACTTCCGGTCTGGCATATATGAACCACATTTCATCCACATAATCCAAAAAACCACATTCAATCAGTAGCGCCGCTTCTATAAAGGTATAATCCACACGGCATGCCTCTCTTGCAGCCTCCGTCTTTTCCTTTATACGCTCCACCACTTTAGGATGTATAATATCATTGACCTTGGAAAGTAAGGTTTCATCCTTAAAAATTACCTCCGCCATAAGATTACGGTTAATTGTTTTATCCTTATTAAGTATGCCTGTTCCAAGTAGCTCTATAAGCTCTTTATAGCAATCCTCTCCCGGCTCTTTTATCTCATTGCCAATCTCATCAGCGCCTATTATAAGGCAATTATAATTATCCCCTATATAGGACAGTATCTGGCTTTTGCCGGAGCCTACGCCCCCTGTTATACCTATTACTTTCATTTTACCTACTTTGTTTCATACCAGTTTTCGCCTGAGCTGACATCCACCTCTAACGCAACGGAAAGATTTGCTGCATTCTTCATTTCATCATGCAGCAGCTTCATTGCCTTATCGGTTTCCTCCCTCTTGACCTCCAGTAACAGCTCATCATGAACCTGCACCAAAATTTTTGCATCCAGCTTGCTTTCAATCAAAGCATTATATACCTTAATCATGGCAATCTTCATTATATCCGCGGCAGTTCCCTGAATAGGGCTGTTCATAGCCACTCTTTCTCCAAATTGCCTCATCATATAATTGCTGCTTTTAAGCTCAGGAATCGGACGGCGGCGTCCATAGAGGGTGGTTACAAATCCATGATTTTTTGCATCCTCCACTGCATTATCCAAAAATGCCTTAACACCGGGATAGGTAATAAAATAGTCCTCTATATACTGCTCGGCTTCCTTGCGGGATATGCCCAAATCCTGACTTAATCCAAAGGAAGATATGCCATATACCAATCCGAAATTAACAGCCTTTGCATCTCTTCGTCTCTCTGCCGTAACCTCCTCAAAGGGTATTCCAAATACCTTTGAAGCTGTAATTCTATGAATATCGGCATCGGCATTATATGCCTCTATAAGCTCGCTGTCCTTTGACATATGAGCCAGTAATCTAAGTTCAATCTGCGAATAATCCGCATCTATAAATACATAGCCCTCTTTGGGTACAAAGCTCTTTCTTATTTCACGTCCAAGACTTGTACGAATGGGAATATTTTGCAAATTAGGCTCTGTGGAGCTTATTCTTCCTGTTGCCGTAATTGTCTGATTAAAGGTGGTGTGAATTCTGCCATCCTCCTTTATGCAGTCAAGTAACCCGTCAGCATAGGTACTCTTTAATTTTGCAAGCCCTCTGTATTCCAAAATATCTGCAACAATAGGGTGCTCCTTAGCCAGCTTTTCAAGTACATCCGCTGCTGTGGAATAACCTGATTTTGTTTTCTTGCTTCCCGGTATACCCAGCTTTTCAAAAAGAATTTCTCCTAACTGCTTTGGAGAATTTATATTAAATTCTATACCCGCCTGTTTATATATTTTTGTTTCAAGCTTTGCAATACCAGAAGCCAGTTTTTCTCCATAGCCCTGTAATGATGCCCTATCTATTAAAATACCTGTCTGCTCACAGTCAAAGAGTACGCGGCTTAAGGGCATCTCCACTTCCCTGTAAAGCTTATACATATCCGCTTCTTTAAGTTCCTCTAAAAGCCCCTTAAACTGCCTTGACATCTCAAGAGTAATATATCCCTCCTCCATATTTAATTCCTCTGCTTTAAGAGGATTAATAAGGTACGACATAATCATCACATCTTCCAGTGACTGCCATTTATCAGGATTTAAATACGGATATATCCTCTTCACATCATAGGTAACTATTGTAAAGCCCGATTTTTCCTGCAAAAATTGCAGTTTATCCGATATATAGGGCATAGTAATAAAGCCCTCTGCCTTAATTATATAAGTATTATCATTAAAGCTAAGGGAGATGCTCTTCTCTTCTCCATTACAGTGTATATATGTATACAGGATATCTATATTTTTCTCTATTTCAGAAAAAATATTCTCTGCTTCTGCAAAATCCTGTGTAAGCTTAAATTCCACCTGACTTACAGCGCCGCTTTCCGTGCCGACCCTGCCCTCAAAACGGGCTAATATTTTTTTTAGTCCCAGAGTTTTAAGCATTTCATATGCTGAGGGAGTGTAAATATTGCCTAAGTTTAATTCCTCCCAGGTAATCCCCAGCTCACAGTCAATTTTAATGGTTGCCAGAAAATGACTAAGCTCTGCCTTTTCCCTATTTTCCTGCAGGGTATCATGGAGACCCTTTTTAGTAATCTTATCTAAATTGGCATAAACATTTTCCACAGTACCGTATTCCACAATAAGGGCTGTAGCAGTCTTTTCTCCCACCTTTGGAACTCCCGGAATATTATCGGAGGAATCCCCCATAAGTGCCTTTAATTCAATAATGCCCCCGGGACTTACCTGATATCTTTTAAGTACATCCTCTGTATTATAGTATTCTGTTTCAGTCTTCCCCCCCTTTGTCTTAGGCAGGCAAATCTTAATCTTATCTGTGGCAATCTGAAGCAAGTCCCTGTCTCCCGAAACAAGACTTACCTCCATCCCCTCTGCCTCTGCTTTTTTAGCCAGAGTTCCCAAGATATCATCGGCCTCAAAGCCCTCCTTGGAAATAGTTACCACATCCATTGCCTGTAGCACCTCTTTTACTATGGGCACCTGTTCTCTTAGCTCCTCAGGCATAGGCTTTCTTGTACCTTTATACTCTTTAAATTTCTCATGACGGAAAGTAGGGGTGCTCAAATCAAAGGCAACCGCCAGATAATCCGGTTCCTCTTCATCAATAAATTTAAACATTATATTTAAAAAGCCATATATGGCATTTACATGAAGTCCTGACGCGTTTGTTAAATCCGGTACTCCGTAAAATGCCCTGTTTATTATGCTATGTCCGTCAATAAGTAATAATCTGCTCACAATTTTTCCCTTTGTAAAACTATTTTTTCAACACAAATACAAGTATAAGGATAAAGACTATTGCTGCCAATGCAAAAGCCTCCATCCAGTAAATAATCATATTCATTCTATGGTCATGCTTCAATTTCTTTTGGTAATTTTCCACCTTGAGAGCCAGTTCCTCATCCAAATTAAAGCCGGAAGCATTTAAAAGTCTGGCTGTACCCTCCGTAACCAAAAACTGAATATGCAATTCTTCTCTGCATTCATTGCAGCTCTCCATATGCTCAAGAAATTCATATGCCTTTTTCCCCGTTAGCTCCTCTTTAAGCCATGCAGGTGTAAGACGGGTAAATTCCTTGCAGTCCATTGGACGATTTTTCTTAAACATCAGTTTTTCATTTCCTCTTTATAGAAATCCTTAAACTCTCCATATCCCCAGCTTTCAAGCTGTGTACGCTGGAATTTCTTGTTTTTATTCATTCTGGACACAAGTACATGTCTGCCTTCTGCCCGAAGTCCTGCCGCCTCTTTCATAATTTCGCAAAGTCGCTCTGAGGATATGCCCTTTTCTATTAAAAATGCAATCTTTTCCTTTTCATCAGGAATTTTAAAATCATTTTCCAAAAGCAGGAGTACAATACGTTCAAAGCCTATAGAGAAGCCGCAAGCCGGTACATTCTGACCTGTAAACTTTCCTACCATCTCATCATATCTTCCGCCTCCGCCACAGCTTCCTCCAAATTCAGGAATGGCAATCTCAAAAATAGTACCTGTGTAATAGCTCATTCCACGAACTAAAGTAGGGTCAAATACCACCTCAAATTCCGCCGCCTTTGTAGCATTTACACTGTCTATTATTTCAGAAAGATTATTTTTTATCTCTTCATCTAAGAACTCTCCCAGCTCCTTAGCCAAATATTCAAGGCCTGTAGCCTTATTTTCATCAAGTCCCTTAAATAAAGACAGGTATTTATCCGAAGCCGCCTCTCCAAAGCCCTGGGCTATAAGCTCTTCTCTCACTCCCTCTATGCCAATCTTATCCATCTTATCCAAAGTAATAAATACATTGTCATACTCTGCTTCCGGAAAGCCTGCAAAGGCTGCCATTGCCTTTAAAATCTTTCTTTCATTTATTCTTATTTCAAAATTCTTAAAGCCAAGCTTACCAAGAGTTGTAGTAGTGGCGGTAATCAACTCTATTTCCGCCAGATTTCCCGGCTCTCCCAGTATATCTATATCACACTGATAAAACTGACGATATCTTCCTCGTTGTGGTCTGTCTGCTCTCCACACCGGTCCAATCTGTAATGCCTTAAAGGGATTGGGCAGTGACGCTGCATTGTTTGAATAAAATCTGACTAAGGGTACTGTCAAATCATATCTAAGACCTGAATCCGTCAAATCATTTTCTTCCTTGGCAGCTTCTAAATTAAGCTTTTCCCCTCTTTTCATTATTTTAAAAATAAGCTTCTCATTTTCCCCACCTGATTTATTGCTGAGATTTGCAATATTTTCCACACAGGGAGTTTCTATATGGGTAAAGCCAAAACCGGCATAGGTTTCCTCTATTACTCTTATTACATAATCGCGAATTTCCATCTCCCTTGGCAGGATATCTTTCATACCTGTTACAGGCTTTTTTGTCAGTGCCATTCTTCCTCCATTCCAAAGTATTGCCATACTTTGTTCTATATTTTTCTCTTAAATACTAATTAAACACATCAGAATATTTTAACATATTTCCAATATGCTTACCAGAAAGCAAAATTTCATATGCTCTACATACAGCAAATATCAAATGCTCTATCCTAAATCATTTTTATATTCTTTCAATGTATATCAGTTTTTCAACCACTCTATCCTATCATTATGGATATCACTTAAAGCTATCTTGCTTCTTAGCTTTTCCTGATTTTCACTCTGACCGGTTCTCTTTTTAAAATGCCCCTATGCACCTTTAAGGTTTCCATCAATGAACAGTATTTATCTGCAAAGGTTACAATCCATGCCTCGCGACATCTTGGAAGCTTGGTTAAATTAAGGGGCCACATATGACTGCATATAATATTCTTCTGCTTTTCGCTTATATCATAGTCATGTACCGCATTTGTAAAGGCAGCATTTGCATGGGCAAAGCCGTGAAGTCTTTCTCCCTTTTTCTTTTCCCTGTTATGCCAGTCATAGAGAAAATAATCATGAAGCAGGGCTCCTCTGACAAGCTCTCTGTTATCCCCATTAAGTCTAAGCCTCTTATTTATCCTAAGGCTTGCCTCTGCCACACTTTTACAGTGCTGGTTTACACTCATTGAGCCATGCTGTACATAGGCCTTAGTGGATATGAAATTATTTCCCTGCAAAATATCACATCCATATCTATGGATTTCATAATACATTTCTCGTTTTCTTTTATTTGCCGCTTCCTGCTTATAGTAGCGACGTATAGCTTTTCTTTCTGCTGCTGTCATATTCTTCTTTTATTCCCCACTGTCAAAAATATTATGCTTTGCAATGTCCTTTATAGCAATGCTGCAAAAATCCTAAGTACAAGCTGGCTGAAACGCAGTGGCTTTGACCTGTCAGACCCGTACTTTTCCGTAACCTCAGTACTCTGTGAAATTATATTGTCAATATCCGTTTTCATATCCTTTATCGCATCGGCATTAAAGAAAAAGCAACCGTTTTCAAAATGATGATAAAGACTTCTATAATCCAAATTAATTGTTCCGCAGGTTGCCATTTTATCATCCACAATACTCATTTTCGCATGGCAAAATCCCGGTGTCCATTCATATATTCGTATTCCTTTTTCCGCTAATGCATTATAAAAGGAACGGGTAACACTGTATATAATCTTTTTATCAGGTATTCCGGGAGTCACAATTCTAACGTCCACCCCCCGCCTTGCAGCAAGCCCTAAAGCATGTATCATTTCATCGGTTATAATCAAATACGGCGTAGTGATGTAGCAATACCTCTCAGCCTTATTAATCATACTGATATATACATCCTCTCCCACATGTATATTATCCATGGGTGTATCTGCATATGGAGCAATATATACTCCCTGCTCCTTTTGTACATAATTATTTTCAGGCAAATATTTTATAAAATCACAGTCGTCCTTATCCCCTGCCCTGACTGCATTCCACATTTCCAAAAAGGACAGCGTCAGATTTTTAACTGCATTTCCTGTGATTTTTACTCCCGTATCTTTCCACTCTCCATATGGGTGAGTCAGATTAAAATATTCATCTGCAATATTATATCCTCCGGTAAAGCCCACCTTACCGTCAATAACCGTAAGCTTTCTATGGTCACGGTTATTTAAAAACATATTAATACCGGGAACCGCCGGGTTAAAGACTCGACAATTAATTCCAAGAGCATTAAGCTTTTTGCTAAAATCAAAATTTACAAAGCCTATACTTCCCATATCATCATAGAAAAGCCTTACCTCTACTCCCGATTTTACCTTACTTTCCAAAATCATCTGTATACTTTCCCAGGCTACAGCATCCTGAATAGCAAAGTATTCCATAAAAATAAATTTCTCTGCCTTTTCCATTTCATAGAGCATATCCTCCAAGGCCTTTTCGGCACTGTCAAAATACTCTATATCGGAATCATTATATATGGGATATCTTGAAATATTCTGTATATATGAGGCAATTCCTGCCGCCGCCAAATCCTGCCCTTTCATTTCCTCTATAATCCCTGTACAATTGGGAAGTAGTGGAAATAGCTTATTATCTATATCTCTATATCTTGCTTTCATTTTCCTTGTATGACCATTTGTTCCTACAAGTACATATAAAAATAAGCCAAAGGCGGGAAATGCTAAAATAAGCATAATCCAAGGAGTTTTTAAGGATGAAGTTTTCTCTTGGGACACGATTGCAATTACTGCCAAAATCGCAAGTATTCTGGTAATAATAGTAACCCACTGATAGCCCTGAAGTCTTCTAAGCAGCAGCCACCAAACCAAAATCTCTATAATAAAAAACAGTCCAACAGATGAAATTCTCACTACACTGTTTTTAGTTGCTTTCTTTTTCTCATATGTATAGCTACTCATTTTGTCATCCTCATAACATACAAAAATCCCCTATCTTTAAGTATAACAGATTTAACAATAATTGTCCTCGCTTATATCCTGTTTATATGGTATACTGTTAAATCGATTGGTATACTTATCAACACAAATAGATTTTATTAAAGAGGAGGATTTATGAGTAAAAATCTAAAAAGAATTATTGCCGTTGTAGTTATCGCATTGCTCATTGTGGCCGGTGGCATTGCAGGTATGAATTTTACTAAGGTAAAAACTAACAGCGACGAGAAAAGCTTTACTATTTTAGTAGAAAGCGACAGAGACAGCTTTAGCAAGACCATTGATTGCAAATCTGATTTGGGCACTCTTGGCGAATATGTAAGAACTCTTGAGGACTGCCAGTATAGCGAGTCTGAATATGGTATTTACATTCAGGGATGGTATGGATATGAAGAGGATATTACAAACCAGTTCTGGTGGTCAGTATCAGTCAATGGAGAAATGGCTAATGTAGGCGCAGACCAAATCGAGCTTAAAGACGGCGAAAGCTATGAGTTTATTCTCAAAGAGGGCTGGTAAGCTTACTGCATATCGTATTACAAGGATAGGGTTATGCGCTGCTATTTTATTTGTAGCACAGGTTGCTCTTGCATTTATTCCCAATGGTGAGCTGGTAAGTCTGCTCACCATTGTTTTTACCCTTTCCTTTGGTGCCGAAGCCTTTATTGTTGTTACTATTTTTTCCATACTGGAGGGACTTTTATATGGCTTTGGATTATGGGTTGTTTCGTATCTGTATGTCTGGCCAATATTAGTAGCAGCAACACTTTTGCTAAAACCTCTTTTCAAAGAAGATTTTATTATGTGGGCAGTGACCTCAGCAGCCTTTGGATTAATATTTGGTTCATTATTTGCCATAGCATATATACCTGTAAGTCCATCATATGCCCTTACCTACTGGTTATCCGGTCTTTTATGGGATGCCTGGCACGGAACTGCAAACGGCATAATAATGCTTATTTTAGGCAAGCCCGTTTACACCATATGTAAAAGAATAAAAAGAGAAATTACTGATTAATCTATTTTCTGATTAACAGTAATTTCTCTTTTGAATTATATTCCATTCTTTAAGTTTTCAAAAAGCTCTAAATCCGACTCCTGAACCTTTATATTGGTTGTTACAGGCTCCTGCCCCGGTTTAGTTACAGTTATTTCAATCACTGTATCCTTAGGAATTCCCGGTTTTACCACTGACGTAATAAACGAGAAAAATTTAGGATGATTAGCCTTAAATGTGCCGATTGCAGCCATTGCCTGCATCATATTTTGAGGTTTCATAATATCTCTTCTTTCAAATTATATATTTAGTCATTGGCAAAATATCTTTTTACCTCTGCTACTACCACTCCGCTAAGGGCTACCAACGCAATAAGGTTGGGTATAGCCATAAGTCCGTTAAATATATCCGCTATTGTCCACACCGCAGATACAGTCATGTACGGACCTATAAATATGGCAAGTATATAGAGCCATCTATATACGCTTACTACCTTTAAATTTCCATTTGTAAGGTATTCCAAACATCTTTCCGAGTAATAATCCCAGCCAAGAATTGTGGTAAATGCAAAAAACACCAAACAAATCATCAGTATAAAGCCTGCAATATTTCCAGGGATTGGCAATCCTGACTGAAAAGCCTTTGTGGTTACTGCCACTCCCTCAAGTCCCATGTCCCATGCACCTGTAATAACAATGGTAAGTCCTGTAAGGGTACAGATTATAAGAGTATCTATTACAGTTCCAAGCATACCGATAAGTCCCTGCTCCACAGGCTCATTAGTCTTTGCCGCCGCTGCCGCAATAGGAGCACTTCCAAGACCTGCTTCATTTGAGAAAATTCCTCTGGCAATACCCTTTTGCATTGATATAATAACAGCTCCCAGTGCGCCGCCAGCCGCAGCCCTCATACCAAAGGCACTTTCCACTATTTCCACAAATGCAGTGGGCACCTTATTAATATTAAATATAACAACTAAAAGTGCAAATACTACATATAATACTGCCATAAAAGGCACTATGATTTCTGCAACTCTGGAAATTCTTTTAAGCCCTCCAATAATTACAAGCCCTACACAGAGAGTCAATATAATTCCTGTAATAATAACTGTCCAGGAATAGGTACGTCCGAAGATTACTGCCGCAAAATTGTTCTCCGGGTCAAAGAAATTATTTACCGCGCTTGCAATACCATTTACCTGTGTAAATGTACCAATTCCAAAAAGACCTACGCCCACACCGAAAAATGCAAAGATTTTTGCTAAAAAGCGCCATTTCTCCCCCATGCCCTTTTCAATATAGTAAAATGGACCGCCTACAATATGTCCGTCCTCTGCCACTGTTCTGTATTTAACAGCCAGCATACATTCCGCAAATTTTGTTGCAGTACCAAGCAGAGCCGCAATCCACATCCAGAACATTGCTCCCGGTCCACCTGTAACCAAAGCCGTTGCTACACCTACAATATTTCCGGTACCTATTGTAGCCGAAAGAGCCGTACAAAGAGCTGCAAAGCTTGACACCTCTCCATGCTCTCCACTCTCATCATTTGCTCTTAAAAGCCTAACTGATTTTAAAAGCTTTGAAATCTGGAGACCTTTTAGTCTGATGGTTAAGAATATGCCCACTGCCAAAATAAGCACAATAAGAGGCACGCCCCATACAAAATCATCAATTTTAGTCAGTACTTCACTTATTACCTTTAACATTTTCCCTCCTTACTATTTCCATTTAAAGTTAAACATACCGTATAGGTAAATAAACAATATTATTGCCGGAATAATGTACTTAAATATGGGCTTCATCCAGGACTGTACTTTTAATCCCTTACCCGCATTGGCTTCTTCCACAAATTTATCCCAGCCCCAGCCAAAGCCGTAGCATGAGAATATTACAAGCACAAAAGAGCCTAAGGGCAGAATATTATTTGATACAAGGAAATCCCAAAGGTCAAGCCACGTGCTTCCCTCTGCAAAGGGTTGGAATGTAAACACACTAAAGCCTAATGCTGTAGTAAGTGCAAGTATAAATATAATCACTGCACAGAGAATACTTCCCTTGGGTCTTGAAAGTCCTGTTACCTCTCGTACCATTGCAAGTATATTCTCACACACTCCAAGGACTGTGGACATAGCCGCAAATACCATAAACAGAAAGAACAATGTTCCCCAGAAACGTCCGCCACTCATATTATTAAATACGCTTACCATTGTATCAAATAAGAGACTGGGACCTGCACCTACCTCTAAATCGTATGTAAAGCAGGCAGGGAAAATAATCAGGCCCGCAATCAACGCTACAAAGGTATCCAACAAAATAACATTTACAGACTCTCCCATAAGAGAGCGTTCTTTTCCAATATAGCTTCCAAAAATAGCCATACTGCCCATACCACAGGAAAGTGTAAAGAACGCCTGATTCATAGCAGCTACAACCACATCCCCTGTTATTTTGCTAAAATCAGGAAGAAGATAAAAGCTAAGTCCCTCTGCCGCTCCTGAAAGAATCATACTTCTTACAGCCAGAATAAGCATAAGTACCAAAAGGATAATCATAGCCGTTTTAGTAACGCGCTCAAGCCCACCCTGAAGATTAAAGCTAAGTACCACAAAGGCTGAAGCTATTGCTATAAACATACATACTACATTTATTGTGGGATTTGAAATCATATCCGCAAATCCAAGATTTTCATGTGCACCTGTTAAATATTTATAGAAATAATAAATAATCCATCCGGTAACTACAGTATAAAAAGCCATTAATGCCACATTGCCCAACAGACATATTTTTCCTACGATTCCCCATTTATAGCCTGTCTTTTGCAGCTTATTATACATATGAATAGGACTGGTCTGAGCGGCTCTTCCTATGGCAAATTCCATAGTCATTACCGGCAGTCCCAGCACTATAAGGCAGAGGAAATATACCAGTATAAAACCACCACCCCCGAACTGACCACACATCCAGGGAAATTTCCATACATTTCCGCAGCCTATGGCACAGCCTGCACTTAACATTATAAATCCCAATCTACTTCCAAGACGTTCTCTATTTTCCATTTGTTATTATCCTTTTCCTAATAAAATATTTTTTAAACGCTTCCCTCTGCATCCGCTTTGTCTACATCAAATGCCATTTTCTTAACCTGACCTGATAGCATCAGCAATACAATAAGGTTGGGAACTGCCATAAATCCATTAAATGTATCGGCAATATCCCAAAGCAATCCTAAATTCATTGTGGCTCCGATTATAGCCACAAATGAATAAATTACTAAAAATGGTTTTGTAAATTTTTCGCCACCTAAAAATTCTATACATCTTGAGCCATATAGCCCCCATCCGATTATGGTGCTAAAGGCAAAGCAGCATATTGCTACGGCAGTAAATACCGATACCCAACCGCCATAAGCCGCTGTAAAGCCTGAAATAGTAAGCTCCGCTCCTGCCGCCTGACCGTATGATATTACAGGGGCTGATATAAGAATAACAAGTCCTGTCAGCGTACAGATTAATATGGTGTCCATAAACACTTCAAATATACCGAACATTCCCTGATGCACCGCATTGTCTGTATCTGCACATGCATGGGCTATGGAGCCGGTACCAAGTCCTGCCTCATTTGAAAATATGCCTCTGGATACTCCTCTTTTCATACACATAAACATAGTGCCTATTGCACCACCGGTAAATGCTTTTGGAGAAAATGCTCCTGCAAATATTGTTACAAATATACCCGGTACTTCACTTATATTCATAAAGATAACTCCCAGTGCCAAAAGTACATACAATACTGCCATAAATGGCACCAGCTTTTCAGTTACCTGTCCAATACGTTTAATTCCGCCTAAAAGAACCATTGCCACCAATGCTGCAAGTATTATTCCCATTATAAGATTAAAGGTTCCTATTTTTTCTGCGCTTAGTATTTCGAAATTTATAAGTGCTGTATTTATTGATGTTACTATAGTATTTACCTGTGTGGCATTACCTGTACCAAATACAGTCAGCACGCCAAATACCGCATATAGTACTGCAAGAAAATGCCATTTTTTTGACAGTCCGTTCTTTATATAATACATAGGTCCGCCTACATATTCCCCGGAACTGTTTTTCTCCCTATATTTTATAGCAAGGGTAACTTCTGCAAATTTTGTACACATACCCAAAAAGGCAGAACACCACATCCAAAACATAGAGCCCGGCCCGCCAAGAGCTACAGCACCTGCCACACCTGCAATATTTCCGGTTCCAACCGTGCCGGCCAGTGCTGTACATACCGCCTGAAAGGGGCTGATTGCACCATCCTTTACCTGACTTTTATCAAAAATTTTACCTATAGTATTCTTCATTGCCGTGCCAAATTTACGCACCTGAATACATCTGGTTCTTATGGTTAATAGTATGCCCACGCCAATAATGCAGACCATGGCAGGAACACCCCATATAAATCCATTTACTATGGTATTAATCTTATCAATAGTATCAATCATAGCTCTCTCCTCACATTTTTACAGTCACGTCAAATAATACCATAGTTTCCACAATTCGCCAAGGTAAAGTTATGCAAGTTTAACGCTTTTTTGTGGCAACTTTTTATCCATTTTACAGTTTGTTAACAGTAAAAAAAACGGATTTAGCATCATATAAATTATGCCAAATCCGTTCTATTAATCTTAATAAATATTGTTAAATGCTATGCACTAATTATGCATTTACGATATCTGCGAAGTCAGGCTTAAGAGCTGCACCACCGATAAGACCACCGTCAATATCTTCCTTAGAAAGTAATTCTGCTGCATTGCTTGCATTCATAGAACCGCCGTACTGAATACGAACAGCTTCTGCTGTAGGTGCATCATACATATCAGCAATAACCTCTCTAATCATCTTACATACTTCCTGTGCCTGGTCTGCTGTAGCTGTCTCGCCTGTTCCGATAGCCCAGATAGGCTCATATGCAATAACAAGCTCCTTAACCTGGTCTGCCGTTACTCCATCTAAATCCCATTTAATCTGTCTTGTAATCCACTCAGCATATGTGCCGGCTTTACGAAGCTCAAGTGACTCTCCACAGCAAAGGATTGGAGAAAGTCCTGAAGCAAATGCTTTCTTAACTTTCTTGTTAATAAGAATATCATCCTCGCCAAAGATATCCCTTCTCTCAGAGTGTCCGATAATGATGTACTTTACACCTGCTTCCTTAAGCATTGGAGCTGAAATCTCTCCTGTGAACGCACCCTTATCTTCAATATAGAAATTCTCTGCACCAAGCATTACATTAGTTCCCTTAATAGCCTCTGCTACAGGAACAATGTCAATAGCGGGTACACAGTATACTACGTCAACCCCATCATTATTTACCAAATCCTTAAGTGTAGCACAAAGCTCCACCGCCTGACTTGGTGTCATATTCATTTTCCAGTTACCTGCAATAATTCTTCTTCTTGACATTTTTATTCTCCTAAAAATAATTAATAATTACGCACTCGTGCATGGCACTCGTAAACGCTCCAAGTATAGTCCACCGAAATATTACTTATCATCTGCGGCATATACTCCGGGAAGCTCCTTACCCTCAAGGAATTCAAGGGAAGCACCGCCACCTGTAGAGATATGGCTCATCTTATCAGCAAATCCAAGCTGATTACAAGCTGCCGCTGAATCGCCACCACCAATAATAGTTGTTGCTTCTGTTTCAGCAAGTGCCTTTGCTACAGCAATAGTACCCTTTGCAAGAGTAGGATTTTCAAATACACCCATAGGTCCGTTCCAAACAACAGTCTTAGCTTCCTTAGCAGCAGTTGCAAAAAGCTCCTGTGTCTTAGGTCCGATATCAAGTCCCTCCATATCAGCAGGAATTTCTGTAGAAGCTACATACTTAACATCAATAGGTCCATCAATAGGATTAGGGAAATCAGCCGCTACTGCATTATCAACAGGAAGAAGAAGCTTCTTACCAAGCTTTTCAGCCTTAGCCATCATTTCCTTACAGTAATCAAGCTTCTCATCATCAACAAGTGACTTTCCAATCTCATAGCCCTGAGCCTTTAAGAATGTAAATGCCATACCACCACCAATAATAAGTGTGTCAGCCTTTTCAAGCAAATTGTCAATAACGTTAAGCTTATCAGCAACCTTAGCACCACCAAGGATTGCAACGAAAGGTCTTACAGGATTTTCAACTGCGTTTCCAAGGAAATCAATTTCTTTCTGCATTAAGTATCCGACTGCATTTGTGCCACCCTTTTCAGTAATATACTTTGTAACTACTGCAACTGATGCATGTGCTCTATGTGCTGAACCGAAAGCGTCACAAACATAATCATCTGCCAGCTCTGCAAGCTCCTTAGCAAAAGCTTCGCCTGCATCTGTAGGCTTTGTCTCTTCTTTGCCACGGAAACGTGTATTCTGTAAAAGAACTACATCTCCCTCATTCATAGCTGCTACTGCCGCTGTAGCGTCAGCACCTGTTACATTGTAATCAGCTACAAATACTACATCCTTGCCAAGCTTCTCTGAAAGTCTCTTTGCTACAGGTGCAAGGGATTCCTTTTCATTAGGACCCTCTTTAACCTTACCAAGGTGTGAGCAAAGTACAACCTTAGCTCCATCAGCAATAAGCTTATTGATTGTGGGGAGGGCTGCTACGATTCTTGTTTCGTCTGTGATAACACCGTCCTTTAATGGTACGTTGAAATCACATCTTACAAGCACCCTTCTGCCCTTTGCGTTAAAATCATCAACACTTTTTTTGTTTAATGACATATATATGTCCTCCTTATAGAAATTCTCTCTGTAGCCTGCGCATTGCTACAGAAATATTATTTAAGACGCTCCGTATATTATAGCACCTACGCCTAAAGTAAGGCAATATAAAAAGTAGGTCTGCTACTACGCAAAAAACCGCCTGCAATTGCAGGCGGTTTTCCATAATTCAATAATCTTAATTATGCTAACTCAGCAAAATACTTAATGGTTCTAACCATCTGAGATGTGTAAGAATTCTCATTATCGTACCAAGATACAACCTGAACAAGGTTATCTTCGCCTACCATTGTCTGTGTAGCATCGAAGATTGAACCATATGTTGAACCAATGATATCAGATGAAACAATTTCATCTTCATTGTAAGCAAATGAATCAGAAGCTGCTGCCTTCATAGCTGCGTTAATCTCATCCTTTGTTACGCTCTTTTCTACTGTTGCAACAAGAATTGTTGTTGAACCTGTAGGAGTAGGAACTCTCTGAGCAGAGCCGATAAGCTTTCCGTTAAGCTCAGGAATAACAAGACCGATAGCCTTAGCTGCACCTGTTGAGTTGGGAACGATGTTTACAGCACCGGCACGTGCTCTTCTGAAGTCGCCCTTTCTCTGAGGACCATCAAGAATCATCTGGTCGCCTGTGTAAGCGTGGATTGTGCTCATGATACCTGACTTGATACCTGCAAGGTCGTTAAGAGCCTTAGCCATAGGTGCAAGACAGTTTGTTGTACAAGAAGCTGCAGAAATAATCTTGTCCTCAGCCTTAAGTGTATTATGGTTTACATTGTATACGATTGTAGGCAGATCATTACCAGCGGGAGCAGAAATAACTACTTTCTTAGCGCCTGCGTTGATATGAGCCTGAGCCTTATCCTTTGATGTGTAGAAACCTGAACACTCAAGAACTACGTCTACATCAAGCTCGCCCCAAGGACAGTTGTTAGCGTCTGGCTCTTTGTAAATCTTAAGAGTCTTTCCGTCAACTGTGATTGAATCCTCGCCTGCTGTAACCTTATCAGCTAATGCATACTTACCCTGTGAAGAGTCATACTTCAAAAGGTGTGCAAGCATTGTAGGGCTTGTAAGGTCATTGATTGCTACTACTTCGTATCCCTCTGCACCAAACATCTGTCTGAATGCAAGACGACCGATACGACCGAAACCGTTAATTGCTACTTTTACTGCCATTTTTAATTCCTCCTAAAAATGTTAAATTATATTTCTTTGACATACCAATTAGGTCTGTCAAAATTTTATCAGCGTTATTATTCTACTAGACCCCACCCTAAAATACAAGCCAATTTTAGTATTTTAGGAAGTTTTTCATAAGTTTTGTGGAAGTAACCAAAAGTCACGGCAACAAAAAACTTCTTTTGTTAATTTTTGGACTATAATTTTTCTTCACAATCCTCTATTGACTTATAGCCATATAGTTTGGCTGTATTATTCATTATCTTATACGCCAGATTGCCGCCTGATTTTGCAATTTCTGCCACAAATCGTCCATAGAGTGCTAAGGTTTCCTCCGAATATGTGCCCAGCTCTCCCCTAAGATATGTTTCATATGAAGTATTAAATTCTGTATCCTCGGAACTATGAACCGACCTTGCCGTACCTGCAAATTTCGGGAATTTCTCTGCCACTTCCTCCATCATTCCCACCTGAATAGCAACAATCTGTTCAATTATCATATCCTGAGTTTCACTGTGCTTTGGTAAAAAGCTCTCGATTTTCTTATATTCCTCAGGTGCCGTACTTTTTTCCATTCTGCCATATTTTTCAGTTATTAAATTCCAGCCCCTGGCATTTGCATTTTCAAAATCAGCTATAAAGCTTTCAAGCAATTCCTCTGTCCACTCCATATACTGACTTTTACGCATTATTTCAAAGGTATGAAAATCATTCTGACAACCGGCACGTCCGCCCTCATTTTCCACCTTGTCAAAGGCTTTCCATTCTAATGCTACTATTTTATCCACCAGTTCTTCTTTATTTAAACCGTCTGATAAAGCCTTTACATTATTTGGCTTTGAATATATTTCCGTATATGAGGTAGATACCAAATTAACACTATTGTTTAAAATCTTCTTGCCTATCTCCTCCATATACCAATTCTCTTCACTTGCCTCTAAAAGTCCTAATTCCTTTAGTGACTCCAAAATAATCTGAGCTATAATCTCAATAGTCAAAAGTACATTTTCATCACTTATTTCCATATCCGAAATGGCTCTCAGACAATCTGTTATTTCAGCATATTTAGGAAGCATTGCCCCACTTGCCATAAGCCACTTATCATAGGGCGCATACTTTCTGTTAATTAGAAAGAGAGTCTTTAATACACAGGTCATATATTCGCCTAATAATATTTTAGCCGTAACTCTATCCCCTCTTTTTAGAACTCTTCCTAAGTTATACTGTCCTGTATGCCCCGTTCTTATAAGAGAAAGTCCCAATTTCCTAAGCCAGGTTTTATCATCATAATAGCCCGCAAGCTCGCTTCTGATTTCTGAAATTATACCCTCATCATCACGCCATATCTCTCCATTTGTAAAGAGAGAAAGTACAAAGGAAGAAATATCTCCAAGATTTTTTCTCTCTAAATATCCACTGTCAGTATTGCTTTTAAGAGCAGGTCGCAAAAACTTCTCACACATATCCTCTATTATTACAACACCCACTCTTCCTCTGGCTTCGGCTGTTTCCATTCTGGTATGCCCCATAAAGGCTTTAGGCAGACTGTCGTATTCTGCCTGAAGCTCTTTTCCTATCTTTTCATATACATCCCTTGTTACAAGGAGCATAAAGCCGGGTCCCCAGTCATGATCCCTTGAAATTTCATCATCCAGGAACATACAGTCAGAACCCTCTCCAAAAAGACCTGCCGCAATTTTATCTTCATATTCAGAAAATTTTTCTGCAATCATAGCCCTGCCATATTCTTCATAATATTTTCTGCATATGACTATTCCCTTGTTTTCATCCCGGCACCACTTTTTATCCTCCTGACCTGTAGGCACCACATTCTTATTCTCCCCACTTTTTAATACATTCTCAGGCAAAAGCTCCAGCATAGAATTTCTGTTGGACATAAGGAGTCTGTAGTTGTCATTTTCCCCCATTATTCGTTTCACAGTTTCAGCCGCCTTTTCATAATATTCAGCCGCCTCTTTATAATTTCCACTGCTATATGCAATAACCCCCATAACTGCGGCTGCCGCACTATAGTGATAATCCCTATTGTCTCCCTCCGCAAAAATCTTTAATGCCTCTCGTACATTTTCTTCCGCTTCCTCCATCCTGCCGATAGCAGCTAAGGATTGGGCAATGTTTGTATATGTGGTAGCCACCTCTATTCGTCTTTCAGGTATAGTCTCCACAATCCTGAGAGCCTTAACCAGCTCCCCTATGGCGCCCAAATGGTCTCCCATCATCTGATATAACAGCGATTTATTATTAAACAGCCCTGCCCAAAGATAATCACTCTCCGGTAGCTGCTTTTCATAAATATCCTCGCATTTTTTATACTCTTCAAGGGACGCTCTGTAATCTCCGCCTGCTCTGTCAAAATTAGCTATATTCAGTAGCGAGGTCGCTTCATTCATAGTTCCCTGCTGTCCATATTCCTTTAAAGTTTCTAAAAGCATAGCTTTGTACCTGCTGCCCCTGTCAAAGCTTGTGGTATCCCTCAAAAAGCCTATCATTTCATTAATAAGAGGAACTATTATAGCAAAGTCCTTGTTTTCTCTGGCTTCGCCAATTTTTTCTTCCAGATATTTTTCAATTTTGTCAAAGGAAAGGCTGTCCAATTCCTCGTAAATTCTATTAATATCCATAATTTCCTCCATCCGGTAGCATTTCAGTATATCTTCTGCATTTACACATTTATAACCTTATATTTTGTAGCTTTATATTTTGTAGCTTTATATTTTCTAATGCCAGATTTTACAGGCCTCAATTTGCAAGTACTGCCAAGTCAGCCCCATCTGTTCCAAGCCCATATCTTATAGCTTTATAAATTCAGCCACCCTGTTTTCATAGGCACAATAATATTTGAAGCCACATTCTCTTAAAGCCACTTCCGCTTTACTAAAATCACTTCCTATGTCGCTAACATTGTGGGCATCAGAACCTATTGTTATTAATTCGCCACCCATCGATTTATATTTTTTAAGAATATCCAGGGCAGGATGCACATCCCTTACACCCTTGCGTATTCCTCCCGTATTTATTTCCAAAGCCTTTTCATTTTCAATCAAAAATTCCAAAATTTTATCAATGGTAGCTTTGTAAATCTCATAGCGATAGCTTTTATCCTTATTTTCCCCATATCTTATTATATAATCCAAATGTCCCAGAGTATCAAAATTGGAAAAACGCAAAAGATTTTCATAAATCCTGGTAAAATAAAGTCCGTATGCCTCCTCCTCTGTCTTATCCATAAAATATTCAGGATGATAAGGGTCCACCTTATCTACTAAGTGAAGACTGGCAATAATCATATCAAAATCATAGCTTTTGGCATAAACAGCATTTTCTTTTACCGCATCAGTCTGTAGCCCTAACTCCACACCAAAGCATACCTTTATTTGGTCTTCATATTTGCTACGAACTCTTAACAGCTCATATAAATAAGAGTCTGTATTCACAGTAAACATCTCAGGCTGACCCGGCTCATAAGGGAATAGAAAATCCATATGCTCCGTAAAGCAAAGTCTTTTAAACCCCTTTTTAATTCCTGCCTTAACCATATTTTCCAAACTATCCTGTGCATCCCCGGAAAAATTTGAATGAATATGACAATCACATATTATGGACATAACGCCTCCTTTCATGCTTACCCTTAAGATTATTATACTACTATTTTTGATAAATTGTTCTTTATACCTAAAGCAACCTCCGGTTTATTCATGGAGTACACATGTATATGATTTACTCCGTTGGCAATCAAATCAATTATCTGGTCTGTGGCATAGGCAATACCCGCCTGCTGCATGGCCTCCGGATTATTGCCAAATCTATCCACCAGGTTTTTAAACCTCTCCGGCATACTTGAGCCCGACATTCTTATTGCATTTGATACCTGTACCGCTCTGGTTATAGGCATAATTCCAGCAGTTATAGGTATCTGTATCCCTTTTTCCCTAACCTTATACAGGAAATTATAAAAGATATTATTGTCAAAGAACATCTGGGTCGTTAAAAATTCACACCCTGCATCTACCTTTTCCTTTAATCTGTCAATATCATCACTTTTACTTAAAGCGTCAGGATGACCCTCCGGATAGCAGGCACCTCCAATACTAAAAGTATCTCCTGCGTAATTTTTAATTTCCTCAATTATTTGAGAAGCATACTTAAAATTGGCAAAGGGGTCTCCCTCAAAAGCCTTAGGCATATCTCCCCTAAGTGCCAAAATATTTTCTATTCCCGCCCCTTTCATCATATCTAAATTTAAATGTAGTTCCTCTTTTGTCATCCCCACACAGGTAAGATGGGAAATAACCGGAACGCCGAATTTTTTCTGTATATCCCCTGCAATATTAAATGTATTTGACCTGGTACTTCCACCTGCTCCGTATGTCACACTCATATAATGTGGGTTTAATTCTGCCACACCCATGGCAGCCTGATATACCGCCTCATAATTTGATGTGGGCTTGGGTGGAAACACCTCAAAGGACAGAGTTATTTTATTTCCGTTTATAATTTCCGATAATTTCATCTTAAAAACCTTTCAATTTCTTTTTCTTTAATTATACCTAAAACTCCTTTCTTTTCCAATGTTTGTGACCTATTATTTCCCTATAGCCCACAATAGCAAATACTTATATATCCCTCTTTTTACATATAAAAAGCGTCTTGTCTTCCACACACTGTGCGTCCGGTGTGGTTGCGCAGGCCGTATTTCCTATTATAGAAAAAACAGCGGACTATCTTTCGATAATCCGCTGTTTTTTTAATCGGAGTGACGTGATTCGAACACGCGACCTCCGCCTCCCTAAGACGGCGCTCTAGCCAAACTGAGCCACACCCCGAAATGAGTGTTGTTGCTTCAAAGCTATCAACCGAAGCAACATTGCTATACTATCATAAAGTTTAATTTAAGGCAACCACTCATTTTGATTTTTTTAATATTTTTTGTAATTTTATTTGGTATCTGTATTTTTACCAAAAGCATTCTAAAGGTCTATGCCATCTTTTACGCCCAAAGTACATCCGGATACATTCCTGCATCTTTAAGCGCTTTTATGGCAGCCATAACGCCCGGCTTATCTTCCTTATATGTTACACCATGCCACACATCAGGAGTAGGCAGTACTGCTGCTGTAGCCTTATTTTCCTTTAATAGCTCATCCACTACAAAGGGCAGGAAATATTCTGCTTTTTCCGGATTTTTAGCCAGTTCATTGTCCAAAAAGCTTATAAATCTTTTTTCCAGCTCATCCATAAAGGAATTGCCAAAGCCCCACATATTCATGGAAACCAGACTGTCCTTTGGAAGAGAAACCCAGGTCTTGCCATCGTCCTCAGTGTATTCCACTTTATCCCCATGCTTTTCAATGTGGGTGCGCTCATTGATAGTCACCAGCTCGCCACTATCGTCCACCACACAGACACCTCTTGCCACATGACCATTTTCAGTCAGGGTATTTTGAAGCTCATACCCTACCATGGCATAATGATACTTTTCATCATCCTTATTTTCCTTTAAAAATTTATAAATCTTTTCAAAGGCACTTCTTCCATAGTAATCATCAGCATTTATTACCGCAAAGGGACCATTAATCACTTCCTTTGCACAAAGCACCGCATGACCTGTTCCAAAGGGCTTTTGTCTGCCCTGTGGCACACTATACCCTTTCGGCAATTTATCCAGCTCCTGAAACACGTATTTTACATCTACATATTTACTTATTCTATTGCCTACATTATTCTTAAAATCTTCTTCTATCTGATGCTTAATAATAAATACTATGGTTTTAAAGCCTGCTTTTACTGCATCATAGATACTGAAGTCCATAATAATATTTCCCTCTGTATCCACAGGGTCAATCTGCTTTAATCCCCCATATCTGCTACCCATTCCCGCTGCCATAATTACAAGTACAGGTTCTTTATTCATCTATATTCCTCCGGTGGCAAAACTTATTTTACTTGACTGTAATATTAATGGTGGAAAAGTCTTACTCCATTACATACCATTACCATATTGTAGTTATTTGCACTTTCTATAACCAGGTCATCTCTTATTGAGCCACCCGGCTGGACAATATATTTCACTCCACTCTTTTTAGCTCTGTCAATATTATCACTGAAAGGGAAGAAAGCATCTGAGCCAAGCACCACTCCGTCCATCTGTGACAGCCACTCTCTTTTTTCTTCTGCTGTGAAAATTTCAGGCTTTTCGCTAAATACCCTTTCCCAACATCCATCAGCTAAAATATCCATATAATATTCGCCAATATAATTGTCAATGGCGTTATCCCTATCCGCTCTTTTTACATCCTCTTTAAATGGAAGATTTAATACCTTAGGACACTGACGAAGCAGCCAGTTATCAGCTTTGCTTCCTGCCAGTCTTGTACAATGCACTCTTGACTGCTGTCCTGCACCTATACCGATTGCCTGTCCATCCTTTACAAAGCATACTGAGTTTGACTGGGTATATTTAAGAGTTATAAGGGCAATCTTCATATCGTCCTTAACCTCATCCGGCAATTCCTTATTATCCGTTACAATATTTGTAAGCAGCTCATCGTTAATCTCTATTTCATTTCTTCCCTGTTCAAAGGTTATGCCAAACACCTGCTTATGCTCTATTGGCATAGGCTTAAATGATGAATCAATTTTTATAATATTATAGCCACCCTTTTTCTTGGTTTTTAAGATTTCTAAGGCTTTCTCACTATATCCGGGTGCAATAACTCCATCTGATACTTCAGGCAATATAAGCTTAGCTGTGCTCTCATCACATTCTCTTGAAAGAGCTATAAAGTCGCCAAAGCTTGACATTCTGTCAGCACCTCTGGCTCTTGCATATGCACATGCCAGGGCTGTTAATTCAATATCTTCGTCAACCCAATATATTTTTTTAAGTGTCTCTGAAAGAGGACGACCCACAGCCGCTCCTGCCGGAGATACATGCTTAAATGAGGTTGCCGCAGGCAGACCGGTTGCCTCGTCCAATTCCTTTACAAGCTGCCAGCCGTTGAAGGCATCCAAAAAATTAATATAGCCCGGACGTCCATTTAATACTTCGATAGGAAGCTCACTGCCGTCAGCCATAAAAATCTTTGCAGGTTTCTGATTAGGATTACATCCATATTTCAATTCAAATTCTTTCATAATTCCCCCTATTTATTCTTATTAACTATTTTTGTTTCATACTTACCGGTTACAATATCAATATATCTTACAAAAAGACTTACCTTGTTTTCCTCGTTCAGGCTATCCCATAGCATATTGGTAAAGCTGTCAATATCTCCCGAAATATCTATAAGCTTAGGCTCTCCCTCAAAGCTTGGAAGCGGATTGCCATCCTCCATATAGGTATGAATAAAATGACCCTCTCCATTTACAGGTGCTTCATAAGCAAAGGTATATCTGTTGCAGGCATCCGGATTTCCATTATTGCTTTTTAATATACTCATAGCATAATTATATTTTCCATCCTCAATATGGAGAATACCGGATATTCTGGGAGTATAATTTGGTGCGTCCGGCTCAAATTCACGACTTCTTAAAGACTGTTCAAAGGTCAACTGCTTATCCATACCATCATAAATAGTATCGGTCTGGTCGCCATTTGTTACAATTGTCTTATTACCCAATACTCTTACCGGAGCATAAATAATAAGTGACGGATCCTCCAATTTCGCAGGGTCAAATGCCTGGGTACGTATACCCTGATTTTCCTCCACAAATACACGGTTTCTGCTGTTGGCACTTCTTCCCATAATAAAGTATGCCATTACCGCCTTGCTTCCATCCTCGCTTTTTCCGATGATAATTCCTCTCCCCGGATAAGCATTGTTCTTCAGTAGCTGTGAAACATTTTCTTTTTTCATTTTTTCTCTCCTCAAGCTATGATTTTTATATTAATTATTATTTATACCGATTCCTTACCTCTCTTGTAAAATGTGGAGTCTCCCGATTTATGTAAGGCGTGGTTTTTATTCTTGTCCTTATACATTCTGATATCAGCCAACCTGACTGCCTCCCTTAGATTTGACCTCTCTCCGGGATAGCTTGCCATACCTATGCTTGCCCGCATTATAATTTCCACACCATCTACACTGAATTCCTGTTCAATATGATTTTTCAGTCGCTCCCGCATAATGAAATACATTTCATCCGATATCTGCCTTGGAACATATACTACAAATTCGTCTCCGCCTACTCTGTAAACCTCATCTTCTTCTCGTACCGCATTCATAACCCGTTTGGCAAAGGCTGTAAGCACCTTATCCCCCACGTCATGCCCATAGTTATCATTGATATACTTAAAATAATCTATATCCATATATATAAAGCCGCTCTCCTGCTCTTCTTTTTCCAGCAACTGTAGCTTTTT
This sequence comes from Lachnospiraceae bacterium, assembly GCA_041826605.1. GTDB lineage: Bacteria > Bacillota > Clostridia > Lachnospirales > Lachnospiraceae > Colinaster. Next base: position 11,460 of record JBHAJK010000055.1, on the reverse strand, counting down.
TTCAAATTCTCCTTTATTGAATACCCCTGTTAAAGCATCATAGCTGGCTTTTCGTGCATTAGAATGAGCATCCATCAATGCATTATCCGTTTTAATAACAAGCATATATATTGTTGCTATTAAAAAAATCAGAAACGAGGTAATAAAAAACCGACGCATTACTCCAATCCAGCCACCCTTTGGATATAATTCCATGGTCCACACTGTACCGTCTACAAGCTCCATGTCACTGGTAGCCTTTAATTTCTTTTCACTTACCGTACCATTGGAATATATAAGCTTTGATACTCCGTTTTCGGTCGCGTGAATATTGCAAACAAACCTTTCTGATATATCCGCAAACTCAGGAAGTGTCTCCAAAAAATCATCCATTCTTACAATAGCTATGGCAAAGCCCCAGAATTTATCCCCAATATATATGGGATTTCTTGCAATAAGACCTGTTCCTCCCTGCTTTAGGGCTACAGGACCTGTTATTACAATCTTTTTACTGTCTCTCGCCTTAACAGCATCACTTCTTCTGTCAGCGTCAGCAAATAAATCCACCAGTCCCTGCTCATTGCCACTGTAGGGATATATATAGGTCACAACTCCGTTTGGTGCAAGCTGTATACTGTTGAGTTCAGGTGCGGTACTAATAAGCCTCTCTGCCACTTCGTCAAATTTTTCTATTGTATTTTCATGGTCTGTTTCTATTAAAATTTTAAAAAATTCTGTAATACCAATTTCGTGGTTAAGTCTCTCCTCAATTTGGGCAGACATAGCTCGCCCCATTAAAACGGTTTTTACCATCCTTTCCTTGAGATAATACTTTTCCACGGAAAACAGTATAGCCGTCATTGAGACACTGACAAGTATAAAAATTATTATTCTTTTGAGCCGCTTTCTTCTGTTCATTTTACTCCTATACGCAAATAGGACTGTATCAAACAGTCCTATTAAAATTATACCCATATAGTATACAATATTTTTACTTTCTATAAAAGCCTTAATAAAATTTAAAGTGTAAGGCGCAAAGTTTAAAGCGTAAGTGATGGAGCAGAATATACACGACCTGCCAATTCCTGATTTAAAGCATATAATCCCTTAGCATCACTGCCAAAAAGCTCATACTTTTTAAGCAAATCCTCTGCATTCTTCTCCTCTTCTCCCTGCTCCTTAATAAACCAATCCAAAAACTGCATTGTACGATAATCCTTTGCCTCATTGCAGGCTGTATATATTTCATCAATGCTTCCCGTAATATATCTCTCATGAGCTAAAGCCTCATTTAAGGGAGCCTCAGCACCACTATAGCGCTTATCCGGCTCATCGATAGCCTCAAGCCTTACTGCTTCTCCATTATTCAAAAGATATTCACGCATCAGCATTGCATGATCCTGCTCCTCTTTTGCCTGGATTTCATACCAGTTGGCAAATCCGTCCAACCCCATATCATGATAATAGTTGGCAAAGTCCAAATAAAGGTAAGCTGAGAAGAACTCGCGATTTACCTGTCTGTTAATTAATTCCTTTACATTTTCCTTAAGCATTTTTCCTCCATTCCGAAGCTTCCATTTTTATTAAATATTAAAAGCTGCTTCTTTTTTTTATTATTTATTCTCAAGTGCTTTTGTAGGACATGCCTTTATACATTGTCCGCATCTGATACATTCCGTTGAGTTACAATTCTTTGTGGGGTTTACCTCCATTTTACAGGCCCTCACACAGGCATTACAGTTTATACATTTATCCTCATTAAATTTATATCTAAAAAATGCAATTCCATTAAATAAGGAATATATTGCTCCCAGAGGACAAATATATTTGCAGAAAGGGCGATATATTATAATGGAAAAAGCTATTGTTACAAAAAGTATAAAATTCTTCCACACATATAAAAATCCAACTACACTACGCATGGCTTTATTTAAAAGTACCAGAGGTATTCCGCCCTCCAAAGTACCCACGGGGCAAATAAGCTTGCAAAAATACGGTGCTCCCTGTCCTATTATATCTGTCACAAACATAGGTAGCAAGATTACAAATACAATCAAAATCAAATATTTTAATTTTCTAAGAAGCTTATCCCCCTTAAAGGTTTTGATTTTCTTAAAAAAGGGGATTTTATGCAACAAATCCTGTATAAGACCAAAGGGGCAGAGATAGCCACAGGCAAATCTGCCAATTAATGCTCCTACAACCATTAAAAAGCCTGCCACATAATATGTCATTTTAAAATTGTACTGTCCGATAACCGCCTGCAATGAGCCTATCGGACATGAGCCCAATGCTCCCGGACAGGAATAGCAGTTCATCCCCGGTACACACAGGCTTTTAATCTTTCCTCTATAAATTTTTCCTGTAGCAAATCCTACTGCATAGCTGTTTGTAAGCAGTGCCCAAATTGCCTGAAAAATATGTCTGGGACTTTCGCTCATATTATTTTTCATCTTAACCTATCCCGATACATTCCATACATATTGAAGTAGCCTTGGCTAAAACTACGGATATTTCCTCTCTATATACCCCAAGGGCTATCATTAAAATTCCCAGTCCTAAAAATATTGCAGAGGGTATACGGCTGTTCTTTATTTTTTTCAATGCAATCTCCCCTTAGCTGATTAACTATCTTTAACTGCTTCCAATTCCTTTTTTACAATCTCGCTCCACTGTTCAAAGCTGCGACTGCCTACATAGGTTTCTCCCACAACATTTCCGTTCTTATCCACAAAAAATGTTTCCGGCACAGCACTTACATTAAGTAGTCTTCCATCAAATAATTGTGCTCTGGGTTTTAAATATAAATAGGTAGAGCCTGTAGCCTCCTGTAATTTTTTAGCGGTTTCAATAGCTCTATCGCTATATACTTCATTGCCTGAAGCATCCAAGGTCTGTAGGCTGTCCACTACAATTCCCACCACATTGACTCCCTCTGCTTTCATTTCCTGACTTAATTTTTCCAGCTCCGGAATTTCCTTTACACAGGGGCCGCACCATGTGGCAAATACATTAACCAGAGTTAAATCATATGCCGCAAAATCCGCCTCAGTAAATACAGTTCCGTCAATGGCTTCCATCAAAGGCTTAGCTTCTTTATTATCACTTGCCCCGCTTTCCTCTGCCACTGACTCATTCTCCAATGCTTCGTCAACATCCGCTTCTGCCACAGTATCAGTTCCTGCCACATCAGTGTTTTCTGATATATCAGCCTGCAATGCACCCTTTTCCTCGTTTTCTGTTAAAGCCGTATTTCCGCCACAGCCCACTGCCGGTAGACTTAAAACCACTCCCGCTGCAAGCACTAATAATATTTTCTTTAATTTCATACATACCTCTTTTCTATAATGCCCTAATTCATAGCCTAAAGCACACATAATTACACATTTTAAATTTACACTCAAATTGCTTCCTTTAAATCTATGCTATTTTAATTTCCACCCTCTAAACTGCCTCTTTTAAACTGTACCCGTTAAATTATATCCCTTAAATTTATACCCTTAAATTTAATCTCAAATATAATTTATTCTTGATATAGCTTCATCATACTATAAGCACTATGTCAATTCAAAAGCCTTTTTGTTTTTTATTTAATACATTGTAAAATATAATAGGCTACAAGGAAAGATGCAGTGGACAGACTTATAGAACTGCTGCAAGCCGTACACCGCCTGAAGATATTTTAAAATGTAACTTTACAGTAACTTTACCAAAACAAAAGGTCTGGCATTCGCCAAACCTTTTTACACTCTATTAATATTATTTAATAACTTTAATTCCTATCGGACACTAAGCTCTAAGAATCCTCTCCCAACAATCCTATAATTTCACTTCAAATCAAATTTCGGAGGTACATCAATTTCCTCCCCCACATATTTGCCATCCTTTTTTCTCTGTCTTACACATTCTGACAGCAAATACTCAATTTGACCGTTTACAGACCTAAAATCGTCTTCTGCCCATGCGGCAATGTCGGCATATAATTTTTCGGAAAGACGTAAAGGAACCTGTTTTTTTTCCGCCATATTAGTACAGACTTCCTGAATTTACAATGGGCTGTGCATCGTGATTGCCGCATAATACCACGAGCAGATTTGAAACCATGGCAGCCTTTCTTTCTTCATCCAGCTCCACTACCTGATTTTCATTTAATCTTTCAAGTGCCATTTCTACCATACCTACAGCACCATCCACTATCATCTTTCTTGCATCAATAATTGCAGATGCCTGCTGTCTTTGAAGCATTACTGAAGCAATCTCCGGAGCATATGCCAAATATGTGATTCTTGCCTCTAAAACCTCAATACCTGCCTCTGCTACCTTTGACTGAATTTCATTTCTTATTCTGTCTGCCACAACCTCGGCTGAGCCTCTGAGACTACCCTCGTCAGCATTGCCATCTCCGGTTGTATCCACTCCCTGTGCCACATCATAGGGATATATTCTCACAATATTTCTAAGGGCTGAGTCACACTGTAGCGACAAATATTCCTTATAATTATCCACATTAAATACAGCCTTTGCAGTATCCGTAACTTTCCATATAACCGCAATTCCAATCTCTACAGGATTTCCAAGGCAGTCATTAATCTTCTGTCTGCCATTATTCAAGGTCATTGCCTTTAGAGAAATCTTTTTTGAAGCCATATTTACATTTGCATTATAGCCCTGAGCCGATACCTGTAACGGACTTGCAGGAGTGGAGGTGTCTCCGCTTTGAGCCAGCTTTGTCCCTGCCGCCGGATTTACGGCTATACAGAATGGATTTACAAAATAAAAGCCCTGCTCTCTTATTGTTCCCTTATAATCTCCAAACAAGGTTAATACTAGGGCTTCCTGTGGCTTTACAACCTTAAGTCCAAAGAAAAGTACCCAAACTGTAATGACTAATAACATTCCCGGAATGAGAGCCATATTTCCGGGTACTGTCACTCCCTTGTCTAATAAAATTGCTCCCGTAACAATCAAGGCCACTCCGCAAAGTATTGCAAGCATTATAAGTAAAAGTGCCACCATACCATTTTTCTTAGTTGTATAAATTCTTTCTGACATATCTTTGTCCTCCCATCTTTTTGATATCATTATGATATCATACAGAAATTAAATGTCAAGAGAATTTTTTCTTCCCTTTTTCCCGCAAAAAGCAACCTGCGAAGTTCCATATCAGAAACCTCGCAGGTCATTTTTACAGTATGACACCATCTTTAAAAATGGATATTTCTCTATAGCCGTCCTCTTCCTGCTTTGTCAGTTTGCCTGATGCCACCTCCAAAACATAGTCAAGCAGCCTTTCTCCGGCTTCATCCAGCCTCTCACTACCCTCTGCAATAGTGCCTGCATTGAAATCAATCCAGTTTGATTTTTTTTCAAAAAGAGCGGTATTGGTAGAAATCTTAACCGTAGGAGCAGGAGCACCAAAGGGTGTTCCCCTGCCGGTGGTAAACAATATCATATGGGCTCCGGCAGCAGTTAAATCAGTGGTGCTTACCATATCATTACCGGGTCCCGATAATAAGGACAGACCCTTTTGAGTTATGGGCATAGCATATTCAAGTACGTCCACCACAGGAGCACTGCCTCCCTTTTGCACACAGCCACAGGATTTATCTTCTAAGGTGGTTATTCCTCCCGCTTTATTTCCCGGACTTGGATTTTCATATACCACCTGTCCGTGGGATATAAAATAATCCTTAAAGCGATTTACCATACTCACAGCCTTATCATACACATTAATATTGGTACATCTGTTAAAAAGTATGTTTTCAGCCCCAAACATTTCAGGCACCTCGGTCAGTACCGTTGAGCCCCCTATGGCTATAAGCTTATCCGAAAATCTTCCTACAACAGGATTTGCCGTAATACCCGACAGACCATCGGAACCACCGCATTTCATTCCCACAATAAGCTCTGATGCATCAATTTCTTCTCTTAAAAATCTGCCTGCATAATCTGACAGCTCACTAAGAAGTCTGCTGCCCTCTGCAATCTCATCCTCCACATTCTGGCATACTAAGAATTTAACCCTTTCACTGTTCCACTCTTTCAGCTCTTCCTTAAACTGCTCCATAGTCAGATTTTCACAGCCCAGAGATAATACAAGTACACCTCCTGCATTGGGATGATGGGCTAACGCCGCCAATACTCTCTTTGTAGTCTCGTGGTCTTCTCCCATTTGAGAGCACCCAAAGGGATGGGTATATGCATATAAGCCCTCTACCGAGCCTGCTACCAAATGCTGATTTTCCTTAACCAGCTTCTCAGCCACAGCATTGACACAGCCCACTGTAGGAATAATCCACAGCTCATTTCTGATTCCCACCTTACCCTTGGCTCTTTTATATCCAAAAAAGGAACGCTTCTTACCCTCAGGCAGACTGTAGGAAACCGGGTCATATTTATATTCTGTGTCCTCGGACAGGCCGGTCTTTACATTATGGGTATGAACAAAGCTGCCTGCCGCTATATCTTCTGTAGCTATTCCGATTTGATTACCATACTTTATTATAGGCGAAGCTGCACCAATATCTCTTAGAGCTATTTTGTGTCCCCTGCCCACATCTTCAGTTGTTTTAATAGAAATCCCCTCAAGGTTAATATCCGTACCTTTATTTACATCCTCTAAGGCAACGCACACATTGTCATAAGGGTGGATTTGGATAAATTTCACTTACTTACCTCGTTCATTGCAGTATATATTCCAACTTCATTAATTTTCTTAAGGTAGCCTGCCACCTCTGCTTCAAATCCCGGAAGCTTGGATAGTGCATCTCCCCACATTCTCTCATTATTTATTATGCAATGAGCCAGTTCCTCCTCATTTGCATCCTTTAAATCATAAAAGGCCTCCAACAGCCACATATCATCCTTAATCTCAAAGCTTTCTTCTCCACGCTTTCCAATCAGGCAATTTTCTCCCATTTCAACCCCTGCATGATAAAAGCTTAAAAATGCCGCAAAAGAGAATGTAAGCACCTTAGGCAATGAGCCTTTCATATTGTAATATTCAATAACCGTAGGCATTACTCTTGCTTTCCACTTTGATGCGGAATTAAGAGATATGGATAATAGCTGATGGTCAATAAAAGGATTGGCAAATCTGTCAGTTACGGCTGCTGCAAACTCCTTTACTTCATCCGCGTTCAAATCTGTAAGCACAGGAATAATCTCATCATAGATTGCCTTATTCATAAAGCTTAAGATTATTTCATCTTTCATACAATCTCTTACTATATCCTGTCCTGACAGATATGCTCCCATAATCATAGCTGTATGGGCACCGTTTAATATTCTTACCTTACGCTTTTTATAGGGGTCCACATTATCTACCACAAGAATTGGCAATCCGGCTTCATCTATAGGAAGCTCTTTTTTAATAGACTGAGGTCCCTCTATAACCCAGGCACCAAATACCTCTGCCGTATCAATAAGATTGTCCTCATATCCCAACTCCTCACATATGCTTTCAGCTTCTGCTCTGGGATATCCCGGTACGATTCTATCAACTAAGGTTGAACAGAATATATTTTCCTGCTCCACCCAGCTTTTAAATCCTTCCTCCAGTCCCCACTGCTCAATATATTTATTAACGCAGCGAAGTAACTCATCTCCGTTTCTGTCTATCAGCTCACAGGAAAGAATAACAAATCCCGGAAGCTTATTTTGAAATCTGGCATAAAGAAACTGCGTCAGTTTTCCGGGGAAGCTGTCTGCCGGCTTGTCTTCAAATTTACAATTCGGATTATATTCAATTCCCGCTTCCGTAGTATTGCTTACAATAAATCTAAGCTCAGGGTTATTGGCACATTTTATAAACTCCTCATAATGAGCATAGGGGCTTAGACAACGTGATACGCAGGAAATAACTCTTTTATTATTTACCTGCTGCCCTTTCTCCTGACCTCTTAAAAAGAGAGTGTAAAGTCCCTCCTGTTCATTAATCATATTGGTAAGTCCCTGACCTATGGGCTGGCAGAGAACCACCTTTCCGTTAAAGCCTGCCTTTTCGTTCATTACATCAAAAAAGTAGTCCGCAAAGGCTCTAAGGAAATTACCCTCTCCAAATTGCAGCACTCTTTCCGGTGCTTCCTCCAATAAATAACCTTTATAACCCACCTTTTTAAGCGTATCATAGCTTAATTTCATAATTACATTTTCCTCGTTTCCGTTTTATTCCCCATTTTACTAAAATCCTAAATATCTTTTTGAATTATAATAAGAAATTCCCTGCACTATTTTTTTAAGTGCCTCCTCATCATTAGGATATTCTCCGTTCTCCACCCATTCTCCTATGAGATTACACATTATTCTTCTGAAATAATCATGACGTGTATAGGATAGGAACGAACGGGAGTCTGTAAGCATACCCACAAAATTTCCAAGCAGTCCCAAATTTCCAAGGGATTTCATCTGCTCTTCCATTCCCGACTTTGTATCATTAAACCACCAGGCAGGTCCGTGCTGAATTTTTCCGGGTACCTCCTCTGACTGGAAACAGCCTAAAATAGTACCGATTTGTTCATTGTCCCCCGGATTTAATGAAAATAATATGGTCTTTGGCAACTCACCCGTGCTGTCCAACTCAGAAAGCAGCCTTGCGATATTGCCTCCGCAGGAATTTTGAGCAATCATATCAAAGCCTGTGTCAGCGCCCTTTGCTCTAAACATTCTTTCATTAACATTTCTAAGACAGGAATAATGAAGCTCCATTACTATTCCATGCTTATAATATTCTCTGCCAAGAGCCAAAAGTAAGGCGGTCTGATAGCCCTCGGCTTCTTCTACACTTAGCTCCTTACCTGCCATTGCGCCTTTAAAGGCTTCATTTGCTTTCTCAATACTTACTTTTCTGAATGGAATATAGTCAAGTCCATGGTCAGAAGCCACACAGCCCATGGAAGCAAAAAACTCTATTCTGTCTTTAAGAGCCAAAATAACCTCTTCCACAGTTTTCAGTTCGCTTTTTCCCACTACCAAAGCAAGACTTTCTATATATTCCCTAAAGCCCTCTTTATTAATATTTATTGCCTTATCAGGTCTGAAAGAGGGACGCACCTTAAACTCTATAGTGTCATCCTCAGCTATTTTTTTATGCCACTCAAGAGTGTCAATAGGGTCGTCTGTGGTTCCTATATATTCCACATTGCTCTGTCTTATAAGTCCTCTTACAGAAAGCTCCTCATTGCTTTGCAGCATTTGGTTACATTTATTCCAGATTTCCTCTGCATTTCTACTGTTTAGAGGCTCCTGTATGCCAAAATATTTCCTAAGCTCTAAATTGCACCAATGGTACATAGGATTACCTATTGCCATCTCCAGAGTTTCAGCAAATCCCTTAAATCTTTTCAGTTCATCCACTCTGTCACTTATAACATCCTCACTCATACCGTTTGAGCGCATAAGACGCCATTTATAATGGTCTCCGAAATAATGACCGTCAGCCTCTTTTCCGCCAAACCACACATCTCCCAGATTATCAAATTTTCTGTTTTCATATATTTCCCTGGGAGAAATATGACAATGATAATCTACTATGGGCAATTCCTCTGCATAGTCGTGGAAAAGATGCTTTGCAGTATCATTTGTAAGCAGGAAATCCTTATCCATAAATTTTTTCATCAGTTACTGCTCCTTATGCTTTATCTCTGAACTCTTCCTGAAGCGTCTCCGCCTGCCAGCTTTTTAACCTCTGCAACAGTTATACGGTTAAAATCTCCCTCAATGGAATGTTTTAAAGCAGATGCCGCAACTGCAAATTCGATTGCGTCCTGTGTTGAATATCCGTTAAGAAGTGAATATATCAGTCCGCCACCAAAGCTGTCTCCGCCTCCCACTCTGTCCACAATATGAAGATGGTACTGCTTTGAGAAGCAATAGTTTTCCCCATCATAGAGCATACCCTGCCAGTCATTGTCATTGGCAGATATGGAGGTTCTAAGTGTAATTGCCACCCTTTCAAATCCAAATTTATCCGCAAGCTGCTTTGCCACAGATTTATAGCCCTCTGTATCAAGCTTGCCGCCGTATATATCAGACCCTACGGCTTCTATACCGAATACATCCTTTGCATCCTCTTCGTTGGAAATACATACATCCACATATTTGCAAAGGCGGGTCATAGCCTCTCTTGCCTCATCCCTTGTCCAAAGCTTTCCTCTGTAATTTAAGTCGCAGGAAATTTTAACGCCTTTTGCCTTTGCCGCCTTGCAGGCTTCCTCACAAATATTTACAAGATTTACACCAAGAGCCGGAGTTATTCCTGTAAAGTGAAACCACTCTGCTCCATCAAAAATCTCATCCCAGTTAAAATCAGAAGCCTCTGCCTCCTGGATTGAAGAATGTGCTCTGTCATAAATACACACACTGCCGCGCTGGGAAGCACCCTTTTCCAGATAATATATACCCACACGCTCTCCGCCTCTGGCAATAAAATCCGTATCCACACCAAAATATCTTAAATTATTAACTGCCGCCTGACCTATTGCATGACTTGGCAGCTTTGTAACAAAGCTTGTTTTAATACCGTAATTTGCCAGTGAAACTGCCACATTTGCCTCTCCGCCGCCAAAGGTTGCCTGCAACTGGTCATCCTGAAAAAATCTATAATATCCGTTGGGAGCAAGTCTAAGCATAATCTCCCCAAATGTAACTACTCTACCCATTTTGTATCTCCTTTTTGCTGATTATTTGCGAATAAGATGAAGTGCGAATCCGCCTACCTCTTCATTTAAATATATAAACTTTGTTCCCTTATCATCTGTCTTACGTGTACTTTCATCAAAGCTTGCGCCACGTCTGCCTAAGTGATACACCGCTCTGTCCACATCATTAACAGCTATTGCCACATGACCCTTAGTACCCTTACCCTGAGACTTCATAAGCTCAAATTCCTTACCTGCAAATATTGAGCTGTTTCCGGGCTTATAATCCAGACCAAAGAGTGCACAAAGCAGCTTTGCATTTTTTTCTGCCTCTTCTTCATTGGCATTGTTAATTCCAATATGTCTAAGCTCCATACCCAGCATATTCTTAACTGCCGCCTTGCAGATATCGGTTATTTCACTCCAACATTCCTTTTCAATAAGCTCCTTTTTTACCATCCATGTACCGCCGCAGGCAAGCACCTGATGGAAACTTAAATAGTTTGCAAGATTTGCTGTACTTACTCCTCCGGTTGGCATCCAGCGTAAATTCTTGTATGGACCTGCCAGAGCTTTAAGCTTTTCCACACCTCCGTTTTGTTCAGCAGGGAAAAACTTTACCGCTGTAAGTCCTAAATCCATTGCCTGCTCCATCTCTCCTGCCGTAGCAGTACCCGGAAGCATACACACGCCCCTTGAAAGTACATATTTTGTAATCTCGGGATTAAATCCGGGACTTACCACAAATGAAACACCTGCTAAGATTGCTCTGTCTGCCTGCTCCTTGGTAAGTACTGTTCCGGCTCCCACTATCATTTCAGGTACTTCCTTTACAATGGCTCTT
>JBHAJK010000054.1:0-13651 GCA_041826605.1 Lachnospiraceae bacterium | reverse complement strand
GTGGTGCTTTTTACAGCGGATAAAAACAGACTGTCAAAAGAAGCGTTACGCGTGGTTGCGTCGGTATTCAATAATCATACTGAGGCAATGGTGGTATATGGGATGTGATATCTTATCCGGCCTACAGTCATCATATTCGTACTCATAGGCACAGGTAAAATTACTGTCCAGAATATCATTTGTCAGATAGTCATGATAATATGGATCCTTTCCATAGAGCTTAGGATGCTTTTCATATAGCCTGGTACGCTCTCCGGCTAATCTTTCCAGCTTTTCCCTGCTTTCATCTTCTCCACGGCTTAGTGACTCATAGTGCCATAAATATGTGGTATTTACTATCACATTGTGGTAGCCCTCTTCATATAATGTATAGCATAAGTCCACATCATTAAAGGCTACCTTTAAGTTTTCATCAAATCCCCCCACTTTATCAAAAAGCTTTTTTTTCATAAGCAGGCATGCACCTGTAACCCCCAGCACATTTCTGTTTACATCATTTATATGGTCATAATATACTCTGTCATCCTCTTTATATTGAAGCTTGTGCACAGGTCCCAAACGCAGATTTGTAATTCCGCAATGCTGTATCATTCTGCTTTTAGGATAGTACAGCTTCGCCCCCACTGCTCCCACGTGGTTCTGCCTTGCATACATAAGCATCTGATAGAGCCAGCTTCCATCCCGTACTTCCATATCATCATTTAAGAATAAAACATAATCTCCCTTTGCCAGCCCGGCCCCCCTATTGCAAATACGGGAAAAATTAAATTCCTGAGGCTCGTAGATATATCTGAATTCTCCAGCTATTTGTTTAATCTTAATTTGATTTTCTTCGTTGCTGCCATTATCTATAACGATAACTTCATATATAACGCCTGTTGTTAAATTCCATATGGAATTAAGCAAATTTTTTAGCACCTCCGGATTATCTTTAGATGGAATAATAATTGATATAAGCTCTCCCTCTTTTATATTCTCAGGCAAAACCGGTGCAAAGCGATTATCTCCCAGATATAGAGCCTTTGTATAATCATTATGATACAATACATAGTCCACATGACGCACTTCTATGGCAGTAAGCTTTTCTACAGCCTTTACAGTAAGCTCATAAATATCCGTAGCTTTTTCAGGCAAGACTTCTTTCCTAAATGCCACCACATTCCCCATGTAGAAATAGCTTTTTAGGGTATCCGGAGAAAAATCAGGTCTAAAGGTAGGGTTCATTCTTATTGTTTTGTTTGAGTTATATTCATCCTCATCCCCATATACCACCATTGCCTCAGTATGATTATTGAATACCGACGCAACCACGCGTAACGCTTCTTTTGACAGTCTGTTTTTATCCGCTGTAAAAAGCACCACATCGGATGCCGGCGTGACTCTACCCACCTCAGAGTATTCAATTACCTGTATATTTTCTGTGTTGTCAGATACTCCTGCCAAATAGCCGGCTTCCTTTTGACGTATCCAGCTATCATATGATACATAGCCACTATCCAGCCTTTTCTTATATCTTTTATTCAGTCTATTTACAATAGGTTGCCTTATAAGGCTCTTTACAGCACTAAGCATATATTTTCCCGCTAAAATCTAATCTTTTTCATTAATTCCTTTTTTATAGAACGGATAATGTTTTCAGGCACAGTAGTCGTAGTCATACGCACACGCAAAAGATTGCCCGTACTCCTTACCTTGTCTCCCAACTCTACCACTATATTAGGGTCACTGTAATAGAATACCGCACTTACCCCGTCCTCACTTCTTAGCTTTTTACCGTTAATATAAATTCGCTTATTATCATTTAAGTCCAAAAGCTCTCCGTTAAAGGAGATTTCATGTATTTCGGTAATACAATAATCCATATACGGGTCAATGCGAAGCTTCTTTGTTTTTCCATCTAGTGGTATGGATACTTCCAAATATCCGCCGGCATCATATTTTTCCTCTAAAAAGTATGATGAGTCCTCATTGAAGCCTGCTCCCTCATCGGTGTAAACCTGCACATTATTCTTTCCTACATTATTATTTCCATATGCTACAAAGTCCTGTGGATTAATCACGGCTTTTCCAATAAGCTCTCTTATTTCCCCCATACTAAGTCTCTTGCCGGTTACCTCTTTTTGGAAGATTGCTTCTCTTGCTCTAAAATCTTCTGCTTCCTCGGCAGTTATATCCAGGTTTTTAATTATTAAATCAAAATTAAACTTATTTCTTTCTTCGTTTTCCAGCAAATAGCAATACAGTGCTCTAAATGCCAGCTCCTTAGAAGATATATATTTTTCAAAGGTCCACTCATAATCTATGACTGTCCATTTGTCCCCATCTATTAAAATATTTGAAAAGACTAAATCTAAATCAGCAACGCCACTATCCTCGCCAAAGCTGACTTTTTCAACAAATTCCTTAAATAAGGCTTCAAAGCCCTCATAGTCCTCTGATGCCAAATATTCATCCAAAAGCTCTGACAAGGGTCTGCCTTTTACAAAAGGAAACTCTGCCACATCCCCTACTACCTTACAGGGGCATATGGTAAGACCGCTGCCCTCATATCTGGCACTAAGCTTATGATAATATTTTTCCATATTTTTTATATGATTTTTACCCTCATTGTATAACGCGTGTTTTTTTACTTTCCCATCCACTATTTCGGTACTAATCTGATATTCTAAGGCTCTATCATTTGAATATCTTATATATTCTGTAGCCGGCTCGTTCCCCAGCACCGCCATATATGAATTAGAAAAGAATGGAAACATTTCTTCGTCTAAAATTCCATCAAAGGCTGTTTTTTCATCAAAGAGCAGCATTCTGTCTCTGTCAAAATTTCTGGCATTATTATATAGCTCCCCTTTATCAGGCAGGCGCTTATCACTAAAGAGAGTAGTCATAAATTTATAATCCGGGTATGGATAATAGAAATGACTGTTTTTCTCTCCTGACCTTTCAAAAATGTCCTCTAATCCCTTTCTTGAAAAAGTACGAACACCGCCACCTGCGCTGTAAGCCTCAATAGATGAGAAAAAGGTGGCTAAATGGTCTTCACGACAGCCCGCCCAGTATTTAAGCCCATAGCGGTTTTCTATTGCTATTACAATAGTTCCCTCCGGCCGCACATGCTTTCTGATTATTTTAAGAAAATCCTCAAAGGGCGTTTTTCCCCCTATATAGCTTTGTGCATACTCAAATACACCTATAAGTAATGCACAGTCATAATCCGTATCTAAATCCGGCTCAATATCCTGGAAATTCCCTACATTTATAGTTATACCCTCACAGTTTTCATGTCTGTATGCATTAATAAGGCTTCTTTTTCTGCTAAGGTCAACACAGTCCACGCTTCCCGCCTTTTTTGCCAATGCACCTGTTATGGCACCACAGCCGGAGCCTATTTCCAATAGCTTCATATCCTTATTAATAGGCAACCAGCTTACTATATTCTCTCTCTGTGGAGATAAATGGTACAAAATCTCCCACTTCTTTCTTTCCTCAATAATTGCACCATATTCTACTTCCGAATAATTTTTAACTATCTCAAGGAGTTCATCCTCAACTATTCCATCGCAGTAAAAATCCTCCCCCAGATAGTGACTGTAATCAAGCTTTACTTTTCCTATTACTTCATTTTCCATAACATTCCTCCATTGCTAAGCACAAAAGAACTTCTCCCAGAGATTTCTCGTATCGCCAGTCTCTATTGCTTCCCTATTTATAAAAACACCTGCAAATATGTCCGAGCAACACTCTGTAGCCAAATTTATCTGCCCATCAGCTACTCCACAGACACAACTGAGTTCATATCATAATAGCCCACAGTATCTTTATCAGATATTACAGTTACATTTATTACATCATACAGCCTGTGATACACTTCAAATTTATCCTTTTCATAGCCTGTTACCCCAAAGGACAATAGGTATTCCCCACCCTGCAAATCCATTTTTTGTGTAAAGGTAAGGCTTTTCTTATCTCCCTTTGAAACAGACTCTAAAAATGCCTTTTCATACATTGTATTGGTACCCGTAATTTCAGTTCCCCGTATATTCTTTACAGTAAAAGCGAAAATAGGGGCTGCTACATCCTCATTAAAGTCCACATCAAAGTGAATACTAAACTCTTCTCCCTTAATAATGGCTGTAGTCCTTACACCATTTCTATCTGTAATGTAATAATTATTAATATTTGCAGCACCATTACCATACTCTAAGGTATTGGGATTTATACCGGAATCAGTACTGCCTGCTGACATTTTTTCCTCAAGCTCTGTTTCTCCCTGACCTGTCAGCTTATACTGACCTACCAATACCTGCTTATAGGCATCTATCATTTCCTTGGGTGCGCCCTCGTTTAGCTTTACTCCCTTATTTAAAAGAATAACTCTGTCACAGTATTTGGCAATGCTGCCCAAATCATGGCTTACAAATAATATAGTCTTGCCCTGCTGCTTAAATTCTTCAAATTTGTGATAGCATTTAGCCTGGAAAAAGACATCTCCCACAGAAAGAGCCTCATCCACTATAAGTATTTCCGGCTCAATATTTATTGCCACTGCAAAGGCAAGGCGTACAAACATTCCGCTGGAATAGGTTTTGCAGGGCTGGTAAACATACTCTCCAATATCGGCAAAATCCAATATGGCTTGTAGCTTTTCGTCAATCTCCTTTTTGGAAAAGCCCATCATAGTACCGTTTAAGTATATATTCTCGATACCGTTATATTCCATATTGAAGCCGGCTCCCAGCTCCAGAAGTGCTGAAATCCTGCCCTCTACCTTTATTTCCCCTGCTGTAGGGCTTAAAACACCGGTAATAATCTTAAGTATGGTGCTTTTGCCGGAACCGTTTGTACCTATAATTCCTACGGTTTCTCCCTTTTTAATAGTTAAATCTATATCTGTCAGGGCATAGTGGTCGCGGCTGCGCCTCTTACCGGGAAACATAGCTTCTCTAAACCTGTCAGAGGGCTTTTCATATAATCTGTATATCTTTGATATTTTATTGCCATAAATAGCTATATCATTCATTTATTTTTCCTTATAAAACTAATTTTATCTGCATCCCTTATTCTAATTTATAGGTCCTACAATACATCTGCAAAGTGAGGCTTTAGCCTTTTGAAAAGGGTTGTGCCAAATCCCAAAAATACCAGAGTAAAGCACCAGAAATACAAGGTTCCCCATGGGTTTTCCCAAAACCAGGCAGTACCCGTAACAGCGCTTCTGTAGCCGGATACCACATACACCAGCGGATTGATGCTAAGTATTATCTGCCATTTAGAACTTAGGCTTTCAATATTCCAAAGTATGGGAGTAGCCCACATTCCAAGCTGTAGGGCTATTGCTATTATCTGAGCTATATCCTTAAAAAATACCATAACTGCCCCTGTAATATATCCCAGTCCCAACACAAGCACAAAGGTACACAGAGAATAGTAGATAATCTGCAAAGTATACAAAGATGGATAATATCCGTAAAGAGCTGCCATTACCAGCATTACACATACAAAAAAGGTGTGAATAAATACTGCTGCCACCACCTTTAT
Organism: Lachnospiraceae bacterium; assembly: GCA_041826605.1. GTDB lineage: Bacteria > Bacillota > Clostridia > Lachnospirales > Lachnospiraceae > Colinaster. The sequence continues at coordinate 8,113 of JBHAJK010000054.1, read as the reverse complement.
AACCGGCAGTATGCTTACATTAAACACTACCTTTTTTACCAGATAATTATATTCAATCATTGCACCTGTCCCCTGGGTCAGGGCTTCCGAAAAGAAAAACCAGGGTACCAGTCCCGCTGTTAAAAACAGCACATAGGGAATATTTGTGGCACGGGGACCCGACTGAGCCCCTGCACCCATAATAATGTCAAACACTATATAATACATGGCAATGGTAATTACAGGCTGTATCATTGCCCACACCGCACCTAAATATGAGCCGGCATAGCGCTTTTTAAAGTCATTCTTTGCCAGCTTCCAAATAAGAGAACGGTTTTTAAATATTTCTTTAATGAATTCAATCATTTATTATAGTCCTCTATCTGCCTTATATTTATCAAATCCATCCCATTCCTTATCCTTACCGGACATAACAATTTCCATATCCTCAGGAATGTGCCAGTCTATTCCAATAGTCTGGTCATTATACATAATTCCACCCTCGTCATTAGCATGGTAGAAATCACTGCATTTATATGCAAATTCTGCATATTCGCTAAGTACTAAAAAACCATGGGCAAAGTTTTTAGGAATAAAAAACTGTTTCTTATTCTCTGCCGACAGTACTACCCCGTGCCACTTTCCAAAAGTAGGGGAATCCGGGCGCAAATCCACCGCCACATCATAAACCTCTCCGCTTACTACCCTGACCAGCTTATCCTGTGGATGATTTATCTGAAAATGCAGTCCTCTAAGCACTCCGCGCTTTGAAGCTGACTGATTATCCTGAACAAATACCTGTTCAATCCCCGCTTCCTTAAAATCGTTGTAATTATAAACCTCCATGAAATATCCACGGCTATCCCCATGCACTGTAGGAGTAATAACCTTGAGTCCCTCTATTTCACATGTTTCTACCTTTATCTGTCCCATTTTCTCTCCATTTGATATTTTAAAAATTTGCTATTTAAATAGCTTATATCACAAAGCAACACCACTTTATAAATCTTATGTATTCACAAACGTGCCTCCGTATAAAGCTTTTGTATTATGTAGCCCATACGCTCTTTTAAATCTAATCACTCTGCCACATCCAAATAGCTGATGTTCATATCCACTCGTCCCTCTATTCCGCTTATACTTCCTGCCGAAGAATACTGCCAAAGCTGATATGAACCGCCATATGTGGGCTTATCCCCATATTCCGCCAGCCAGATAACATTGTCAGCCGAAAATTTTGTAATATCCAGCTTATTGTTGAGCCAGTTTCTGCTGGCATACACTCCTGCGGTATAGTTTCCGCTTCTTATGGTTTCACAGAATGTCTGTATTATGTAGGAACGGTCATTCTTTTCTAAATTATCCGCTCTTCCTCCGGAGCCCTCAGTATCTATAAATATGGGATATATAAGCTTATAGGGCTTTACAAGCTCCATAACTGCACTGGCCTCTTCCACTGCTTCCACATTATTAATTGCCTGTGTAAAAAAATATACGCCTACAGGAAGGCCTGCTGCTATGGCACCCTCCATATTAGCTTCAAAATAAGGGTCTTTAACTATGGCACCTGTGGTAGAGCCTCTATATCCACATCTTATTATGGCAAATTCTACACCTGCCGCCTTTGCCTCTTTCCAGTCTATAAATCCATTATATTTAGATACATCTACACCAAAGTGTGCTCCCTCCACAGTCTTTATAGCCGAATTTCCGGAGGTCTGCTCCCCTGCATCGTGAATTGCCGTATCTTCTTTTTCTGCATCAATATCTGCTTCCGTCTTTATAAGATATGAAATATCATCTATTGCCTTATATTCTAACTTTGCCCTGACATTACATATTAAAGGTTCCGTAGGAACAATATACCCTGCTGTCTCTTCTAATACTACCTCATAGGCTCCCGGTGTTAAATCTGTGATATGTATTATCCCATCCATATCATCATCAGTTACCAATAAGGTCTCTCCTACTCTTGCCTCAAATTTTCTTCCCTTAATTATAGTTCCGTATTCATCAAAGATTTTAATTCTAATATCTTTTTCTACGGAACCGGCACTTATAACCACAGTTATTCCCCTGGTGTTATCATATTTTCCCTTGCCGATTGGAATTTCATCAAAAAAGGTCTCATCATTCATCCAGGCTGATAAATCACTTCCTACCAACATTCCGTCAGCTTCAGTCTCCCCTTGGACATTGGTGCTCCGTACACCTCCGGCTTCTCCAATATTAGCTTCCTGTGTATTACTGCTTTTTCTTCTATTCCTATTACCATAGTCGTTAATAAGCAGAATTAATGCAAAAAGTGACAAGGCAAAAAGCGTTACTGCCAGTAACGCTCTTTTTAAGATTTTAGAGTCCATTAGCAACCTCTGTTAAATATTTGCCATAATCTGTTTTCATTAACGGCTCTGCCAGCTTTAAAAGCTGCTCTCTATCTATGAAGCCACTTTTATATGCAATTTCTTCTATACAGGAAATATATAGCCCCTGACGCTTCTGAAATGCACATACAAAGTCGCTGGCATCAAGGAGCGAATCGTGGCTTCCTGTATCAAGCCATGCAAAGCCCCGTCCCATAGTTTCAACTCTAAGTGTACCTTTTTTAAGATACTCATTGTTTACAGTGGTTATCTCCAGCTCCCCTCTGGCAGACGGCTCTATGGATTTAGCTATCCTTACCACATCATTATCATAGAAATAAAGTCCGGGAACCGCATAATTACTCTTGGGATTTGCTGGCTTTTCCTCTATGGATATAGCCTTTCCCTCACTGTCAAATTCCACAACACCGTACTCTCTGGGGTCTCTGACATAGTATCCGAAAATTGTGGCACCCTCATCTCTGGCCGCCACTTCCTTTAAAAGCTTTGAAAAGCTTTGACCATAAAAGATATTGTCTCCCAGCACAAGAGCCACCTTATCATCGCCTATAAAGCTTTCTCCTATTATAAAAGCTTCTGCCAAGCCGTTCGGAGTTTCCTGCACTGCGTACTCGAAGTTCATGCCAAGCTGGCTTCCATCTCCCAACAGTTCCTGAAATACAGGTACATCCCTTGGTGTGGAAATAATCAGCACCTCCTTAATGCCTGCCAGCATCAGTGTTGACAGAGGATAATAAATCATTGGCTTATCATACACCGGCATAATCTGTTTTGATATTGCCTTTGTAAGCGGATATAATCTGGTGCCGGAGCCTCCGGCAAGAATAATACCTTTCATAGACACCTCTCTAGGTTGTTTTATTATAAATTATACATTGTTTCGTAATACTTTTGATAATCCCCTGAGGTCACATTTTTCATCCAGTCCTCGTTCTCAAAGAACCATTTAATAGTAAGGCGTATACCCTCCTTAAACATGGTCTCCGGCTCCCAGCCTGTTTCATCCTTGATTTTATCCGGGGCAATGGCATATCTTCTGTCATGTCCCTTTCTATCCTCCACATAGGTTATTAAATCCTTTGTAACCAAGGCTTTTCTTGGATCATTTTCAGGCAACATCTCCTGCAATGTTTCTATAATAATATTTATTATCTCAATATTTCTTTTTTCATTATGACCGCCCACATTATAGGTTTCAAAAAGTCTTCCCTTTTCCTGAACCATATCAATAGCCTTTGCATGGTCCTCCACATAGAGCCAGTCTCTCACATTTAAACCGTCTCCATATACAGGAAGCTTCTTTCCCTGTAAGGCATTGTTAATTATAAGAGGAATTAACTTTTCAGGGAACTGAAAAGGACCATAATTATTACTGCAATTTGTAATATTTGCAGGAAATTTATATGTATCCATATATGCCTTTACCAGCATATCCGAGCTTGCCTTACTGGCTGAATAAGGGCTATGAGGGTCATAGGGGCTTGTCTCATAGAAGAAAGCGTTGTCATCATCCGGTAAGCTTCCGTATACCTCATCAGTAGATACATGAAGAAATTTATGGTCCGGAAGGAATGTACCATCCTCCTGCTCCCAGGCTGCCTTAGCACAATTTAGCATTACCGCTGTACCGAGTACATTTGTCTGAACAAATATTTCAGGATTTTTAATACTTCTGTCCACATGACTTTCTGCCGCAAAATGCACAACTCTGTCAATATCATTATTTGCAAATATTTCTGAAATTGCCGCCTTATCCGTAATATCCGCCTTAATAAAGGTGTAATTTGGAAGCTCTTCCACGTCCTTTAGGTTTTCAAGATTTCCGGCATATGTAAGCATATCTACGTTAATAATCTTAATGGTATTTCCATATTTACGCAGCATATAATGTATATAATTACTTCCTATAAAGCCTGCGCCGCCTGTTACTAAATATGTATGCATAAGTTCCTCCGTTCCCCTTTAAATATGGGATTATTATTTAAAAATATGATAAATTCATATCCACATTGCCACTTATTCCATTTACACGTCCTCTACTGGTGTACTGCCACATATGGTATGTGCCACCGTATGTAGGTGTAGTAGCATATTGTGCCAACCAAATTCTGCCATTTATAGCACCCGGGTTAAACTTTGTCTGAAGCCATGATTTATTGGCATAAACTCCGGGAGTATACCCGCTGTTTCTAATGGTTTGACAATAAGCGCTTATAACCTTTGTACGGGTAGCCGCATCTATGGCATCGCCACGTCCCTTACTTGGCTCAACATCTAAAAATACCGGATACGAAATCTTATATCCGCTAATAAGGCTTAATGTCATTGAAGCTTCTTCTACTGCCTCAGCCTCATTAACAGCCTGAGAGAAGAAGTATACTCCCACCTTTAATCCTGCGTTGGTAGCTCCCTTTATATTCGTCCTAAAGGTAGGGTCCTCAATAAGAGCACCTGTAGTTGAGCCTCTGTAGCCACATCTTATAATTACATAGGATATTCCCGAATTTTTTACCTTGTTCCAATCTATACTTCCATTCCATTTAGAAACATCTATTCCTAAATTTCCTGAACCCTTTTGAAGCGCTCCGTCACTGCCAAAATTGTACCTTGCACCCTGAATTACCTGTTCTCCGGTAACCTTATTTCCATTTGCATCAAAGAAATATGTGGAGCCGTCTATATCCTGCCAGCCTGTATATTTATATCCTGATACAGCAGTAGATTGTTTAAAGTAAACTCCATTCAGATTTGCAAAGTAATAACCTGCTGTAGCTTCAACATATTTATCCCCTGATTTGTAATATAATTGCTCCCCACTCTTTGTCTTAAGCTTCTCATCCTTATTTTTCGCCGTAGGTGCCGTAGATGGGGTTGGTGTAATGGTAGGTGTAGGTGTTATTTTAGGTGTCGGGCTTGGTGTAACTATAGCCGGGCTTGGGCTTGGACTGGGTTTTGCTTCCGGTATTGGTGTAGGTGTGGGCGTGGGTGTTGGTGTAGGTGTTATTCCTGTACTTCCATCCCCATTACCTTGTCCATTTCCCTGATCTGTTCCACCTGAAGTTGTGCCACCACCCTGTCCTTGGTCTGTAGGCGTCGGGCTTGGATTTGCAGTAGGCTGTCCCTGGTCACTAGCAGGCTCTGTCGCAGCAGCATGTGCCACGCCTGTTAAGTCGCCACGGGTAAATTCCAAAGCCCTATAATATAAAACATTCACAAAGTCAAAGGCTGACACAGATGCAGGTACGCTTATTTCATCCGCCTTTATCTGTATATAGCTGGTTGTAGAGCCAATAGCTGTCTTAGTGGACTCTACCCACTGTACTGTATCTGCAAGAGCCGACTCTATCTCGACTGCCTGGGCAGTATCTTCAACCTTGGCATTTACCTGACTTTCGCTTTTTATTTCATCAGACACATCAATCTTTTTATAATCCGGAGTTTCCTTTACCTTTACGGACTGGCTGTCAGTATTTATAACATATTTGTCATATCCTGTAAGAGACACCATCTTTACCTTGGTATCTCCCGAAACCATGGGATTTATATATATAATTCCGTCCTTGTCATCATCCGTCTTGGAAATTGTCTTTCCATCCGAGCCTGTGACCTCTACCTGAAAGGGCACACCTGCAATAAGCTTTCCTGTTTTCTTATTTACAAATTTTATTTTCAAATCCTTTACAACAGTTGTCATATTGAGAGCAACTGTTATATTGGTTTCTTCCTCTTCCTTTTCCTCATATTCAGGCACTGTAAAATCCTCTTCATCCAGCACCAGAACTCCATTCTTGCCCTCTGCCATAGCAAGTAGGGCACTTTCCCCTGCTATGCCTACATTGGAAAGGTTATTTCCTATAGCATTAAAGGATGCTATCTGGCTCTCTGCCGCCTTTGCTGAGGTATAAATACTCAGGGTAAGTACAGCCACTGCCAGTACCACCACGCCGGTTATACCGATGGCATAGTCAATGCCTGTAAGACTTTTAAACCACCCCACAGTACTCTTGCGTCTCTTATTGGATGCTTTTTTTCTCGCCGCTCTACTATCTTTAGTGGCTACTGCATCTACAGCTCTATCATGCTTAATGGCGTTTGTATCTATAGCTCTACCAGACTTAGTGAATTTTGTGTCTACAGCTCTACCGAGTTTAGTGGCTCTTGTGTCTACAGCTCTACCGGGTTTAGTGGCTCTTGTATCTACAGTTCTACCGGATTTAGTGGCTCTTGTGTCTACAGCTTTACTTTTCTTTATACGAGGTGTGTCTATATCCCAATCTCCCTCAGATACCGGTGTTGCATCCAACCAGTCCTCGTACATAGCATCCTCATATCTTGAGCGTTTAGCTACATTTTTTTTAGTATTTACACCTGTATGCTTACGCTTCATATCAGGAGTCTTTTTTTTCTTTATTCTTTCGCCACCTCTAAGATTGTCTCTCATACGTCTCCTCGAAAAATTCCTCGTTAACGGGTCCATTCTTTTCCTATCAGGCATATACGGGACCAACGCAAATATATGTCTTTTCCCATAATCATAATCTTTTGAATTATAACATTTTTAGCATTTTCTCACAACCCCGCCAGGGGATGAGCTCTAATGATGAAAACCATTAAACCGCGGAAAACACCACATTCCGCATTTTTCTTGTATATTCTGTGGTTCCTGCGTCCACTTTCTGATACATAAGCAGAAATGTAAGGTTGTGAAGAGGGTCATTCATCATATAGGTACCCAGCCAACCGTCCCAGCCATATTCTCCCGCGCTGCAAAGACTGGCGGAATATTCCGGGTACTTCATAATGCGCATTAAATTGCCATAGGTATAGCCCGCAAGGGACTCCCATTCTCTTATACCCTTTTCCTGCGCTTTAGTTATATGAGAATTTGTCATAAACTCCACCGTAGATTCTGACATAATCCTTGTGCCGTTTAACTCTCCTTTGTTTAAAAGCATCTGCGTGAATTTTGAATAATCATTAATGGTGGAGGTCAGACCCGCACCACCGGCTTCAAATGCAGGGGGCATTTCCCTATTGTGACTTATGCCCAGATTCTCTGTTATCTCCTCTTTTAATCCGGCATCAGTGCCTCTGTATACCTTAGCCATACGATGGCGTTTATCCTCCGGCACAAAAAAGCCGGTATCTTTCATTCCCAGGGGCTCAAACAGTCTTTTTTCAAGAAATTCTCCCAGTCGCATACCGGATACAACTTCTATTACAGCTCCCAGTATATCGGCGGAAAAACCATACTGCCATTTTTCTCCGGGGGTAAATGCCAGTGGATTTTTACCTATGCGGTTTGCTATTTCCACGGTAGTCATAGGCTTGCCATTATGTAATCCGGCAATCACATCCTCCATCATTTTATTGCATATTCTTTCAGCATTATTCAATTCCCCCGGATAAACAATGCCTGATGTCATATTCAGTAAGTTTCCTATGGTTACCGGCTTTTCTGAGGGAACAGGCCCATCCTCCTTATAAACCGTTAAATCGGAAAAGCCCGGTAAAAAATCTGCCACCGAGGAAAGCAAATCGATTTTCCCCTCCTCCAGTAAAAGCATTGCCGCCGCCGCAGTTATAGGCTTTGTCATAGAATATATTTTAAAGATTGTATCTCTCTCTACTTTCAGCTTATTTTCCATATCTCTATAGCCTGACTGACAATAAAACACTTCTTTGCCATCTTTTATAACCATACAGTTAAGTCCCGATACAAAGCCTTTGTCAGTCATTTCTTCCGATAT
>JBHAJK010000053.1:0-3733 GCA_041826605.1 Lachnospiraceae bacterium | reverse complement strand
TCCGACTCTGCAAGCAAGTCAAAGCTCTGCTTAACAGTGTCTAAAAATTCTTTATTGTAGGGCATAAGCAAGGGCCACTGAGGGCTGTCATAGCTTTCATCCAAAAGTTCCTTGCTTACCATTACATATTTCGCTTCCTCTATACCTGTCTCTATTGGCGTGGTATCATAATAAAATTTAAGCACATACTTTTGAAAATCATCCGTATAATATATGGAAGAAATATCCTCCACATTTACCTGCTCCAATATTTTCGCAATATGATTTTCCCTGTCGGCCATAGGCTTTATATAGTCATATGTAGTCATTAAAAATGTCACATATATAATCATAATTAGCATAGGTACAGCACCTATATGTTTTCTTATTTTTTTTAATCTATCCTTAAGCGGACTGTCCTTAAGCAAGACCTCCCCTAAGTACCAAAGAACATATGCCACCCCCATTGCCATTGGCACCATTATAAAACCGAGTACTCTCTTATATGGCAATACACTTTGTAAAATCATTAAAAGGGGTACCACTATCAATAATGTCAGTAAGTAAATCTCCAGCCAATTACTATCTGTTATTCCTATCTCTTTTAACTTTTTCTTTTTTATATATTTATCTCTTTTATCAAATATTCTGTATGCACCAAAAACTATGATTGCACACCAGAGAATAATAAATACTATTCCACAACCTTTATAGCATTGATTAAAAAAGTCCACGAAATACCCTGAAATTTCCTTTAATACCTGACTTCTTTCAATACTCTGTATATATGGGGTGCCCAGCATATAGTCCATGCCTGTTTTTAAGGCTTTAAATGGTGCCGATTTTATAATATTTAGCTGATAGACTCCAAAATACCCGCTTCCCTCCGTCTTACTTAAGAGGTTTGAGCCTATAGCAAGCCATATTGTGCCATATAGAAAAAGTGTGTCCAAAGCCGACACACTACTGCTTATAATGAGTCCTGTCAGAATTTTAAATCTCTTTTCTATAAGCAAATATATTCCGCCTGCCATACATACCGGTAATACCCAATATATGGAGCTTGGCAATATATATAGCCCCATAGTCAGAGAAACAGAAAATATAATTAGCTGCTCAAATAGCCACATCTTATATTTGGGCGTCATAGTCTTTACAGAGTCTATACCGCTAACCCCATAGGCCGACTTCTCACAAAAATATGCGGGAATATTTCCATCCGCTCCCATACAAATATTATGGCATACCATACCGGCTGTTAAAAAACAGGTTACCGCAAGGCTATAGCCCCTGCCCTGAACCGCCAGCATATGTATAATATTTGCTCCTGCATACAGCATAGCTGCAAATACTCCATAGTATTTATTTGTAAATCTTATACAGAATTTATATATAAGGAGAATATTGGCTAAGGATGCCAAAAACGATACTCCCCTAAGGCTTATATACGGGTTTCCAAAAATATTTAAAAAGGCAGACAGTACTGAATAGCCCACATGATTGTTTGGCACGGGCCAATGAATAGCCGAATATACCACTCCCCTGCTTATAAAGGAATAATATGTATACAGCTCATCATACCAGGGGCCATTTGTAAACATCCTGAATATATAAATGATTGCCATTAAAGTCAGTACTGTACTTATTATTATATTCTCTTTTATAAATTTAATTACTCTGCAATTTTTCATCCGGCTATTTCAGTCCCAATATATAAATATTAAACCAATATCTCTCCAATAAAAGACTGTTTTCCTCCACCCCTGTAATATTATGGTTTTCCCACTCTGCAAGGATTTCCTCCCTGCTGTTAAAGCTTCCAAAGAAATATACGGGCTTATCCCCTTTTACCAGTTCTTTAACATCCTCATCTGAAAGCTCACTTCCCCGTACATTAAGCATATCCTTGATTAAATTGTCCACATCCCATCCATATAAATAAATATCTGCATCCCTTAAATAATATGCCGCAACTGATGTTACATGGTCAAAATTTGTAATAATTACGGCTTCCCTGGGTAGCCTATTAAGCACCTCCATAGTCTCTTCCATATGCTCTGCCTTTTTATTTTCTTCATAATAAAAGCCCCGCATATTTAAAAAGCCACACAGTAAAAAGGGAATAATAAGTATAATCCATATACTACTCTTATCCACCGCTTTCTCAATAAATATTGAAACCAAAAGCCACACAAGCCCAATAACCGGAAGCATATATCTATATACAAAAATAGGAGTCCCCATAGCAGATAATATAAATCCACTTGCAATAACCAGAGCTATAGGTATAATTCCCATAGCTAAAACACTGTAATATTTTTTAATTCCATCCTTTTTAATATTTACAAATCCAAGTATTACAAAAGAAATTAATACTAAAACCACTGCTATATATCTGATTATTCCATCCCCGGAAACAGGAAGCAGAATGAATTTTACACAGCCCGCCAGACTTCTTAAGGTAAGAGGCTGTATCCAATAATTTCCCTGTAAATTATTCATCTGTTTTATGACTACAGGCAGCCAGGGAATATAAAAAATAATAGAATTTATTACACATATCCCATATGCACGTAAAAGTTTCTTCTTATCATTGTCTTTTCTTAATAATATAAGACATAAAAGAGCCATATATACGCCTGCCACCCCTATGCAGGCATAATATTGGGTATATGCAGTCAAAATCCCCGTAAGCCAGAGAAAAAACCATTTCCACTGACTTTCATTCTCAAGTATTGAAAGTGCCAGCAAGCCTGCCACTGTTATCAGCAAAAGTGCCAGGGAATACATTCTTATTTCAATATAATAATTACCAATCTGGGGCATAGCAGTAATAAGAAGCATAAACATTCCTGCCGTTAGCATCCCCCATTTATTCCTAATATAGGTCAGACTTATTATAAGGAGTATAATAAGCGGAAGTATTGATGCCAGTTTTCCTGCCATTATCACATTACTGCTATTAGTCAAAAATAATATAATGCCACTTACGGTTTTTAAATACAAATAATAAAAGGGAGGATGCACATCCCTTGCAGTGAGAGCGATTACATCAAAAAAGCCGCCCTCAGTAAAGCACAACGAAAAAACCTCATCATACCAAATGTCTGCTGAGAATATACCCTTAAATATAATACCCCCTGCCACTATTGACAGAAAAAGAGGTAAGAAACCTGCTATTTTTATAATTTTTTTATTCATAGCTATCAGTATAGCATTTGCCACTTTTTATGTAAAATGCTATACTTTATCCATGAAAAAAACTGCCAAAAACCCGGAGAAATATATAAATGTATTGATTATAGGAACAGCATCCATAATACGCTTGTGGTATGTACTCTATACTGATGTTGGCACGCGTCAGCACGATTTGGGATATGCTACTCTTCTTAGTGACGGACTTGTTAATCCGGGGCACTTAGGATATATTGAATATTTCGCCAAATTTATGCGACTTCCGGATTTTAATCCGTTTTCAATATTCTCTTATTATCATCCTCCCATTCATCATATTATTGCCGCCTTTTTTGTAAGGATGGCATATACACTTGGCTTTTCTGAGCCTGTTATTTTTGAGGCAACTCAAATCCCTACTTTTATATATAGTATCATTACTCTTATAATCGCTTATAAAGCGCTTAAGCTTCTTTGTATTGATGAGCGAAAAATCATCCTCCCCCTTGCTCTTATTTCTTTTCATCCGGGGCTGATTTATATGACCGGAAGTATTGGCAACGATATGATGGCCACAATG
>JBHAJK010000052.1:0-51073 GCA_041826605.1 Lachnospiraceae bacterium | reverse complement strand
CCATAGTTACTTGCCTATTTTCCAGATAGCACCAGTCAAAAATCCTCAGCGTAGCCCGCTACGCCTACGTTTTTTGACTGGCACTCTCAGAAAAATATTCTGCGTAAATGGTGCAGTTATTTAGAAAACGATGCACTAGTACTATGAAAATTTGACAATCTATGGGAGAAATGATATATTTGTTAAGGAATTGTTACAAAAGTTACATTTCGTAATACACGGAAGCAAAGGAAATGTATGAATAAGAACAGATTAAAAATTTCTGCCTTAAAGATGGCAGGTGTAGTATTAGGTAGTGCGATCATCCTAAGTCAGAGCATCAGTGCAGAGGCGGCAGGGATATCAAACATACTGCCATCGGCTGGATTTTCTTTAAAGGTTGAGGGTGGCACATCAGTGTCAGTAGTCAAGGAAGAAGTCCGAAGAATTGTTAATAAGAATACAGAAGAAACTGAAAATACAAAAAATGATGAAGTAACAGCAGACAATCAGGTCACTGTAATGGAGACAATCCACTTTGATAAGGAAGTGGTGGAGCCGGTAGTACAGACTGTAGAGCCTACAGAAGAGGAAGTCGAAGAAAAGGGCGAAGACTTTTCAAATCTGGTTATAGCCAACGTTAATGATTATGTTAATGTAAGAGATTATCCGGATGAAAATGAGGGTAATGTCGTTGGAAAGCTATATGATGACTCGGTAGGAATATATGTTGAGGAGACAAACGGCTGGTATCTGATTGAGTCCGGAAATTGTCGAGGATATGTTAAGGCTGAGTACTGTGTGACAGGAGAAGAGGCAGTAGCGCTTGCTAAGGAAGTGGGAACACTTATGGCAAGGGTAAATACCACAACTCTTAAGGTTAGACAGGAGCCGGGTTTAGAGGCTACAGTACTTGGACTGGTACCCATAGATGATGAGCTTATCGTAGTGGAAGAGCTGGATGGCTGGGTAAAGGTAGATATCGAAGAGGGATACGGATATGTTTCCCTTGAATTTGTAGATCTTCACACTGAATTTGTAAAAGCAGAGTCAAAGGAAGAGGAAGAAGCCAGACTTGCAAAGGAAAAGGCGGAGAGAGATAAGGCAAACGCCGCAGCCAGACAGGCAAGAGCCGCTCAGGAAGCTGCAAATGACACTTCAACCAGCACTTCACAGACAGCTAGTAGCTATTCTGTAGCAGGAAGCGGTACAGGAGCGGCAGTAGCAAATTACGGGCTACAGTTTGTGGGAAATCCTTATGTATATGGTGGCTCGTCACTGACAAACGGAACAGACTGCTCAGGCTTTGTAATGAGTGTGTATGCTAACTTTGGAGTATCATTACCTCATTCTTCATCAGCAGACAGAAATGTGGGATATGATGTAGGTGGTCTTGGAAATGCACAGCCTGGAGATATAGTATGTTATTCAGGTCATGTAGGTATTTATATAGGAAATGGACAGATAGTTCATGCATCCACAAGTAAGACAGGTATTATAGTGTCAAATGCTAATTACCGTACACCACTTTGCGTAAGAAGAATATTCTAATAAAAATAATATAATGGGCTGGAAATAGTCAAAGACAGAAGAGATTACCGCAGGGTAGTCTCTTTTTCTGCTCAAAAAGTGTCCGTTAATGACACTTTAAGCTTGTTTGTGGGGAAGCAGTTAGATTTGTAAGGGCATAGTTTTGCTTATAGACTTAAGGCTCGGTAGTGTATAGGAAGTAGCCCAGGTTACATAGGAGATGTTTACAATTAATTGTCAATTTATATAGAAGTGTCTGAATTTAATTAAATTTATTAACAGGGTTGACAGCATAGTGTATATAAAAAATAACCAAATAAGCTATTGACCATATCGGTCTATAAATATAGACATATACTATGTTATCCACAAAAATAGGGTCAGTGAGTATGGAAAAAAGCAGTTATCCGCGGAGTTATCCACATTATCCACGGTAAAAACAAGAATAATGTTGATAAAAGGGGATAAAAATACGAACATAGGTTTTGGTAGAGTTACACAAAGAGAAAAAAGAAAAGAGGAAATTTAAAGAAAAAAGAAAGAAACATAATTGTGGATATTATGTGAAATTATCTGACAAAAGCACTGCTTTTGTTGTATAAAAACCAGAGAATAAGAAGAAAATATAAGCCAAAATTGTCTGACAACTCAGTGCAAAAGGATGGACAAATCAGATATAATATGCTAGAATAAGCTAACGTCAAAAGTAGTAATGACGAATAACCTATAGAAGGGTGGTATGTCTATGAAATTCATTATTAGTGGGAAAAACATTGATATTACTGATGGTCTTCGCTCAGCAGTGCAGGACAAGATTGGTAAGCTGGAGAAGTACTTTACTCCTGAAACAGAAGTACATGTAACATTAAGTGTTGAAAAGGACAGACAGAAAATTGAGGTAACTATTCCGGTTAAAGGTTCGGTTATCAGGTCGGAGCAGGTCAGCAGTGATATGTATGTATCAATTGACCTTGTAGAGGAGATTATAGAAAGGCAGCTTAAGAAATATAAGAATAAGATTATCGACAGAAATCAGAGTGCTGATTTCTTTAGAAAGGATTTTATCGAAAAGGACTATGTAGACGAAGAAGAGATTAAGATTGCAAGAAGCAAGAAGTTTGATATTAAGCCTATGTATGCAGAGGATGCCTGTATCCAGATGGAGCTTACAGGACATAACTTCTTTGTATTTGTAAATGCAGAAACAGACCAGGTCAATGTAGTATATAAGAGAAAGGGAAATACCTACGGTATTATAGAGCCTGAATATTAATATAGTTAATAAAGGTGGCGAAGCAAAGCTTCGCCACCTTTGTGTTGTGGAATAAGCAAGATGGTTTAATGCACTATTAATATATTAATTCAAGGATGCAAGTGGTAAAATAAGGATATGTGGACTATTTCTTTAATATCATTTTTATTAATTACATTTTTAATAGGCTTTTTGAGCAAAGAGGATTTGGCAGAGGTGCTTCCGATAAGTGTGGGAGGACTTCTGCTTTTGCTTTATATTTTGGGCTTTTTTAGAAGTATGAGTGTAATTGGGGGTATCTTAGCCGGTATTCTGCTTATTTTTGTGGTGGCGTTTGTTTTAATGGGAAAACCAGGGAGAGATGCATTTTTTAAAGAATTAAAATCCTTTTATATTAATCCGCAAAGTATGGTAATCCTTATAGGAACCGTAACAGTGGCAGCTCTTACAAGGGGTCATATAGCTGCCTGGTGGGATGATATTAATTTCTGGGCTACAGATGCAAAGGCTATGTATTTTATAAATGGCTTTGCAGGAAAATATGGTAATGTAGCTCCGGAATTTGGAGATTATCCTCCCATACTTCAAATTGCAAAATGGTGCTTTACAAAAATAAATCCCTATGAATATAGAGAGGGGCTGGCTTTTGCAGGATATTATGTTACAAATCTTATATTTTCTCTGCCACTGCTAAAGCTTTGTAAAGGTAAAGGCATATGGTATCAAATCTCAGGCTTTATATTAATGTTTTTGCTGCCGGGGGTATGTAATGAGATTTGGAGTCATGGGGCATGCGCTGATGTGACAATGGGTATAATCTATGGCGCTCTTCTTATTTCAATTATGGATTTTAGAGGTCATAGGGCATCTGTTTACTACAGTAAAATCGGAATTTTATTTTCCTTACTTGTGTTGACTAAATCAGTAGGCTTTGAATGGGCAATCTTTGCAGCAATCTTTTTTGTGGCAGTTACTCTTATTAATAAGGCCAAATTATGCAAAAATTATGGTAACAGATATATGATTTATACTCTTATTACTATAATGACAGGAGTGTCAGTGCAGTTGAGCTGGTGGACTTACTGTATTATTAACAGGCGTATTGCAAAGCTGACAAGTTCAGGAATTTCTATGGTTTTAAGGGGATTTAATATAAGAGAAGCATCAGTTAAAAAAGCTAAAATATTTATCGACGCTTTTGTCAGTGAACCGGTGCACAATCAAAATGGAGGAGTGTTTAATCTGTCCTCATTGACTATAGTAGTCATAATAATTGGAGCATTAATTTTACTATATATATTCAAGAAAATAAAAAGGCATGAAGCAGTGTTCCTACTTATATATGATGTAGTTACAGCTACGGTTACATATGGATTAATATTTTTAGGTCATATCTCTATATTTGCAGGAGAAACCCAATATGAAACTGCTGATATAATGGCTATTTCCATATCCAGATATGCTGCGCCCTATACTTTAGGTATGTTAATGCTCCTTATCTATATGATATGGAGCAGAATGGATGATGCGCAAAGAAAGGAGCCAAAGGAGGCGCCCTACAGGGGGCACATATTTAAAGATACTAATTCACAAATAATAGAGTTAAGTGGTAATGCTAATTCACAAAACAATTATAAAGAAAAAAGAAGCGTTGCAATAGAACCGGTTATACTTATAGGCACAAGCCTTTTTATTCTTTTGACAACAGACTATAAGGCTGCGTCCACTGCACTTTTCAATTACAAAAATGAAATAGAGGAGGGGAAAGCAGTCCACGAAACTATGTTGGAGGGTGCAGGCAGATTATATATGGAAGAGCTAGATGGTAAAACTGAGCTTTGGGGCAAGCGAATTTTATTTTTAAGAGACGGTTCATCCCCTCATTGGGTGCGGGATACCTACATTAATCATGCGGTGGCACCGGTGGCAACTGTTTATGGCGACATATTGCCGGAAGCATCCAATATAAATGAGCTTTTTGATATTATTAAAAAGAGCCATGGCGAATACATATATATAGAAGATTTGGGACATAGGGCAGATAGTGAGATGGTAGAAGAGTTTTTAAGTAATTTTACGGAAGATGGCAATGTTTTTGAGTATGGAAAGGTCTATAAAATTTTTTACAAAGATAATGAAATTAGACTGGGTAAATTCATTGCAAATTAAATCTCGCTATGTTAGAATTATCGGGTAATGAATGATAAAAAAATAACAATCTGACATTTACGTATGAAAGGAGTCATGAAGATGGCAAAGAAGGTAGTTATCGCAAGCGCTTGCCGTACTGCAATCGGTACAATGGGTGGAACATTAAGCACAACACCGGCAGCAGAGTTAGGCGCAATCGTTATTAAGGAAGCAGTTGAAAGAGCCGGCATTAAGCCGGAGGATGTAGACCAGGTTTATATGGGCTGTGTTATCCAGGCAGGTCTTGGGCAGAACGTGGCACGTCAGGCTACAATTAAGGCAGGTCTTCCTATAGAAGTTCCGGCAGTTACAATGAACGTAGTATGTGGTTCAGGTCTTAACTGTGTAAATCAGGCAGCTCAGATGATTATGGCAGGAGATGCTGACGTTGTGGTAGCAGGCGGTATGGAAAATATGTCTATGGCACCTTACGCCCTTGATAAGGCTCGTTTCGGATATAGAATGAACAATGCGGTTATGAAAGACTGTATGGTAAATGATGCATTGTGGGATGCATTCAATGATTACCATATGATTACCACTGCTGACAATATTTGCAGAGAGTGGGGACTTACAAGAGAAGAGCTTGATGAGTTTGCATTAAACAGCCAGAAGAAAGCAGAAGCTGCACAGGCTTCAGGCGCTTTTGACGAGGAAATTGTACCCGTTGTAATTAAGAATAAAAAGGGAGATATCGTATTTGCAAAGGATGAGGGACCAAGAGCTGGTTCTACAATCGAGGGTCTTGCAAAGCTTCGTCCTATCAATAAGGATGGTTTTGTAACAGCGGGTAATGCTTCAGGTATTAATGACGGTGCAGCAGCACTTGTTATTATGAGTGAAGAAAAGGCTAAGGAGCTGGGTGTTACTCCTCTTGCTACATTTGTGGCAGGTGCACTTGCAGGTTGCAGACCTGAGGTTATGGGTATCGGACCTGTTCCCGCCACACAGAAAGTTATGGCTAAGGCGGGATATAAGATTGAGGACTTCGATATTATCGAGGCAAACGAGGCATTTGCAGCTCAGTCAATCGCAGTAGGAAAAGACTTGGGCGTAGATGTAGCAAAGCAGCTTAATCCTAATGGTGGAGCGATTGCCCTTGGACATCCGGTTGGAGCATCAGGAGCACGTATCCTTGTTACACTTCTTCACGAGATGAAGAAAGCAGGAGCCCATAAGGGACTTGCAACTCTTTGTATCGGTGGCGGTATGGGATGCGCTACTATTGTGGAGATGTAATAGGCAGATTAATTAATATACGAAAGAGAATACCCTGGGGGCATTCTCTTTTCGTGTGTTTATATTCAATATGAATAAGATTAAGGAGAATAAGCTATGGATTTCGTAGTATACGAGGTAAACGGTGGGGTAGGTACTATTACCATCAACAGAGAAAAGGCACTTAATGCCCTTAATTCACAGGTGCTTGAAGAGCTTGACAAGACTTTGGACAGTGTTGACTTAAATACTGTAAGATGTCTTATTTTAACAGGTGCAGGCGAGAAGAGCTTCGTGGCAGGTGCAGATATCGGCGAGATGAGCACTCTGACAAAGGCAGAGGGCGAGGCATTTGGCAAAAAGGGTAATGATGTATTCCGTAAATTGGAAACTTTCCCCATCCCTGTAATTGCAGCAGTAAATGGTTTTGCACTTGGTGGCGGATGCGAGATTTCAATGAGCTGTGATATAAGAATTTGCTCTGACAACGCAATTTTCGGTCAGCCAGAGGTTGGTCTTGGAATTACGCCGGGATTTGGCGGTACTCAGCGTCTTGCACGTTTAGTAAGCCCCGGAATGGCAAAGCAGCTTATTTATACAGCGCGTAATATTAAAGCTGATGAGGCTTATAGAATTGGTCTTGTAAATCAGGTGGTAAAGGCTGAGCTTAATGAAGCAGGCGAAGTAGTAACCTCGGCAAAGGATGCTTTAATGGCAGTAGCTAATAAGATGGCAGCAGGCATTGCAATGCAGGCTCCCATAGCTGTAAGAAACTGCAAGAAAGCTATTAATGACGGACTTCAGACAGATATGGACATGGCTCTTGTTATAGAAGAGAAGCTTTTCGGCGACTGCTTTGAAACAGAGGATCAGAGAGCGGGTATGGGCAATTTCCTTGAGAAAGATAAGGAAAAGAAGCTTAAGGTTGTACCTTTCAAAAACTGTTAATAATTAATTTTAATATACCTAGGAGGAAAAACAATGAAAGTTGGAGTAATTGGCGCCGGTACAATGGGACAGGGCATTGCTAAAGCATTCGCTCAGACAGAGGGCTATGAGGTAGCACTTTGCGATATCAAGCAGGAATGGGCTGATGGCGGTAAGGATAAAATCGCTAAGGGTTATGCCAAGCTTGTAGAAAAAGGAAAGATGACACAGGAGGCAGCAGACGCTATAGTAGCTAAGATTACTGCCGGACTTAAGGAAGATTTATGTGCAGACTGCGATTTAATCGTAGAGGCAGCATTTGAAAACATGGAAGTTAAGAAGACTACATTTAAAGAGCTTGATGCAATTTGCAAGCCTGAATGTATTTTTGCTTCAAATACTTCATCTCTTTCAATTACAGAAATTGGAAATGGTCTTAACAGACCTATGGTAGGTATGCACTTCTTTAACCCTGCTGACCGTATGAAGCTTATTGAGGTTATTGCAGGCGTAAACACACCTGAAGCTACAGTGGATGCAATCAAGAAGATTTCAGAGGAAATCGGAAAGACACCTGTTCAGGTAAATGAGGCAGCAGGCTTTGTAGTAAATCGTATTCTTATCCCTATGATTAATGAGGCAGCTTTCATTAAGATGGAGGGTGTATCAGATGTTGCCGGTATTGATGCCGCAATGAAGCTTGGTGCAAATCATCCAATGGGTCCTTTGGAGCTTGGAGATTTCGTAGGTCTTGATATCTGTCTTGCTATTATGGATGTACTTTACAATGAAACCGGGGATTCAAAATACCGTGCATGTCCTCTTCTTAGAAAGATGGTACGTGGTGGAAACCTTGGTGTTAAGTCAGGTAGGGGCTTCTACATTTACAATGCAGACCGTACAAAAACACCTGTGGATGCACAGTAATTTGATAAAAGGTTATTAAAGGTAGATGTTTTGCTCTGCGAGGATATAGGCCGGCAGAGCGAAACTCACTTAGCAATATACAAAACGGAGGAAATTTAATCATGGATTTTACTTTACCAAAGGAACATGAGATGGCAAGACAGCTCTTTAAGGAGTTTGCCGAAAACGAAGTAAAGCCCCTTGCTCAGGAGATTGATGAAAATCACAGATTTCCAAGAGAAACTGTTGAGAAGATGGCTAAATATGGATTTTTAGGTATTCCGGTACCTAAGGAGTATGGCGGACAGGGTTGTGACACACTTACATACGCTATGTGTGTTGAAGAGCTTTCAAAGGTTTGCGGTACTACAGGTGTTATTGTTTCAGCTCATACATCACTTTGCATTGACCCTATTCTTACATATGGTACAGAAGAGCAGAAGCAGAAATATCTTCCTGATTTAGCATCAGGAAGAAAGCTTGGCGCTTTCGGTCTTACAGAGCCCGGAGCAGGAACAGACGCTCAGGGACAGCAGACAAAGGCTGTACTTGATGGCGACGAGTGGGTATTAAATGGTTCTAAGTGCTTTATTACAAATGGTAAGGAAGCAGAAATATATGTAATTTTTGCTGTAACAGGCAAGATTGAAAAGCGTGGAAAGTCTATTAAGGAAATTTCAGCATTTATCGTAGAAAAGGGTACACCCGGATTTTCCTTTGGTACAAAGGAAAATAAGATGGGTATTTGTGCATCTTCTACCTATGAGCTTATTTTCACAGACTGCCGTATTCCTAAGGAAAATCTCCTTGGTGCAAGAGGTAAGGGCTTTGGTATAGCAATGCATACTCTTGATGGTGGTAGAATTGGTATCGCTGCACAGGCTCTTGGTCTTGCAGAGGGTGCTCTTGAAACAACAATCAACTATGTAAAGGAGCGTAAGCAGTTTGGACGTTCTATTGCACAGTTCCAGAACACACAGTTCCAGCTTGCAGATATGTCTACAAAGACAGAGGCAGCACAGCTTCTTGTATATAAGGCAGCAAGAAAGAAAGACGAATATAAGACAAATCCTAAGGTATCTTACTCAATCGAGGCAGCAAAGGCTAAGCTTTATGCGGCTGAGGTAGCTATGGAGGTTACTACTAAGGCAGTTCAGCTTCACGGCGGATATGGTTATATCAAAGAGTATGATGTAGAGCGTATGATGCGTGACGCTAAGATTACAGAGCTTTACGAGGGTACATCGGAAGTGCAGAAGATGGTTATTTCTGCGGCACTGTTAAAGTAAGATTATAGTAAAGGAGTAAATACAATGAAGATTATCGTTTGTATAAAGCAGGTACCTGATACAAAGGGTGGCGTTAAGTTTAACCCGGATGGTACACTGGACAGAGGTGCAATGCTTGCTATTATGAATCCTGATGACAAGGCAGGACTTGAGGCAGCACTTAAATTAAAGGATGAGTACGGTGCAGAGGTTACTGTTCTTACAATGGGACTTCCTAAGGCGGCAGATGTACTCCGTGAGGCTATTGCCATGGGCGCTGACAAGGGTATCCTTGTAACAGACAGAGTGCTTGGTGGTGCTGATACCTGGGCTACATCTACTACTATTGCAGGTGCAGTAAGAAATCTTGATTATGACCTTATTATCACAGGTCGTCAGGCTATTGACGGAGATACAGCTCAGGTTGGTCCTCAGATAGCAGAGCATTTAGGACTTCCTGTAATCTCTTATGCACAAGAGATTAAGGTGGACGGAGACAAGGTTACTGTTAAGAGACAGTATGATGACAGATATCATATGGTAGAAGTTAAGATGCCTTGCCTTATTACAGCTTTAGCTGAAATGGGAACACCAAGATATATGACTCCCGGTGGAATCGTTGATGCTTGTCAGGCAGAAATCACTACCTGGGGCAGAGCGGACTTAAAGGATGTTGATGACAGCAACTTAGGTCTTGCAGGTTCCCCTACAAAGATTGCGAAAGCATCTGACAAGGTTCGTAAGGGTGCAGGCGAAAAGGTTGTACCTGAGTCAGTGGATGACGCAGTTAGTTACATTGTTGGCAAGCTTTCAGAGAAGCATGTAATCTAATGGAGGAGAAAGAGAAAATGCAGAATTTAGCAGAATATAAGGGCGTATTCGTCTTCGCTCAGCAGTTAGATAACGAAGTAAGCCCAATAGCTTATGAATTACTTGGCAAGGCAAAAGACCTTGCAGCAGTGCTTGACGCACAGGTTACAGCAGTTTTACTTGGTTCAGGTGTTAAGGGAGAATGTGATAAGTTGGCAGAATATGGTGCTGACAGAGTAATCCTTGTAGATGACCCTGAGCTTAAAGAGTATAGAACAGAGCCATATGCTCACGCACTTGCAGCGGTTATTAATGAATATAAACCTGACATCTTCTTGGTAGGTGCAACAGCTATAGGACGTGATTTGGCTCCTACAGTTTCGGCAAGAGTGGCAACAGGACTTACAGCAGACTGTACAGTGCTTGAAATCGGAGATTTCCCATTAGTGGCAATTCCCGGAAAAGAGGATGAGCAGAAGCATAATCAGCTTCTTATGACAAGACCTGCTTTCGGTGGAAATACTATTGCAACTATCGCTTGTCCTAACAACCGTCCTCAGATGGCTACTGTAAGACCCGGTGTTATGCAGAAGATTGAGCCTGTTAAGGGCGCAAAGGCAGATGTTGTTGAGTTTAATCCGGGATTTACACCTGACAACAGATACGTGACCATCAAGGAAATCGTAAAGGCAGTAAGTGATATTGAAGATATTATGGATGCTAAGGTTTTGGTATCAGGAGGACGTGGTGTTGGCTCTTCTGAAAACTTTGCTTTACTTGAGGACTTGGCAAAGACACTTGGCGGTACAGTTTCATGCTCACGTGCAGTTGTAGACTCAGGCTGGAAGCCTAAGGAATTGCAGGTAGGTCAGACAGGTAAGACAGTAAGACCTAATGTATATTTCGCAATCGGTATTTCAGGTGCTATCCAGCACGTTGCAGGTATGGAAGAGTCGGATATCATCGTTGCTATTAACAAGGACGAGGACGCTCCTATCTTTGATGTGGCTGATTACGGTGTAGTTGGCGACTTAAACGCTATCTTACCTCAGCTTACAGCAGCAGTTAAGGCAGCTATTGCGGCAAAATAAATATTAGTAACAATTATAAAACTAAGGATGGTTTTACCTACAGGTAATTCCATCCTTAATTTATGTCTGTTCTTACTAATATAATCAATCGCTGTAATAATATAGCCTTAATTATTCATAGGATTTGGAATCTGTATACTTAAGATATAATATTGAAGCCAAAAGGAAAGCAATAATAAATATTACAGAGCTTATAAAAAAATAATCGTAGCGTATATTACTGTTATTCTCAGTCATAGCAATGTCAAATAAGGAATAGGGCAATATATAGGGACTGAATTTTGCCATACATGCAAGCCCGGCAATACCACCGGCAAAGGCAATAATAACGGGTAAAATGAAATTTCGTATAACAAGTGCCAAAAACAGATGAAGTGCACAGATTGAGAAAGAAGCTATACACCCAAGGAATAGCCACAGTCCAAGCTCTTCAGGCAGGTGTCCGTCTATTTTGCATACAATTCCCGCAATAATATAAAGCAAAGCTACCCATATTATAGAAAGCATAGTAATGGAGACGGATGCAAAATATTTGCTTATTACAATTTTGGCAGGAGTAGTGTGGGTCAAAATAATATTAATATTCGTACCGCTATGCTCAAATCTCCATATACAGCCTGTAAATACAGCTATTATTACCGGCATAAAGAAGTAGCTGAGAAATAAGGTATGCTGTGTCCATAGCGAAAACCATCCGTCAGTTAATATTTCTATATTAACCAGATAATTTAAAGTACCTATAATTGCCGATAGGGTAGGAATTATGAAAAAACCAAACCATGCGGGGGAGCCTTTAAGCTTTAAAAACTCTATGGGCATTTTATGAATGGATATTTTATTATTTACGGCAATGGACTTTTTCTTTAATGCCTTTTCCTCTGAGCCGGATTTTTGGATAATATATATTGCTATAGATAAAAGTAAAATTAGCCCAAAAATACTGTAAAAAAATGGTTTAATCCTTAGGTCCGATAATAACCATGTTATCTTTCTGGTATCGCGATTCCAATCTAAATCTATAAAAGCGCTATTTATAAAGCCACTCCAAGGGAGTATTTCCTGTAGAAAGGTTGTAGGAAGATACGCCAAGAAAAGTCCTGCAAAGCTGCCGATTAATCCTATGGATATGGTAACGGCCTGATTGCGATAGGTAAATGCCAATATTAGATGGAGCAAAAATAATAAAATACAGGAAAGAGCTGTGGCAAAGCCATAATAAACCATATAATAGGCAGGAAAATCGAGGGGAAATTGTAAGCTTTTTGCCAATATTATTATGGCAAAACACTGAGCAATAACAAAAAAGATAATACTTATAATGCCATATACGGTTTTTGTGAAAAACAGCTTAATGGGAGAAATAAAGGTATAAAGGCTGTCAAACATATGTCCTTTATGCTCAATGTCCATAAGTCTACCGGCAAAGGTGGACAGCATAATTGGGAAGAACAGAGTATTCATAATGGGTAGTGAATAGAAAAGAGCCATCCAGCCCTCCTTAAGTCCCCTGTCATTTCCGTAGTTTGCGTATACAAAGAGTATTTCAAGAATTATAACTGCTAAAAAAATAATATTATTATGCCTGCGTTTGTGCTTGTGGCTCTCTATTAAAAGATATTTTATGAAATTCATTTTATATTTCGCCTCCTGTCATATTAAGGAAGATTTCCTCAAGTGATGCATTAGTCGTTTCCAAATCAGAAAGGGTACCCTGATATATTAGTTCGCCTTTGTTTATAATTCCTACATAGTCTGCCATCTGTTCAATTTCGGAAAGTAGATGACTTGATATAATGACTGTGGCTCCAATCTTTTTTGGAAGACTTTTAATCAGTTCTCTTATTTCCTGGATGCCGGCAGGATCAAGTCCGTTTGTGGGTTCATCTAAAATAATGATTTTAGGTTCGCCCATTAAAGCCATCGCTATTCCAAGTCTCTGCTTCATACCCAGAGAATAGGTATTTACCTTTTCATCCTTGCGCTCATATAGATGTACGGTTTTTAAGGCATTTTCTATATCAGTGGCAGCTAATTTTTTGTACTTTGCAATTATTTCAAGATTTTCACTCCCTGTCAGATGACCGTAAAATCCGGGACTTTCTATTAAGCTTCCTATACTTATATTGGAAATATATCTGTTTTTTTGAGTGATTTTATTGTTATTAATATATATATCCCCACTATCGGGATGAATTAATCCCAGCATAAGCTTCATAGTCGTGGTTTTTCCGGCTCCATTAGCACCCAGGAAACCATAAACAATTCCCTTCGGAATTTTCATATCCAGATTTTTAACACGATATTTGTTGCCGCTTTTTTTACATAAATTACTTGTTTCAATAATATATTTGCTCATTTTCAAGCCTCCTTTGCGTTTATGACTATATATTAAAGCAGCTACATTACATAAAAATGACGGCTACATTACATTTACCTTAAGAAAAAGATTTTTTGATTTATATGAAAATATAGAATGTGTATACTGTATTTATAATCATCAATGGAGGAATAGGTAATGCACTTATATGATTACAAAATATTATTGGTAGATGATGAAAAAGATATATTGGACATTAATGAAAGGCTTTTGCGTGAAAAGGGCTTTATTAATGTAGATATTGCACTTAACGGAAAAATTGCCAATGAAAAAATATTTCTGAACAATTATCATTTGGCTGTGTTGGATATTATGATGCCTGATATTGACGGATTATCCTTGTACGATGGATGGTTAAAGTCGGGAAAAAATATACCGGTTATATTTTTGTCCGCAAAGGATGAAGAAGCCAGTAGATTAAAGGGACTGGGACTAGGTGCAGATGATTATGTTACAAAGCCATATACTCCCGAAGAGCTGTATTTAAGAATAAGGGCAGTACTAAAGAGGACTTATCATTTGTCTGACAATGAAATAGTGGCTTTGGGGAATACAAGGGTGGATTTATCCTCGGGAATAATATATAGAGGCGAAAGCTCTTTTGAACTGACGGCAAAGGAATTTATGCTGTTTACCAAGCTTTATGAAAACAGAGGTAAAATAGTATCTATTAACTCTTTAATGGATACATTATGGCCGGAGGGAAGCTATGGTCTGGAAAATTCTTTAATAGTCCATATACGTCGCTTAAGAGAAAAAATAGAAACTGACCCTGCAAAGCCTGTATATTTGCAAACAGTCAGGGGTCTTGGATATAGACTTATGGGAGTAGATAAGCTATGAGAAAATTAATATCCTATTTTTTATATATGGGGATTGTAATTGTAATTTTAATATTGTTTAATGTGGGAATTATTGTAGGTATAAATCTGTTTACGGATGAGGAAAAATATTTTCTATCCATTAGTAGGATATCGGACGGTATACAGAAAGAGGACGAAAGCTATAATATTTATGATAATGTGTTTGAAGAAATAGACAGATTAAATGCCTTTGTCATAATAATAGATGAAAAGGGAGATGTGGTATGGGAATATAATAAGCCCGATGACATACCGCAGTGTTTTTCATTAGCCGATGTAGCAGGCTTTAGTCGATGGTATTTAAAGGATTATCCCGTTTATACATGGCGTAGGGATAAGGAATTAATGGTAATAGGGCTTCCGAAAAATTCTATGTGGAAATACACGTTGAAGTTTGGCACCTCGGCTCTTACAATGATATTCTCTGTATTACCATATATTGTAATTGTTGAT
The DNA here is from genome assembly GCA_041826605.1 of Lachnospiraceae bacterium. Taxonomy (GTDB): domain Bacteria; phylum Bacillota; class Clostridia; order Lachnospirales; family Lachnospiraceae; genus Colinaster. Next base: position 36,209 of record JBHAJK010000052.1, on the reverse strand, counting down.
TTAATTATTGTACTTGTAATTCCTCTGTGGCTTACCGGAAAAAGGGTAAAGCTAAAGGAGAGGCATCGCAGTGAATGGATTGCGGGAGTATCACATGATATAAGAACTCCGCTTAGTATAGTTATGGGAAATACGGAACGGGGGAGTATTGTTGAAAAACAATGCTTTAAAATCAGGGATTTAGTAAATAACTTAAATACTGAAAACAAGCTGGAAAGTGGAATGGGAAAATGGAATAAAGCCAAGATACAATTTGTTCCATTTTTAAGAGAGCTTGTATGTGATTATGCCAATATATGCAATGACAGCTATAGTTTTAATCTGGATATAGAAAGCGGTCTGGAAAAAACAGTTATTATCGGGGATGAGAGCCTGGTAAAAAGAATGATTGATAATTTAATATCTAATTCAGTCAATCACAATGAAGCAGGCTGTAATATAGATATTTTCTTGAAAAAATATTCAAATAACAGAATACAGCTTAGCATTATTGATAATGGAAAAGGTGTATCAGGTCAGGAAATAAAACAGATAAACGGAAAATTAAAATCGGAATATTTGCCTGAGCATGGTATAGGGCTTAGAGTTGTGAAACGTATAGCTAAAAAATACAAATATCGTATTATGCTTAAATCAGAAGAGGGAAAGTCTTTTGAGAGCGATATTATAATGAAATATGTAAAAGTGTAGGTTATTAAAGGCGGTACTTCTTAAGAGGTACCGCCTTTAGTATTATACTTGCTCTGAACAAATTCTTCACTTTCAATTTCTAACATTTTTTTATAAGCTGCCGGGGATATGCCATATTCCTTTTTAAAGGCTCTATAGAAAGTTGAGTAATCTGTAAAGCCGCAGTATAGGCAGGTTTTCGCAAGATTGTCGCTTTGACGTATCTGGTTTATAAAAAGCTCAAGGCGTTTTTTGATTATGTATTTATGCAGAGAGATACCAAAATTCGCCTTAAAAATATGGGATATATGATATTTATTAAGGTAAAATCTGCCGGCAATGGTATTCAGTGAAAGCTCATTTTCCGTGAGATGAACATTGATATATGTAATCAGTCTGCCATATAAAGAGGTATCCTCCCTGGTTTTGCTGGGATGCTCATATTCATATATAGTTCTGTTAATATCAAATAACAATCCCCGTAGCATTAAATCTGTTTTAGTAGTTTTTCCATATCTCTTCTGATGCATCTCCTGAATTAAATTAAAAATTTCAGATTGGATGGCATTGAATTGAATAGTATCAAAAGAAAATAAATATTCTTTTTTTTCTATGGAACGCTCTATTACGTATTTATAATCAAAAGAACTTTCTATCAATTTTTCATAATAGCTTTTGCTAATCCAGAAAACAAAACGCTGATAATATTTATTCAGCTCACGAATTTCTGCGTGATGAGGTACACCGGGAGGTATAATTATAAGCTGTCCGGGAGATAGCTCATATTGCTTTTTTCCAATATGCATCAGAACATTACCTGCAATAAAGAAATAAAATTCATAGTAATCGTGAGTATGTGTGGACGCGCTTTTGCTATGTATATCACTGTAATAATAAAGTTCAAAATCATTGGACAGCATATACTGTCTTGTAGTAAAAACAGTTCTTAATTCTTTTCTCATTTAATCCCCTATTTGCCAGTACATAGCGCACAAAGAAATCTTCGCAGACAATTGCGACATAGCACTAAATACCTCTTATTAAACCATTAATCATATATATTTTAACAAAAAAGAATACTTTTAAAATATTTATTACAAAAAATCGCAATTTTTGCAAGAATTGACTTCAAGACTGCAATGGATGATGCTGTAGGATTTAATTTATAATCTGGTTAAATAGAAAAGGTGGGTATACAGTATGGAAATGACATTAAGATGGTTTGGAAAACAGGATACGGTTACACTTGAAAATATAAGGCAAATTCCGGGAGTAACAGGAGTAATAAGCACCCTTTATAATAAACTTCCGGGGCAGCTTTGGACACAGGAAGAAATAAAAGAGCTGAAAGAAACTGTAGAAAATAATGGACTTTGTCTCTGGGGAATTGAAAGTGTAAATGTGCATGATGATATTAAAACAGGTAGAGGAAACAGGGAGCTTTATATAGATAATTATATTAAAACTCTCGAAAACCTAGGAAAAGAAGATATACATATGGTTTGCTACAATTTTATGCCCGTGTTTGACTGGACTAGGACAGAGCTGGCAAGGCGCAGAGCAGATGGTTCCACTGTAATGGCATATAATAAAAAAGAAATTGATAAGCTTACGCCACAAAAGCTGGCAGAGGTAATAGAGAATGGAAGTAAGGATGTGGAATTACCTGGCTGGGAACCTGAGCGAATGGGAAAAATAAAGGAACTTTTTAAAGAGTATGAGGGGATTACATCTGAGATTTTATTTGAAAATCTTGTATATTTCCTGGAACGGATTATGCCGGTATGTGATAAGCACAATATTAATATGGCAATACATCCCGATGACCCGGCATGGAGTATTTTTGGATTGCCCAGGATTATAAATAATAAAGAAAATATTTTAAGACTTATGAAGAGAGTGGACAATCCTCATAATGGTGTGACCTTTTGTACTGGTTCATATGGCACCAATCCCAATAATAATCTGGCGGACACAATCAGGGCTCTTAAGGGAAGAATTCATTTTGCTCATATAAGGAATTTGAAATTTAATTCAGATGAGGATTTTGAAGAGGCAGCTCATTTATCCGCGGATGGAAGCTTCGATATGTATGAAATAATGAAAGCACTTTATGAAACAGGCTTTGACGGACTTATGCGACCGGACCATGGACGAATGATTTGGGGAGAGCAGGCACTGCCGGGGTACGGGTTATATGACAGAGCGTTAGGAGCCACATATTTAAACGGACTTTGGGAAGCGATTGTAAAGGGAGAGAAAAAAAGTGGAGCTTAATTTAGCGGGGATTAAAAATACTGCCGAATGGGAGCAAAAGGGCTATATAATGCCTAAGTTTGACATTAATCGCATTAGCAGAATGACTAAGGAAAACCCTAAATGGGTTCACTTCGGCTCGGGAAATATTTTCAGAGCGCTTTTGGCAAACAGGGTTCAGGATTTATTGAACAGGGGGATTTCAGACACGGGACTCATTGCTGTGGAGGGGTTTGATTACGATATTGTTCGGAAAATAAATATACCTCATGATAACCTCTTTATTCTTGCAACGCTTAAAAGCAAGGGGAATATAGAGAAAAAAGTGGTGGCGTCCGTATCGGAAAGTCTTGAGCTTAGCGGAGAAAAGGACGCGGATATATGCAGGGTAAAAGAGATTTTTGCCAACCCCTCTTTACAGATGGCGACCTTTACCATTACGGAAAAGGCGTATGTTTTGCGGAAAAATGATGGGGAGTATAAGGACGAGGTATTAAAGGATTTAAAAAATCCGCCTGAAAGGGCAGGCAGCTATATGGGTAAGGTGGCGGCTCTTTTATATCATAGATTTATAAAAATAAAGAAGCCTCTGGCATTAGTAAGTATGGATAACTGCCGGGAAAACGGAAGCAAACTGTTTAAGGCAATATCCGAATTTGTCTATAAATGGACGGAGCAGGGCTTTACATCAAGGGAATTTGCGGATGCGATTACGGATAAAGATTTTTTTTCATTTCCCTGGACGATGATAGATAAAATAACTCCTCGACCCGATGAAAAAATAGGAAATATGTTGGGTGCGGATGGAGTTGAAGGGCTATCGCCCATTATCACAAAGAAGAGTACATACATTGCACCCTTTGTCAATGCTGAGGAGTATGAATACCTGGTAATAGAGGATGCTTTTCCTGCGGGACGTCCTTTGCTGGAAGAAGCAGGCTTTATTTTTACAGACAGAAAAAAAGTTGAAAAGGCGGAAAATATGAAGGTCTGCACCTGCTTAAACCCTCTGCATACCGCATTGGCGATTTTCGGATGCTTGCTTGGATACACGAGTATTGCGGCGGAGCTTGAGGATACGGAGCTTAAAAATATGATATATCTTTTGGGATATAATGAAGGGCTTCCCGTGGCGGAGAATCCGGAAATCATAGAGCCGGAAAGCTTTTTAAAGACCGTATTGGAAGAAAGACTGCCCAATAAATATTTACCGGATACTCCGCAAAGAATTGCGACGGACACTTCACAAAAGCTGGGGATACGATTCGGGGAAACTCTTTTAAGGCATATTGAGAATTCCGATAAAAAGGAGCTTCAGCTTAAAATAATTCCATTAATTTATGCGGGCTGGCTCAGATACCTGATGGCAGTCGATGATTGGGGAGCTTCATATAAATTAAGTCCCGACCCTAAGCTTGGAGAACTAAGGCAAATTATCGAAAAAATAAAGCCCGGAGATGAAACGGCACTTGAAATGATAGAGCCGGTTCTTAGAGATAGAGCTATCTTTGGAGTAGATTTATGCGAATATGGCCTGGGCGGGCAGGTGACAGAATATTTTAATGAACTTAACAGCGGATGGGGAGCAGTCAGAGAAACCTTAAAGAAATATTGTTCCTGTGATTGGGGAGAAACAAAATGAAAAAAGAAGCTTTGAAAAAAGGAAAAGATTTAAAAATTTATATGAAACGATATTGGCAGCTTTATCTGATGCTGCTGCTGCCAATGCTTTATCTGTTTGTTTTTAAATATATGCCCATGAGCTATGTCCAGATAGCTTTCAAGGACTACAGCATTTCTAAAAGCCTATGGGAAATGCCATGGACGGATAACCACGGCTTTAAATATTTTATTACTGCATTTTTAAGCAGGGATTTCAGAAATGCCCTTAAAAATACTTTGTGCCTGAATTTTCTGGATCTGCTAATCGGATTTTCAATACCCATTATATTTGCAATTATGCTCAATGAGCTCAGATTAAAGAGATTTAAAAAATGTGTTCAGACAATAGCATATATGCCACATTTTCTTTCATGGGTCATTATATCAAGTCTGGCATTACAGCTTTTTGCTCCAAACTCCGGCTTTGTCAATATGCTGATTACAAAACTTGGCAAAACGGCGATCCCTTTTTTAAATAATCCGCCGCATTGGGTGATTACATATGTGCTTATCGGAGTATGGCAGAGCTTTGGGTGGAATTCCATAGTATATCTGGCAGCTATAACGGGGATAAGCACGGAATTATATGAGGCGGCTTCGGTAGACGGTGCCAGCAGGTGGGAAAAAATAAGGCATATAACCCTGCCGGGACTGCGCCCTACAATTGTGATACTGCTTATTATGAATTTAGGAAATATATTAGGCGGAGGATTCGACAGACCGTTTGCAATGCAAAACAATATGGTTATGGATGTTGCAAATGTTATCTCCACATACGTGTATACTAATGGAATTAAAGGACTTAAATTTTCCTTAACAACGGCGGTGGGACTGTTTCAGTCAGTTGTGGGAGTTGTATTTTTGCTGTTAGCCAACTGGATTTCCCGCAGATTGGGAGAGCGGGGCATATGGTAGGAGGATGGGAATGGAAATGGAAATGGATAATCGTACTGTAAGACATACAGATTTAGCCGATGTGATAATAGTCATATTTTGTATTTTAATAGCATTAATCTGCCTGCTGCCCATGATCAACCTGTTGGCAAAATCCCTTAGCGGAGCGGATTATCTTGTCAAGCACGAGGTGTATTTAATGCCAAAGGGCTGGACTCTTAATGCATACGACACCGTGCTTAAAGATGTGAAGTATATAAAGTCGTTTGTATGGACTGCGTTTTTGACGGCGATATGCACATTGGTGTCCTTAACCATGACTATGCTTTGTGCTTATCCTCTGATTTTCGGAAAGCTAAGGGGACGTTTTATATTTAATATAATAATTACCGTAACAATGTTTTTTAATGCAGGTACGATTCCCAATTATCTGCTTTTAAAAAATCTTAATATGCTGGATACTCCTTATGCTTTGATTATTCCAAGCTGCCTTTCGATTTATAATATGATAATTATGCGCAGCTTTTTTTACGGCATTCCCGATTCGCTGAGGGAGTCGGCAGAAATAGACGGAGCAAGCTTTTTTAGAATTTTGATATCAATATATCTGCCTCTGTCAAAGCCTGTGTTGGCTACATTGGCACTTTTTTATGCGGTAGGCAGATGGAACGGATATTCGGATGCTCTTATGTACATAAAAAACAAGGCATATTATCCGTTGCAGCTTCTTCTTTACAATGTAATAAACAATATAAACAGCGTGGAAGTGACAACACAGGAGGGATTTTCCACTCCCGGGCTGACTGAGTCCCTTAAATGTGCGATAGTTATGTTTTCAACAATACCTATTTTGTGCATTTATCCGTGGCTGCAAAAGTATTTCATTCACGGTGTGACATTGGGAGCTGTGAAAGAATGAAGGCGGAATAAACGAAATATTTTCGTTATTCATAAATAGAGTATTTAGTTTAGGGAATTTGCAAAAAATTCAGAATGGAGGAAGAATGAAAAAGAAATTTATTGCAGTACTGATGACACTTTGCCTGACAGTACCAATGCTGGCTTGTGGGGGAAAAACAGATAAGCCCGCCGATACGCCGTCAGGAGAAAAGGAAGCAGTAACCGATGCTCATGCAGAGGAGGCGAAAGAAACTGACAGCGAGCTTGTTGACGGGCGCTTTAAAGAAACACGCCATATACGGGTGGAAGTATATGACAGAAATGTTGACAACGGTTCGGATCCTTTAAACAATATGTACACGGAGTATATTAAAAACGGAGTTTTGGAAAAGCATAATATAGAGGTTGAATTTGTGGCTGTTCCCCGTTGGACGGAGGTCGATGAAATTAACAATCTTTTAGCGGCAGGAAGCGCGCCGGATATATGCGTAACCTATGATTATCCCACGGTACAGACATATGCAAATATGGATGGTATACTGGATATGCAGTCATATCTGGATGAATACAAAGAGCAGCTTCCGAATCTTTTTAACTGGCTGGGAGAAACAAATCTATATTGGAATAAGAGTCCTAAGGATGGCACTATTTGGGCTATAGAGGGAAAAAGAGCCACCACAAACCGTATCAATACCTTTGTAAGAGAGGACTGGCTTAAGGCGCTTGATTTGAAGGTCCCCCAAACTACTCAGGAGTTTGAGGATATGCTGGTTGCTTTCAGGGATAATGCGGATACCCTTTTGGGAAGTGACGCTTCAAAAATGATACCTTATTCAGTGAGCTATGATGTCGGCTGGAGGGCGGCAACACTGATTGAGTCTAAGATGGATCCTGAAGTTTCGGACTACGATTACTACGTAAACGGATTTGATGACAGAAAGCTTACGCAGGACGGAACTAAGGATGCAATAAAGCTTTTAAACAAATGGTATAATGAAAAGCTTATGTGGGATGATTTTGCACTGTTTGGTGAAGGGGACACTACCGAGGATGATATGCTCAAAGCAGGCTATGTGGGCGCATTCACACATAACTGGGATTATCCTTTCAGAAATGGTGAGGATTCCATTAATGCCAATTTACAGAGAATAGTGGGAGAAAATGCTGGCTTTATAGCGATTGACCCCTTTGAGGACAGGACGGGCAAACATACAAAGTTTGTCACTTCCACGGCGGGCGACAGAAAAATATTCTTCCCGTCAACCAATAAAGAGCCCCTTGCGTGTATGCTGTATTTAGACTGGATTTCCGATCCTGAGCATATACAGTATTTGCAGATTGGAGATGAGGGCGTGACCCACAATGTACTTGAGGACGGAGCATATGAAATTGTGGCTACAACAGGGGATGCGATTATGAACTCCGCAATGAACATTGATTATACAATCACCTGTAACGGATTGCATTTAAAAGATGAGGATATTACCTTAAAGTCCATTTCCCACAGCTATGCGGGAATTGCCCCCGAAATTGTTATGGAGGCAAATCGGATTGCCAATACGGATTGCAGAAGGGAAAAGAACGTAAATGTAGGTCAGGTAAAGTCGGAGGACGGAATGGGTACAGCCCTTTCGGAAAAGAGAAATATTTTATATGATAAAGCGGTGGCTGCGTCACCTTCGGAATTTGATTCCGTGTGGGATGAGTATATGGAGGACTATATGGCTTCCGGCGGCAAGGCCATTGCGGAAGAAAGAGCACAGCTTTGGGCGGAGGTATATGGGGATAAAAAGATGTTAAACTAACATATGCAGACGTATAAAGAAAAGTAATAAATTGTTATTGAAATGCTGAGGGAAACGCCTTTTAGGCGTTTCCCGGCATTGCATTGGGAGGGAAATTATGCCGTATGTAATCAGTAAGTGGGGGATTGAGGAAAATAACATAAAAATTCTTACTGACAGGGATGGAGATAAGGGTATTTATAGAGTGGCCGGACTTTTAGCAAAGGATTTTGGGAGAGTCTTTTCGGCATGTCCTGTAGTGGAGCGCATAGAGCCACAGGTGCAGTCTGCGAATTCCGAAGCGTTTACGGGTACGGATTCATTTAACACCGTCCATGCATGTGCACAGCCGATTATATGCGGTATAGCAGGAGAAAGCCGCCTGCTTGAAGTTATTGAGGCTAAAGGTTTATTGGATACTTCGGATATAAGGGGAAAGAGGGAGGTATATAAATTTATTACTGTTAATTTAGGGGAAGAAAACCGTCAGGGCATTATAATTGCAGGCTCCGATAAAAGGGGAGGGATATACGGAATGTTCCATCTGTCAAAGCTTATGGGTGTTTCTCCATTTATTAACTGGTTTAATATAGTACCTTCAAAAAGGGACAGTATGGAAATTTCCGATAGAGATAATTTTGTAAGCAAAGAACCGTCTGTAAGATACAGGGGCATTTTTATAAATGATGAGTGGCCGGCATTTGGCAACTGGTGCAACCATCATTTCGGAGGCTTCACTTCTAAATGCTATGAGAGGATTTTTGAGCTTTTATTAAGACTTAGGGGAAATTATATGTGGCCGGCTATGTGGTCCTCGGTCTTTTCCGATGATGGTCCGGGGCTTCTTGGAGCAGAGCTTGCCAATGAGTTTGGGGTAATTATGGGGACCTCCCATCATGAGCCATGTATGCGCCATGGAGAAGAATATTCTAAGCTTAGAGGAAAGGACTCTATATATGGGGATGCATGGAATTTTAATACAAATCCAGAGGGAATCACACGCTTTTGGGAGGATGGTCTTAAGAGAAATGCAGACTTTGAAAATGTAATAACAGTGGGAATGAGGGGCGAGGCAGACAGTGCAATAATGGGCAAGAGTGCTACTCTTAGGGATAATATTGCACTACTGGAAAATGTACTCAAAACCCAAAATATGCTAATACGTAAAAATGTGGCAAAGGATGATGTTCCTAAAATGCTGGCATTATATAAGGAAGTAGAGCCATTTTTCTATGGGGATGAAAATACCGGGGGACTTATGGGAAATCCCGAGCTTGAGGATGTAATTCTTATGCTCTGTGATGATAATTATGGAAATTTGCGAACTCTTCCGACTGAGGAAATGCGAAAGCACAGAGGTGGCTACGGTCTTTATTACCATTTTGATTATCATGGAGCCCCTACGTCCTATGAATGGGTCAACAGCAGTTACTTGCCCAAGGTGTGGGAACAGCTTACACAGGCATATGAATTTGGTATAAGAGAGCTTTGGATTGTAAATGTGGGAGATATATTTACAATGGAGTATCCCCTGTCTTATTTTTTGGATTTGGCTTTCGATTATGACCGCTGGGGAATAAATAATTTAAACAGTGCCAGGGAGTATACAGGAGAATTTACTGCTTTTCATTTTGGGGAAAGGATGGACGAGCAGTCAGTAAAGCTTGTGGAAAATCTGTTTATGGAGTACACAAAAATTGCGTCCAGACGTCGTCCGGAGGCAATGAATGACAGCATATATTCCTGTGAGGGATATAATGAAGCCTTTGATATGCTTGAAATATGTGATGAGCATATGAAAAATATGCAAAAGCTTTATGATGGCTGTAATGAAGAGGTAAAGTCAGCTTTATATGAACTACTGTATTATCCATTAATGGCAAATTTGAATATTCAAAGGCTGTGGCTTTCTACCGGAATAAATCACTATCTGACTAAAATAGGAGCAACGGAGGCCACACACTATGCCGGGATTGTAAATGAATGTCTGAAGCTGGATGATGATTTGATAGAAGAACTACATACATTCAGTAATTCAAAGTGGTATGGAATGGGTATGTCGGAGCATATTGGTTTTACAGGCTGGAATGAGGAAGAGTGTGGATATCCTATTGTGTATAGCCGTAAGCCGGGGAATAAAGACAGGGTAGTGGTAACAATCCCCGGTACATCACAATATACAGAGGGTGGATTTTGGTCGGGAAAAACTTTAGTTACAGAGGAATTGCTTAATCCTGAAAATAATACTGCAATTATAAGAATATATAGTGGGTGCACCCGTGATGTGGAGTGTAGTGTTAAATGGCTGTCTGTGGTTGATGGAGTAAAGGTGGCGGTATTGGCTTATGCCGGAGTGGCGTTATCTGAAAAATCATTGTCTGAAAAAAACGCGACAACAGATAAAGACACGGATAATATTACTGTGCCAGCCTTTGGACATATAGATATTGTAATTGCAACTGACAGAAGTGTCATTGATGAGGATGAGCGGTTGGAGCTTTTGATAAGTAGCCCGGTGGGAGAAACCAAGGTTATAGTGCCTATTAAATATTTTAATAATGATGAATATAAATATAGAGAAAATACCTTTATCTGGTGCGGCACCCATATGCAGGAAACAACTTACCAGCCTTATAATTATATATCAATAGAGGCTTCTCACTATGTAAAAAAGAGTAATACTTCTGAGGGAGGCTTTAAAGAGCTTCCCGAATATGGGAAAACTCTTTCTGGAATGAAAGTTATTCCTGTGACTAATACATTCAAAGAATTGGAAGAAGCTCCTTATATTGAATATGCTTTCACGATAGAGGAAGCCGGAGAATATGAGGCAGATATATATATGTCTCCTGCAAATCCTTCCACTCAGGCAGGAAGCTTATATTATGGAATAGGTATTAATGATGCGGTGACTGATATAGTCGATGCGATTCCTCAAGGCTTTAAGGTAACTGATAATAATGTATTCTGGTCTGAGGGAGTACTTAATAATATAAGGAAATCTACAAGTACTATTAAATGCAAGTGTGGATTGAACAGGCTGAAAATATATGCCCTGGAGCCGGGACTTGTGCTACAGAAAATAGTAGTGTATAAGACTGGAAATAAACCGCCGTACGGATATTTAGGGGCTAAGGAAACGTTTTTTATTAAGCAGGCAGAAGAGCACTGCCACTATAAGGAAATGAGCCTAAAGGTATAAATGCGTGGATAGAGTGCCGGCATACACCTTTTAAAACAAAATAGTGATAACTTTAAAAAAGAGGACTAATAATATGGGGAATGAAAATAATAAAATTATACTTCCACGCCTTTTAAGGGATGGTGCTGTTTTACAAAGGGATAAAAGAGTTCATATATGGGGCTGGGGTAGCGCAGATAGCTCTGTTGAGGTAAAACTGGCAGGGGTGTCAAAGCGGACTGACACAAATGCTTCAGGACGCTTTGATGTATTTTTCGACCCTTTTCCGGCAGGAGGGGCTTATAGTCTTACAGTAGAGGGAGATGGAAGTATTGCGACTTCGGAGGATATTTATTTTGGAGATGTATTTTTAATGTCCGGACAATCCAATATGGAGTTTCCTATGTGTCGCGTAAAGGACACATATCCGGAAGAGTGGGATGGGAAAGTGTATGATAAGCTAAGAAGCTTTAAAATATCAGAAAAGACTTGTTTTGATAAGCCTTTGGAGGAATTGGAAACAGGGGAATGGAAAAAAATAGGACCTGATATGCTGGATGACTGTCCTGCTTTGGGATATTTTCTGTGTAAGGAATTATATGAAAAAACAGGAGTTCCCATCGGGGTTATAAATGCTACATTGGGCGGCTCTCCTATTGAAGCCTGGATGAGCAGGGATATGCTTGCAGATTATCCTGAATATCTGGAAATAGCAGATAGATATAATTCCAGGGAATATATAGAACGGGTGCTTAAAAACAATGACAAGGTATATTCTAAATGGGATGCCTCTATTCGTGATAATGATATCGGCATAAAAAAGGGTGCGGACTGGTATAATGGCAGTTTTATTGATGGCGGAGAGGATATTTTTCTACCCACCTATTTTAGAGGTACAGCCTTGGATGGATTTACGGGTTCTGTGTGGCTTGGAAGAAAATTTGAAGCTAGTGAGGAGATGGCGGAGGCTGAGTGTATGCTTTGGCTGGGAACCTTGATTGACAGTGATGTGGTATATATAAATGGTACCTTTGTGGGAACTACTCCATATTGCTATCCACCAAGAAGATATCCCATACCCGCGGGAATTTTAAAAGAGGGTACTAATACTATATGTATTCAGCTTATGGTAAATGGGGGAGCAGGTGGTGTCACACCTCATAAAAGCTTGACTATTTTCAGGGGGGATGTGAGAAGAGAAATTGTGAATGATGAAGAGCGTATAGTAGGGGCGACGGAGAGTATTGATTTAGCCGGAAGCTGGAAATATGCTATAGGAGCCCATACTGAAAAAATAGGCGAAGTAGATTTTATAGGATATAAGCCAACAGGATTATTTAACGGTATGCTATATCCTTGCACAAATTATCCCATATTTGCATTTTTATGGTATCAGGGAGAGTCAAACACAGAGGAGCCTGAGGGCAAATATTTTGATTTGAGCAGATTGCACATTGAAAGCTTAAGAAAGCTATGGGGAGAGGAACTTCCCTATATATATACAAGATTGCCTGAGCTGGATGCAATGCCACAGCTTACAGAGGAAGAAAAAGCTAATATTAAAATAAAAAGCGGATGGGAGAAAATGAGGGAGCTACAGACTCTTATGGAACAACAAATTCACAATTCATATATGGCAGACTCAGATGGAACAGGAGAACTTCACGATATACATCCACAGGGAAAAAAGCCCATAGCCAAGGAGTATGCAAGAATTATTTATTCTCTGTTATCTAAATAGCAGAACAATAAGACAAGCAAATCTTTTATGCAAATTTTTTTGAGTTTTAGAAATTTAGGCTTCGGGAGGTGTGTTTTTTGTACAAGTCTAATGTTTTTGTACAAGGGTAAGTTTTTGTACAAGTCTAATGTGGCTTGATGGTGCAGACTTATAATGATAGAATTATGCCATACTATATTAAAGAGGTGTAATGTGGCTGATAAAACAATTCTTGATTATGAAACTGTAGATATAGATTTAGAGAAAAAAGAGCTGATAATTATTGACCAGACAAAGCTGCCGGGAAAGACAGAGCTTATTCGTTTGTCTGAAGCTAAGGATATTTGGGATGCCATATATCTTTTAAAGGTACGTGGAGCGCCGGCAATAGGAGTTGCGGTTGCTATGGGGCTTTATATTCTGGCGTGTAAAATAGTGACAGATAGCCTGGATGAGTTTTATAAAGAATTTGTAAAATGTAAGGATTATCTGGACTCTTCAAGACCTACAGCGGTAAATCTGCATTGGGCGCTTGAGAGAATGGATGAAGTAGCCAAAGGGGAGATACTGTCCCTGAAAAACAGCAATTATAATTATGCCCAAGAGGAAGCTATTATATTAAAGGCTCTTGAAAAGGAATGTCTTTTGATTAAAGAGGAAGATATATGGGTGTGTAGGACTATTGGGGAATATGGCTTATCACTTTTAAAGCCGGGGGATGGTATTCTTACACATTGTAATGCAGGCCAGCTTGCCACCTGTAAATATGGTACAGCCACAGCTCCCATATATTTAGGAACGGAGCAGGGATATAATTTTAAAGTATTTGCAGATGAGACAAGGCCACTATTACAGGGAGCAAGATTAACAGCATATGAGCTAATGTCAGCAGGAGTGGATGTTACCCTTATCTGTGATAATATGTCGGGAATGGTAATGAAAAACGGATGGGTGCAGGCAGTATTTGTGGGCTGTGACAGAGTGGCAGCCAATGGAGATACGGCTAACAAAATCGGAACAAGTATGGTGGCAACATTGGCAAAAAGATATAATGTGCCCTTTTATGTATGTGCTCCTACTTCCACAATAGATATGAGTACTCCTACGGGAGATGAAATTCATATAGAAGAGAGAAAATCAGAGGAAGTAACTGAAATGTGGTATGAGGAGAGAATGGCGCCTGCGGGGGTTAAGGTATTTAATCCCGCCTTTGATGTTACTGATAATGATTTGATTACAGGTATTATTACAGAATATGGGATTGCCAGAGCACCATTTACTCAGGATTTTATCGATATATTTAAAAGAAAAGAGGAGGCAGGGTATGGGAAATAAAAGCTATGATGTAGTGGCACTTGGGGAACTTTTAATTGATTTTACTGATGCAGGTATAAGCCCGCAGGGAAATCCGATAATGGAAGCCAATCCAGGCGGTGCACCTTGTAATGTACTTGCAATTCTTACTAAGCTATCCCATAAAACAGGATTTATAGGAAAGGTTGGAGAGGATATATTTGGAAGTCAGCTAAAAAATGCGCTGACAGAAGTGGGAATATGTACGAATGGACTTGTAGTAGATAAAGATAATCGTACAACACTGGCATTTGTAAAAAACCATCCTGACGGAGATCGAGAATTTTCTTTTTACAGAAATCCGGGAGCAGATATGATGCTTAGGGCTTCTGAGCTTAATAAAGATATGATTAGTGATACAAAAATATTCCATTTTGGTTCCTTGTCATTAACAGACGAGCCTGCAAGAGAAGCTACCCTGGAAGCTGTATATGTGGCAGAGGAAGCAAAGGCTGCTATTAGCTATGACCCTAATTTGAGGGAGCTTTTGTGGGAAAATCTGGATGTAGCCAAGGAACAGATTGCCTTTGGAATGGAGCACTGCAATATGCTTAAAATCTCTGATAATGAGATTGTATGGTATACAGGCTTGTCCGACTATGAAGAGGGAGCAAAATTTTTGCAGGATAAATATCCAAATATTGATTTGCTCTTGGTATCCTTAGGAAAAGAGGGAAGTATGGCGTTTAGCAGAAGTGCCAAAGTCGTTGTGCCTGCATTTGTAAGGGATGATGCAGTGGACACCACGGGAGCCGGAGATACATTCTGTGGCTCTGTACTTCATTATCTATTGGAAAATAATTGTGTGGATGGATGTATCAGGGATTTAGAAGAAGCAGAGCTTAAAGAAATGCTTACCTTTGCCAATGCGGCGGCATCTCTTATTACCACTAAAAAGGGTGCTCTTAGGGTAATGCCTGAAAAAGCTGATATTACCCAATTAATGAATAAATAGGCGTAAACAGATAAAAGCGGAGCTTATGCTCCGCTTTTATCTGTTTATAAGGATATAAATTTCAATAACCCTTACTTCTTATAATGTCAGTAATAATTTATAAGCAAAAACAACAAATATAAAAGATATTGCAAAGCACTTGACATACCTCATATATTTGATAAAATATAATTGTTTCAAATAGAAAGAGAATGGTGGATATATGGGAAATGATTATGAGGCTTTGAGACTTGAAAATCAACTTTGCTTTCCTCTATACGCGGCATCAAGAAATATTACGAGTCTTTATACTCCGGTTTTAAAGCCAATGGGTTTGACGTATACTCAATATCTTGTATTTCTTGTGCTGTGGGAAAAGGATGGTGTGCCGGTTGGCGAGATATGTGAAAAGCTTATGCTGGACAATGGTACATTGTCTCCGCTGCTTAAAAAAATGGAGCAGGCGGGATATGTGGAAAGAAAAAGAAATCCTGAAGATGACAGGGTAGTTATTATTACACTTACAAAGCAGGGTAAGGACTTGAAAAAAGCAGCAAAGGATATACCCTCAAAGGTGGGAGGTTGCATAAGACTTCCGGCAGACAAAGCAAAACAGCTCTACTCATTATTGTATGAACTATTAGGAAATACCGAACAATAGGATGCACAGAAAGGCAGGTAAGAAAATGAATACAGTTTATGATTTTACAGTTAAAAACAGACAGGGAGAGGATGTTAGTTTAGATAATTACAAGGGAAAGCTTTTACTTATTGTAAATACAGCAACAGGCTGTGGCTTCACACCTCACTATGAGCCTCTTGAGGCTATGTATAAGGAATTTAAGGACAGAGATTTTGAGGTTTTGGATTTTCCCTGCAATCAGTTTGCAAATCAGACACCTGGTTCGGATGATGAAATCCATGAATTTTGCACATTGAAGTTTGGTACAGATTTTCCTCAGTTTGCAAAGCTTGATGTTAATGGAGAAACAGCAGACCCCTTATTTGCCTATTTAGCAACAGAAAAGCCCTTTGCCGGATTTGGAAAGGGCGTTAAAAATTTGGCTTTAGACAAGTTTGCAAAAGCAAATAATAAAGCCTTTGGAGACAAGGCATATATTAAGTGGAACTTCACAAAATTCCTTGTAGACAGAGAAGGAAAGGTTGTAGCCCGTTTTGAACCAACTGTAGATATGGCAGAGGTTAAAGCGGCAGTAGAGGCTGCATTATAATTTAAAAGCATTTGATGGAAAGGGATAATAAGATGCAGGACAACAACAAGGCTAAGGTTGGCAGTGGAGAAGTACGCTACGGCATCATTATTAAAACAAGTATTATAGGAATTGTTGCCAATTTGATATTGGCATCTCTTAAAGGGATTATAGGCGTTTTCACAAATTCCATTGCTGTAATCCTTGATGCTGTAAATAATCTAAGTGATGCCCTTTCCTCAGTGATTACTATAATAGGGACAAAGGCGGCATCCAGAAAGCCTGATAAAAAACATCCTTTGGGCTACGGCAGGGTGGAGTATTTAAGCGCTATACTGGTAGCGGCCATTGTGCTTTATGCAGGTATAACATCACTGACTGAAGCGGTCAAGAAGATTTTCGACCCGGAAGCGGCGGATTATAGCACTACCTCCCTAATAATAATAGGGGCGGCAGTAGTGGTAAAGCTTCTCCTTGGAATGTATGTAAAAAAGACGGGAAAGCGGGTTAATTCAGGTTCACTCATTGCGTCAGGCTCGGAGGCATTATTCGATGCTATCATATCTGTTTCCGTATTGGTTTCAGCCATAATATATATGATGTGTAATGTGAGCTTAGAAGCCTATGTAGGAGCAATTATTTCATTGCTTATTATAAAATCAGGTATTGAAATGATGCGTGACACCCTGGATGAAATATTAGGCAAGCGTATTGACGGAGATTACCTTAAAGAAATAAAGCAGACAATATGCCAGGATGAGAATGTACTTGGAGCCTTTGATTTAATTCTTCACAGCTATGGACCCGATAAATATATAGGCTCTGTCCATGTGGAAATTATGGATACAATGACTGTAGAGGAAATTGATACAATGGAGCGTCGTATAGCCGGAAATGTTTATGAAAAGCATGGAGTGCTGTTAGGCGGTGTAGGAATTTATTCGGTAAATACAAAAAATGATGAAGTAAAAAATCTCCGTACTGAAATTAATCATCTTGTAATGTCATATGATGGCGTTTTACAAATTCATGGTTTCTTTGCGGATATGGAAAATAAAGCAATCAGCTTTGATATAATTTTGAATTATAGCCTGGACAACAGAGAAGAGCTGTTTGATAAAATTCATAAAAAGCTCACTGAAAAATATCCGGATTATGTGCTTAATGTAACAATGGATATTGATATTTAAATAAATATAGTAATTAAAAGACTTGGTATTTTGTACCACCCTGAAATGTTAGATTTTGGTCTGTTTTGGGGCAGTACATTTTACCGGGTCTTTTTATTATGCAGGTATGGATTGTTCAGCGAGTGTTAACAAGTTTTGTATAAGTATTGACTGTCCGTAGCCTGGTAGCAGGTTGTATTATTCTAAGATTTGTGAAACCGATTATTAAGGTTTTGTAAAGGACTGGTTACAGCAATTGAATATTTAATACTCTGGTGGTATTATATATAAGGTTAAGACTATATATAACGGCAGTGTGCCGAAAACATATGGAGGATTAAGATGGCTAAGAATTTCAAAGAGTTATTATCACGGGTAGGGGAGTGTGAAACCAAAACTCTGGCAGTGGCAGTGGCTCAGGATAAGGCAGTGCTTGAGGCTGTTAAGGTGGCAAAGGAAAGAGGAATTGCAAATGCAATTTTAGTAGGCGACGAGGAGCAGATTAATGCAATCGGCGCTGAGCTTTCAATGAATATGTCAGACTACAGAGTGATTGACGAAAAGGATATTGTGGAGGCTTCTTTAAAGGCGGTTAAGCTTGTGCATGATGGCGAGGCTGATATGTATATGAAAGGACTTTTACCTACAGGTACATTTTTAAAGAGTGTACTGAACAAAGAAGTGGGACTTAGAACAGGTCGTCCCCTTTCTCATGTATGTGTATTTGAAATTCCGGGTATGGACAGACTCTTATTCTTGACAGATGTGGCATTTATTCCATATCCAAGTGTGGAAGATAAAAAATGTATGATAGATTATACAGTAGAGGTAGCAAACGCCTGTGGTGTGGATATGCCAAAAGTAGCATTGCTGGCAGCCCTTGAGACTGTTAATGATAAGATGCCTGTAACTGTGGATGCGGCAGAGCTTACAAAGCTAAATGATGAGGGAGAAATAAAGAATTGTATCGTTGACGGTCCTTTGTCCCTTGATATTGCTCTTTATAAGGAAGCGGCAGAGGAAAAGGGAGCGCTGGATAGAAAGGTTGCAGGAGATGCGGATATTCTGGTATTCCCGGATATTCACGCAGGAAATCTTGTATATAAGTCAATCGTCCATATGGTAGACTGCAAAAACGGAAATATTCTTACAGGTACAAAGGCACCTGTTATTCTTACATCACGTTCAGACACTGTAGATGTTAAGGTCAATTCCATTGCACTTGCGGCAGTAGTAGCAGACAGAATGAGAGGTTAGTTATGAGTATAAAAAGTTTAATTATCAATCCCGGTTCAACATCAACAAAAATTGGCGTATTTGAGGACGAAAGCTTACTTTTTGAAGAAACCTTGCGTCATTCTACAGAGGAAATCGGAAGATATGCTTCGATTGTAGACCAGAAAGATTTTCGTAAGGATATTATTATAAATCTTTTAAAGGAAAAGAATTTTGATATTCATTCTTTAGGAATGGTTGTGGGACGTGGCGGTATGCTTAAGCCAATACCGGGTGGTACATATGAAGTAACACCTGAGCTTTTAGAGGATTTAAGAATTGGTAAGCAGGGACAGCACGCTTCAAATTTAGGTGGAATTTTAGCAAAGGAAATCGGAGATGAACTGGGCGTTAAAAGCTTCATTGTAGACCCTGTAGTAGTGGACGAGTTATGTGATATTGCCAGATTTTCAGGTGTTCCTGAAATTTCACGTACCTCCGTATTCCATGCTTTAAATCAGAAAGCTGTAGCAAAGAGATATGCCAAGGAAAATAATAAAAAATATGAGGAGCTTAACCTTGTAGTTGTGCATATGGGTGGTGGAGTATCAGTAGGTGCCCATGAGAACGGAAGAGTTGTAGATGTATTTAATGCCCTTGACGGAGACGGTGCATTTTCTCCTGAAAGAGCAGGTGGTGTACCCTCAGGCGCTCTTATAAAAATGTGTTTTTCAGGTAAATATACAGAGGCAGAGGTGTATAAGAAATTTGTAGGCAATGGCGGTCTTAATGCTTATATTGGCACAAATGATATGAGAGATTTGGAAAAATGGGAAAATGAGGGCAATGAAAAGGCTATAGAGCTTAGAGATGCCTTTGTATTCCAGGTATCAAAGGATATAGGCTCAATGGCAACTGTTTTAAAGGGTAAGGTGGATGCTATTGTGGCTACAGGTGGTATTGCCTATGATAAGGGCATAATTGCAGGCCTTAAGGAAAGATGTGAATGGATTGCACCATTTACAGTATATCCCGGAGAAGATGAACTCCTGGCGCTTGTTCAAGGCGGACTTAGGGTAATGAATGGGGAAGAAACAGCTAAGGAATATTAAAAATGAGCAAAATAACAGATAAGATATTTGGAACCCATAGCGAGAGAGAGCTTAAAAGAATTTATCCCATTGCAGATAAAATCGAAAGCTATCATGAAGCATATGCTGCATTGTCAGATGAGGAGCTAAAGGGAAAAACCAAGGAGTTTAAGGAAAGACTGTCTGCCGGCGAAACGCTGGATGACATTCTGCCGGAGGCTTTTGCCACAGTTAGAGAGGCGGCAAAGAGAGTTCTTAATATGGAGCACTATAGGGTGCAGCTAATAGGTGGTATTATTCTGCATCAGGGACGTATTGCGGAAATGCGTACCGGAGAGGGCAAGACCCTTGTATCCACATGTCCGGCTTATTTAAATGCGCTTTCAGGTCAGGGTGTTTATATTGTTACGGTAAATGACTACCTGGCAAACAGAGATGCTGAGTGGATGGGACAGGTTCACGAATTTTTAGGTCTGACAGTGGGAGTTGTATTAAACAGTATGACTTCTGAGGAGCGTCAGAAAGCATATAATTGTGACATTACATATGTTACAAACAATGAGCTGGGCTTTGATTACCTTAGGGATAATATGGTTATTTACAAGGAGCAACTGGTGCTTAGAAACCTTGGATATGCCATTATTGATGAGGTGGATTCTGTGCTTATTGATGAGGCAAGAACCCCCCTTATTATTTCAGGTCAGAGCGGAAAATCCACAAAGCTCTATGAGGCATGTGATATCCTGGCTCGTCAGCTAAGCCGTGGCGAGGACATGGAGGATTTATCCAAAATGGACGCCATAATGGGCATTGAGCGTGAGGAAACAGGGGATTTCATTGTAAATGAAAAGGATAAAAACCTAAACCTTACAGAGCAGGGTGTTGCAAAGGTGGAACAGTTCTTCCATATAGAAAATCTGGCGGACCCTGAAAATATTGAAATTCAGCATAATATAATATTGGCACTTCGTGCTCACAATCTGATGTTTAGAGATCAGGACTATGTGGTTAAGGATGATCAGGTACTTATTGTAGATGAATTTACAGGGCGTATTATGCCCGGAAGAAGATATTCTGACGGACTTCATCAGGCAATAGAGGCAAAGGAGCATGTTAAGGTAAAGAGAGAGAGCAAAACTCTTGCCACCATTACATTCCAGAATTTCTTTAATAAGTTTGAGAAAAAGTCAGGTATGACAGGTACGGCTCTTACAGAGGAAAAGGAATTTAGAGATATCTATGGAATGGATGTTATTGAAATTCCTACAAACAAGCCGGTGGCAAGAATTGACAGACAGGATGCGGTTTATAAAACCAAGAGAGAAAAGCTTAATGCCATAGTGGATGCGGTTGTGGAAGCCCATGAGAAAGGTCAGCCTGTACTTGTAGGTACAATTACTATTGAAGCCAGTGAGGAATTAAGCAGGCTTCTTAAAAAGCGTGGAGTTGAGCATAAGGTTCTTAATGCAAAATTCCATGAAATGGAGGCTGAAATTGTAGCTGAAGCAGGTATACACGGAAAGGTTACCATTGCTACAAATATGGCAGGTCGTGGTACTGATATTAAGCTGGATGAAGAAGCCAAGGCGGCAGGCGGACTTAAGATTATCGGTACAGAGCGCCATGAAAGCAGACGTATTGACAATCAGCTTAGAGGCCGTTCGGGACGTCAGGGAGATCCGGGAGAGTCTAAGTTCTATATATCTCTTGAAGATGATTTGATGCGCCTTTTCGGTTCGGAAAGACTTATAAATATGTTTAACACTCTGGGTATTCCGGAGGGACAGGAAATTGAGCATAAGATGCTTACCAATTCCATTGAGGGTGCACAGAAAAAGATAGAGATGAATAACTTCGGTATTCGTAAAAATCTTTTGGAGTATGACCGTGTAAATAATGAACAGAGAGAAATCATGTACGAGGAACGCCGAAGAGTACTTGATGGCGAGAGTATGCGTGATGTTATTTACAAAATGTTCCAGGATATTGCGGAAAATACAGTGGATAATACTATTGGAGAGGATGCAAGACCTGAGGATTGGGATTTAAGAGCGCTGAATACGGAGCTTTTGGCAATTATTCCGTTAGAGCCGGTAAACTTAGAGCGAATTCACAGTAAAAATAAGGGCGGACTTAAGCAGCAGCTCAAGGAAGAGGCTGTAAAATTCTATGAGGCAAAGGAAGCAGAATTCCCCAATGCTGAAATGATAAGGGAATTGGAGCGAGTTATATTGCTTAAAACCATAGACAGAAAGTGGATGGATCATATTGACGATATGGATCAGCTACGTCAGGGTATTGGTTTGCAGGCATATGGTCAGCGAGACCCCCTTGTGGAATATAAGATGAACGGATATGAAATGTTTGACATTATGACAGATGCCATCAGGGAGGACACCGTAAAGCTTTTATCCCATGTTCATGTGGAAGAAAAGGTAGAGAGAGAGCAGGTAGCTAAGGTTACAGGTACAAATAAGGATGACAGCTTAGCCAAACAGCCAATGAAGCGAGTGGCGGTAAAGGTATATCCTAATGACCCATGCCCCTGTGGAAGCGGAAAGAAGTTTAAGCAGTGTCATGGAAAAATGCTGCTTGGCGGACAGATGGAAAATGTGCCCATACAGTCCGGAAATGAAAATGTAAGAGCACCCCTGGCTAATCCTGTGAAAAAGTAGGGTGTGCTCAAGAATTTTCTGTAAAGCATACCGGATGTATAGTTAATTCTTTATAAAGAGGAAATAATGGTTGAATTAGACGGAATGAAATTAGAGCTGGCAGGATATAAACAGCCCCTAATGGAGGTTAAGGCTTCTCTGGGACTGTCTGCAAAGCTTGCCAGAATAGAGGAGCTGGAGCGGGAAATGGAAGCTCCGGGCTTTTGGGATGACCCGGAAACCTCAAATGTAAAAATGAAAGACTTAAAGGCTATAAAAGATGTGGTAGAAACCATAACAGGGCTTGAAAGTCAGTATGAAGATATAGAAACACTTATTGAGATGGGATATGAGGAGGCGGATGAAAGCCTAATACCTGAGATCCGACAGGAGTTGGATGAATTTTTTGAAAAGCTTGACGATATAAGGATATCCACTTTGCTATCAGGCGAGTTTGATAGAAATAATGCAATACTTAAACTAAATGCAGGTGCCGGTGGAACGGAAAGCTGCGATTGGGCAAGTATGCTTTATCGTATGTATACAAGATGGGCTGAAAAGCGCGGCTTTAGTGTAGAGGTGTTGGATTATTTAGATGGAGATGAGGCAGGGATTAAGTCAGTGACTTTTCAGGTCAATGGAGAAAATGCCTACGGTTATTTAAAATCTGAAAAGGGTGTTCACAGGCTTGTAAGAATATCTCCCTTTAATGCCCAGGGTAAGCGCCAGACCTCCTTTGTGTCCTTAGACGTAATGCCGGAGATAAATGCCGATTTGGATGTGGAAGTAAATGATGATGAGCTTAGAATTGATACCTATCGAAGCTCAGGTGCCGGTGGACAGCATATTAACAAAACCTCTTCGGCAATAAGAATTACCCACCTGCCCACAGGTATTGTGGTGCAGTGTCAGAATGAGCGAAGCCAGCATCAGAACAAGGAAAAGGCAATGCAGATGTTAAAGGCAAAGCTGTATATGCTGAAAATTGAGGAAAATAAGGAAAAGCTGGATGATATCAGAGGCGAGGTAACGGAAATTGGCTGGGGCAACCAGATACGCTCCTATGTATTCCAACCCTATAAGCTGGTTAAGGATTTAAGAACCGGGGTAGAAAGCGGAAATGTGGACGCTGTTATGGATGGCGCCATTGATATTTATATTAACGGATACCTAAAGTGGATTAATAATACACCTGAAGAGAATAATTAAGATGAATGAATTAAAATACTCGCCACAAATGGCAAAGGCGTCTCAGATTTGTGGGATTATAGCAATCGTTTCTATAGTGACAATGACTATATATCCTGCGATTGTCCTGGGTTCAACAGCCATAATACTGTCCTTTTTATCCAGAGGCGAAAGAAAAATATTGCCTGATGAAGCAAAAACGGGACTAACCACAGGGATAGTGGCATTGGTAGTGGACCTCCTTATTGTGGCAGCGGCGGTAATGCTATTGTTTTCAAATGGGGAGTATAAAAAGCAGGTAAATACTGTTTTTAGCCAGATGTACGGATATACCTTTGACGAGATGATAGAAGATATGAAAGATGGAAGTCTGGATTTAGATTACTCAAATCTTCCTATTAAATAGGAAGCGGATAAGAAAACAGGCGATATGGGATTATGAATTATAGAACACATTCTGAAATTAAAGCGGCAGCAAGAGGCCGACTTATAGGAAGATATACAGTTGCAGCAGGTGCATTTGTGTCGGTGGAGCTAATTACCTTTCTGGTTACAAGATTTTTATCCGGCATGGTAGATAGGACGGATATGATGGGCTATGTATTGTACATAGCCATTTTAATCATATCAGGAATTATTCTATCTCTTTTAATGGTGGGAGAATTGTCCATATATATGAAGCTTAGCAGCGGACAGGAAGCGAAAATAACGGATATATTCAGTGTTTTTACTACCCACGCGGACAAGGCATTGGCAGTGGAGATAATTATGTCTTTAATGAAATTAGCCTGCTTTGTACCATCTATTATTTTAATGATTTCCTATTATTATATGCAGGATAGCGATATTCTATGGTGGGCATTCTGGATAGCCTTTGTTTTGGGAGCATTGGGGGCGACGTATGTTGCTGTTAAATACTCTCAGTGTTTTTATGTGCTCTTGGATTTCCCGGAATATACAGTAAAACAGGTAATCAGGCGGGCTACAAAGATAATTCAGGGACAGATGTGGAAATATGTAAAGCTGGTAATAAGCTTTATCCCTTTGGGGATTTTGGGCTTTATGAGCTTTGGTATAGGTATGATATTTGTATATCCCTATTTTAAAATGACACTGACAGAATTTTATCTTGATATTATAAGAAATTAAACAGGAGAGAGCTATGGATATAATCAGACAAATAGCTGAACAGTTGGGAGTGCGTACAGGGCAGGTGGAAGCTGCTGTAAAGCTTATTGACGAGGGAAACACAATTCCCTTTATTGCCAGATACAGAAAGGAAGCCACAGGCTCCTTAGATGATGAACAATTACGAATATTGGACGAGCGCCTTACTTATCTTAGAAATCTTGAAGAGAGAAAGACGCTTGTTTTATCGAGTATTGAAGAGCAGGGAATGCTTGATGATGTTTTGCGTGCGAAGATAGCAGCAGCAACCACATTGGTTGCAGTAGAGGATTTATACCGCCCATATAAGCCTAAAAAGAAAACAAGAGCCTCTGTGGCAAAGGAAAGAGGATTGGAGCCTCTTGCGTTGTTTATAAGACTTCAAAATGCAAAGGAGCCTTTGGAGAAGGAAGCAGAAAAATATATTGATGAGGAAAAGGAAGTGGACAGTGCCGGGGCTGCTATTGCCGGGGCTATGGATATAATTGCCGAGTCTGTTTCGGATGATGCGGATATAAGAGCCCGCATTAGAGAGCTAACCTTTAAAGAGGGAATAATCGCTTCTGTAGCAAAGGAGGCGGAGACTGCCTCTGTGTATGAAATGTATTATGAATATTCAGAGCCTGTGTCAAAAATTGTAGGGCATAGAATTTTGGCTCTTAATCGTGGAGAAAAGGAAAAGTTATTAAGCGTTAAGATAGAGGCTCCAAGGGAAAAAATCGAGGAGCTTTTAAAGCGTCAGATTATAACATCTGAAAATCCCTATACCACACCTGTGCTAGAGGCGGTATGTGAGGATGCTTACTTGCGACTTATTGAACCATCCATTGAAAGAGATATAAGAAATGAACTGACTGAAAAGGCAGAGGATGGTGCTATTACCGTATTTGGAAAAAATCTTAAGCAGCTTTTATTACAACCCCCTGTGTCAGGACAGGTGGTGCTTGGCTGGGATCCCGCTTTTAGAACAGGCTGTAAGCTGGCAGTGGTAGATGAAACAGGAAAGGTTTTGGACACTAAGGTAATTTATCCCACAGCACCTCAAAATAAGGTGGCGGAAGCAAAAGCAGAGCTTAAAAAGCTTGTGGATAAATATGGAGTTACGTTGATTTCTTTGGGAAATGGTACGGCATCCAGAGAGTCGGAGCAGATAATTACCGATTTTATAAAGGAGAGCGCACCTGCCGTAAAATATGTAATAGTAAATGAAGCAGGTGCATCAGTATATTCTGCAAGTAAGCTTGCAACAGAAGAATTCCCTAATTTTGATGTGGGACAGAGAAGTGCGGCTTCCATAGCCAGACGACTTTTAGACCCATTGGCGGAGCTGGTAAAAATAGAGCCAAAGGCAATAGGTGTGGGTCAGTATCAGCATGATATGAATCAGAAAAAACTGGATGGAGCCTTAGGTGGTGTGGTAGAGGCTGCGGTAAACAGCGTGGGAGTGGATTTGAATACCGCCTCTGTACCTTTGCTTGAATATGTATCGGGAGTATCAAAGGCGGTAGCTAAAAATATTGTGGCTTATCGTGAGAAAAACGGTAGGTTTATTTCCAGAGCCCAGCTTTTAAAGGTGGACAAATTAGGACCTAAGGCATATGAGCAATGTGCCGGATTTATGCGTATTCCGGGCGGAGAAAATATTCTTGACAATACCTCGGTTCATCCTGAAAGCTATGATGCAACTTTAAAAATGTTAAAGGAGCTTAATTTAACCTTGGAGGAGATTAAGGAAAATCCATCTCTGTTAAAGCTGATTAAGGACGTGGGAAAGGTAGCGGCCAGTCTTGGAGTGGGCGAGCCTACTTTAAGGGATATTATTGAAGAGCTTAAAAAGCCGGGACGTGATATTAGAGAGGATATGCCCAAACCCATATTAAAATCAGATGTAATGGAAATGGAAGATTTAAAGCCGGGTATGCGTCTTAAGGGCACGGTAAGAAATGTAATTGATTTTGGAGTATTTGTGGATATTGGTGTGCATCAGGATGGATTGGTACACATATCACAAATCTGCGATAGATATATAAAACACCCATTGGATGCCGTAAGTATAGGCGACATAGTGGAAGTGGAGGTAATGAGTGTGGATGTGGCTAAAAAGCGCATATCTCTGACTATGAAAATTTAAGGCTTGCGCCGTGAAACAAATCAGTGTATACTAGCGTTTGGTAATAATAACTCAGGGCAGGGTGAGATTCCCGACCGGCAGTGATGTTGACAAAGTCAAATAAGTCTGCGAGCCGTAAACGGTTGATATGGTGTGAATCCATAACCGACAGTAAAGTCTGGATGGAAGAGGAGGATAAAATGAATACTAATCTGTTAACCACTGTAGCCCAGAACGCTATATTTGTTCTGGAGTTTCTCGGCATTGTTCTTGCCATTTTTCTTATTGCTTATTTTTTTGATAAAGCTGCAAAGAAAAAAACTAATAGTACTGAGCGTATCCTAAACACAAAGACTGTAGTTGTGGTAGGTATGTTTTCTGCTGTGGCAACTGTACTCATGATTTTTGATGTGCCAATGCCTTTTGCTCCAAGCTTTTACAAACTGGATTTTTCGGAATTGCCTGCATTAATAGCGGCATTTGCATATGGTCCTGTAGCAGGGGTAATGGTGGAATTTGTTAAGATTGTACTTAAGACATTGGTCAAGGGTACAAGTACTGCTTTTGTAGGAGAACTGGCAAACTTTGTAATCGGATGTAGTTTTATTTTACCGGCATCAATACTATATCGGTTTAATAAAAGCAGAAAAAATGCAATACTTTCCTGTGTGCTTGGTACGGCAGTAATTACAATTTTAGGTCCATTATTTAATGCCGTATATTTATTGCCTGCATTTGCAAGGCTCTATGGTATGCCACTGGATGCAATTGTTGGCATGGGAACAGCGATAAATCCTGCAATAAACAGTGTGACTACATTGGTAATATTTGCAGTTGCCCCGCTTAATTTTATAAAGGGTGCATTGGTAAGCATTATAACGGTCTACATATATAAGCCTTTGGGCAGGATATTGAAGTAGGCTTGTTAAAGAGGAATATTTATAAAAGGTTTGGCTTCTTGCAAGTCGAGCCTTTTTGTTTTGCATAAGTAGAAAATTGCTTTGCATTTCCCATTATAAAACGCTCCGCTTGGGATGCGCAATCGCGCGATAGGAATGTTGCCGGCGCAACCGGCTCGGTGCGTAGTGTCTTGCAAGCAAGTCTTTATTCCTATATAATTAACAATTAGGGAAGTAGTGCCATATGCTAAATATCGGCTTTGGAGGTTGAAATGCGTCAGGAATTTGATGTAAATATGACAGCATCAGCGCTGTATGATTTTAATATGTTTAATACCTATTCGGGAACATCAGGAATTGTGGGAACTGCATTTGGAGCAGCCTTGTTAGTCCTTTTTGCGGCATATAACCAACCATATTATCTGGTGGCAGGGATTGTAGTTATTTTGTACAGCCCGGTTACGCTTTTTTTTAATTCCCAGAAGCAGGCAAAGCTTAATCCTATGTTCAAACATACTCTTCATTATGTACTGGATGATGAGGGAGTTACGGTTTCTCAGGGAGAAAGTGAGCTGAAAGTGGAATGGGAGCATATGCTAAAGGCGCGCTCCACCAATCAGAGTATTTTACTTTATACAAGTAAAAACAGTGCATGGATATTTCCTAAAAAGGATTTAGGGGAAAAAAGATATGATATTATTGAGGCTATTTCTACACATATGCCTCCAAGTAAGGTAAAAATAAAACAATGAAAATATTAGCAGTGGACACCTCCGGCATGACAGCTTCTGTGGCTTTGGTGGAGGATGATATAGTAATAGCAGAATACAATGTAAACTTTAAAAAGACTCACTCCCAGACATTGCTCCCAATGCTGGATGAGATTGCTACGATGACAGAGCTTGATAAAAGCAGTATTGATGCAATCGCTGTAGCGGCAGGCCCGGGTTCCTTTACAGGACTTCGTATAGGAGCGGCAGGAGTAAAGGGGCTTGCAAGAGCACTTAATAAGCCTATTGTGGCTATTCCGACAGTTGACGGGCTTGCGTATAATTTGTATGGAAGCAGCAGTCTGGTGTGCCCTGTTATGGATGCCAGACGTGGACAGACATATACAGGTATATATGAATTTGTAAAAAAAGATGACACCTATTCTATGAAATGCCTATGGGAACAGAGAGCAGTTGATATAGGGGAGGTTATTTCGGAATTAAATAAGATGGGCAGAGAAGCAGTATTTTTGGGAGATGGAGTGCCGGTATTTAAGGAAAGACTGGACGCAGAGCTTAATGTGGCACACACCTATGCGCCTGCTTTTATGAACAGGCAGAGAGCGGCATCTATTGCAGGCTTGGCAGTGGAATATGTAGATAGTGGAAAGCTTTGTCAGGCCTCTGATTTTGCGCCTATTTATTTAAGATTATCTCAGGCAGAGAGAGAACAGCTAGAAAAGGAAAACAGTTAATGATAGAAGTGTGTTTACTTGGAACGGGGGGGATGATGCCCCTGCCAAATCGTTGGCTTACCTCTATGATGTTAAGGTATAACGGTTCCTGTATTTTGGTAGATTGTGGAGAGGGAACTCAGATAGCCCTTAAGGAAAAGGGATGGAGCCCCAATCCTATAGATGTAATATGCTTTACTCATTTCCATGCAGACCATATATCGGGACTTCCGGGGATGTTGCTTACTATGGGAAATGCAGATAGGACGAAGCCACTTTTAATTGTGGGGCCCAAGGGAGTGGAGAGAGTGGTAGAGGGGCTTAGGATGATTGCCAGAGATATTCCCTTTACCATAGAATATAAAGAATTAACAGGCAATGAAGAAACATTTGAAGCCTGCGGACTCAGAATAAGCGCATATAAGGTCTGTCATAATGTAATCTGCTATGGCTATACCTTTGAACTGGATAGAGCAGGAAAATTTGATGTGGAAATGGCTAAGTCCCGGAATATAGAAATGCCATATTGGAGCAGACTGCAAAAGGGAGAGATAATAAGTACCCCCGATGGAAGACAACTTACTCCTGAAATGGTTTTGGGAGCTCCCCGCAAGGGTATCAAGCTTAGCTATTGTACTGACACAAGACCTGTGGCTGTTATTTCAAAATATGCTAAAAATTCGGATTTATTTATATGCGAGGGGATGTATGGAGAGCCGGACAAGCTGCCAAAAGCCAAGGAACATAAGCATATGACCTTTTACGAGGCAGCCACATTGGCAAAAGAGGCTGATGTAAAGGAGCTTTGGCTTACGCATTTTAGTCCCTCACTTCCAAATCCCAGGGCATATACAAAGGAAGTAAGGAAGATATTTGAAAATACTGTAGTAGCAAAAGACGGTCAGACCGTGGATTTATTATTTGAAGAAGATTGACTTTAACGGTCAAAAGGAAAGGAGGAAAGCCCATGAAAATAAAAAACTTTCAAGGAACAAAGGGACTTATTATAGCTGTTGTTCTTGTGCTTTTAGTAGTGGGATATTTCTATTACCTTTCTAATCGTGGCTATAATTCATCTAAACAAAAAGATGTGGAGCTGACGGCTGCGGATGAATTGCTGCTTATGAATTTTAATATTAATTATCCGCCAACCCCTAAAGAGGTGGTTAGGCATTATCTGGAATTTACAAAGGTATTGCACAATGAGAAGCTGACTGATGAAGAGGTAGAAAAGGTAGGAACTAAGCTACAGGAGCTTTTTGATACGGAATTAGTGGAAAATAAATCCGGTGATGACTATCTTAAGGATTTGAAAAGTGAGCTTATGACCTTTAAAAATAACGATTATTCCATAGTTAATATGTATACTTCGGCGGCGGCAGATGTGGAGTATTTTAATCTGGATGGCTATGAGTGTGCAGGGCTTTATGGGACTTTTAATATAAGAACGGCAAAGGGAACGCAGGTACTAAGGGAAGTATTTATACTTAGAAAAGATGAAAAGGGACATTGGAAGATATATGGCTTTGTGCCTGTGACGGATGAGGAATTAATGGCTGGGGAAATGTCATAGATGGATAAATTAGTGCTGGCAAAAGTAAGTGATTGCAGTGCGAGAGGTATTTTTGTTGAAATGAATGAAGATGTAATTATATTAGCTATTGAGTCATCATGTGACGAAACAGCAGTATCGGTGGTTAGAAATGGACGAGAAATTTTGTCTAATATTATCTCGTCTCAGATTGATATACATACACTATATGGAGGGGTGGTTCCGGAGATAGCTTCAAGAAAACATATTGAGCGCATTGACAATGTGGTAATGCAGGCACTAAAGGAAGCTAATATGACCTGGGAGGATATAACTGCCATAGGAGTAACCTACGGTCCGGGACTTGTAGGTGCACTTTTGGTGGGCGTTTCCTATGCTAAATCCTTAGCCTGGGCACTTAATAAGCCCTTAGTGGGAGTCCATCATATTGAGGGACATATATGTGCAAATTACATTGAAAATGAAACTTTAAAGCCGCCATTTATGTGTCTGGTGGTATCCGGCGGTCATTCCCACCTTGTTAAGGTTACGGATTACGGTAAATATGAAATATTAGGACGCACCAGAGATGATGCGGCAGGAGAAGCCTTTGATAAGGTGGCTCGTGTTATCGGTTTGGGATATCCCGGTGGACCTAAAATTGACAAGGTAAGCTATGATGGTAACCCTTGTGCTATTGATTTTCCCAGAGCAAAGATTGCGGATAATGAATATGATTTTTCGTTTTCGGGATTAAAGTCGGCTGTATTAAATTATTTAAACGGACTTGCTATGAAAGGTCAGGACTATGTTCAGGCTGATGTGGCGGCGTCTTTTCAGCAGGCAGTAGTGGATGTGCTGGTAGGGCATAGTATGCAGGCATTGTCTGAATATGGAATAAAGAAATTTGCCATAGCAGGTGGTGTAGCATCTAATTCTCATTTACGAGAAGCCTTTGAGGTGGCTTGTAAGGAGCGGGATGTGGAATTTTATCGTCCATCCCCTATTTTTTGTACGGATAATGCGGCTATGATAGGTGTGGCAGCATATTACGAATATAAGGCAGGAAATATAGCGGATTTGAGCTTAAATGCCGTTCCTAATTTGAAATTAGGGGAGAGGTAAGAGATGGATAGGCTTAAAGGATGTGACGCTACATATAAAGATTGTGATAAAGTAGAGATAGTGGCGGATAAACTTTCATTTTATATAAGGGAGCTTTGTGAGGAGGACTTGGAACAGGTTTGCGCTATGGAAGAAGAGGCCTTTTCAATGCCGTGGAAAAGAGAGGATTTTGTGGCTATGATAAATAACACAAATGCTCTTTATATAGTGGCAGTGGAGGGAGAGAGTGGCTCTGCCTCGTCTGAAAATGGTAGCTTAGTTGTATCTGGCGGAGTGAAATTTGCGCCTCATAGTATGGATAAACAGGTAGATAGCGCAATTGTGGCTGGGTGTGCGACTCTAAATGAGAGAATTTTAGGTTGTGTAGGCTGTATATGTGTGCTGGATGAGGGGAATATTTGTAATATTGTAGTTAAAAACGATATGAGGGGGCAGGGCGTAGGCTCTGCCCTTATTAAAGAACTGATTTATCGAGGCTTCAAGGATTATGGGGTTACATCATTTACCCTTGAAGTCAGAGAGAGCAATTCTGTGGCGCGCGGACTCTATGAGAAATGTGGGTTTAAATTTGAGGGAATACGTCCGGGATTTTATGATTTTCCCAAAGAAGATGGGGCAATTTATTGGCTGAGGAATGTTGGGGCGTAAGATATGCTGTTAAAAGTCAGGAAGATTTAAGGCTGAGGAATTGAGAATTATGATATATGAAAGTAATAATGTTGAGGAAACCTTTGAGATAGGTAAAAATATTGGAGCACATGCAACGCCGGGAAGCGTGTATACCCTTATAGGGGATTTAGGTGTGGGTAAGACTGTGTTTACCCAAGGGTTTGCCAAAGGACTTGGAATTTTAGAAAATGTAAATAGTCCCACATTTACAATCGTACAGGTTTATGAAGAGGGCAGGTTACCACTCTATCATTTTGATGTATATCGTGTAGGCGACAGTGAGGAAATGTTTGAAGTGGGCTTTGAAGAATATGTGCATGGCGAGGGTGTGAGTCTTATAGAATGGGCTAATTTGATAGAGGATATTTTGCCTGATAAGTATACGGAGGTACTTATTGAAAAGGATGCTTCTAAAGGCTTTGATTATAGAAAAATAAGGGTTACGGAGAAGTAGAGCTTGTTTCTAAAGGCTTTGGTTTTTGGAAAGATAAGGGCACATAGAAGATTGTTCTGGTTCTAGAGGCTTTGATTTATAGAAAAAATAACAATTACAGAATATTGAAATTGAGGGCTTATGAAAAACACCGCAATTATTCTGGCTGCCGGAAGTGGCAAGCGGATGAATAGTAATGTGAAAAAACAATATATAGAAATATTAGGCAGACCTCTTTTGTGGTATACCTTAAATGCTTTTGAAAAGTCGGAATTAATTCAAGAGATAATATTGGTAACCTCAGGGGAGGATATGGAATACTGTCGAAAGAATCTTGTGGAAAATTACGGATTTTCTAAAGTTCGAGGCATTGTTTGCGGTGGCAGGGAGAGGTATCATTCTGTCAGAGAGGGAATTCTTGCGATTGAAAAAGGTGGAGGCTGCGACTATGTGTTTGTGCAGGATGGAGCTCGTCCCTTTGTAAGTGAGGAAATGCTTTTAAGGCTTTTTAATGATGTGACGGAATGTAATGCCTGCGTTGCTGCAGTAAAGGCAAAGGATACTATTAAAATTTCAGACGAAGAAGATTATGTATCCTCAACTCCTAATCGTAATTTAACATGGATAATTCAAACACCTCAGGTATTCGGATATGAGCTGATAAAAGAGGCATATAATAAGCTTTCCCTGGCTGAGCTTGAAAATAAACCGGGGAATATTGTTGTGACTGATGACTCTATGGTAGTGGAAACATGGACTGACCATAAGGTAAAGCTGACCGAGGGAAGCTATGAAAATATAAAGGTTACAACTCCTGAGGATTTGATTTTGGCAGAGGCATTGGCGGGGAAATATTTAGAATAAAATATTGCTGATGGCTTTGGAGCAAATTAGGGCTAGTGTTTTATATATCTTATGATTTGATGTGTCGGCAGTATTTTCATTGCATTATTATTTGATGAATGGGCAGCGGTTTAAGCTGTATTATGATTTGATGTATAGACAGATTTTTGCTTCTATTATGATTTGCTGAATAGAAAGTGCCTTTCGCTATATTAAGGTGTGATAAGTTATGAATGATTTTGTTTATTGAGATTTAGTGTATTAAGGTTTGATATATTAGAGTTTGTTTATTAAGGTTTTGTGTATTGTGATTTATTACCTTAGGATTTGCTTTGAATAAGATAGATTATCTCCCGGCTATATATCTTTTATCTATAACCGGGAGATAAATAGCTGGTTAAAAGATAACCATCATAGTTGTAAAAATAACATAGCTAACGACAGAATTTGAGATTTAATAATGCTCTTTGAAGCTGTTTTAGTCCTCAAAGGGATATTTGATATTCCAATCATTTCTAAGCTTATCCATAAATTCACACATAAGTATTGTTTCTGAATGGGGCATTTCTTCACATTCAAGCATTCCTTTTTCTAAAGCACGTTTGCAGGCTAGTACCTCATACTCATAGCCATTTACCTGGGCAGGTATGGGAACTTCTTTAATAAGTTTATGGTTTTCGTCAAAAACTTCAATTTTTTCTACATTGTTGACATTGGTACAATGTATATAGCCCTTTGTGCCATATATTATGCCTAATCGGTGGGAAGCAACCTGCATTGAGGAAGAGAGAATTGCAATTTTATTATCCTCATAGGTAATAGTAATACTGTCCTGACAATCAACACCTGTATCAGTATATGTGCATACTCCTGAAATATTTTTGATTTTATTTCCAAAGACCATAGAAGCAAAGTTTATAGGATAAATACCTATATCCAGCAGAGCGCCACCGGCTAAATTGGGGTCAGTCATTCGACCTTTATTCTCAATGGGATAGGAGAGATCGGCAACAATCATTCGTGGCTCGCCTATTATTCCGGAGCTTATGGTTTCATCAATAAGCTGGCGGCTTGGCATATATCTTGTCCAGATAGCTTCTGTTATCAGGACATTTTTTGATTTTGCATATTCTGTAAGCTCTTTTGCCTGCTTTGAATTTACTGTAAAGGGCTTTTCGCAAAGAACTGCTTTTCCGTAATCAATGCACATTTTTGCGTGGTCGAAATGATGAGAGTGAGGAGTGGCAATATATACTAAATCAACATTAGGGTCCTCCAGCATTTCTTTATAGCTGCCATAAGCAACTTCAAATTTCCATTCCCTTGCAAATTTTTTTGACTTTTCAATATCTCTGGACGCAACAGCATAGGCCTTTACGCTGTCATCCAGACCGTTTATTGCAAATGCCATACTTTTTGCTATGGCACCGGCACCAAGAATAGCTACATTCATAGTTTTTCCTCCTATATCTTGTGGTTGTCTTTTTTATATAAAAAGTATATCCTTATATTGTAAGGATTGCTATCTTTTGCCGAAAAAATGTAGTATAAAATAGGGTAAATTGTGGCAATAAAAAATAAATTCAAAAAATTCAAAAAAGTTGTTGACAGAGCAGTTGTGCTTTGTTAGAATAACACTTGCGTTTGACGAGAACAAAAATCAAAAAACGTACGGAGAGGTATCGAAGTGGTCATAACGAGGCGGTCTTGAAAACCGTTTGTCCGCGAGGGCACGTGGGTTCGAATCCCACCCTCTCCGCTCATCCCGAAAGGGGTGCAAAGTGATTCCGGGCTTCATCAGGAATTACTTTTTTTATCATCAAATCATAGAATTTGAGCCGCACCTTGACAACTGAACAGCAATGCAACCCTGAATAAATTCCAAATAAAGGCCGCCGCTCTGAGGCGCCCTTTATAAGAATAATTCAGAGAACAAAAACCTTAAACAGAAGCAGGATTTATGAAAATAAATCCAATGCCAGATGTAAATTTGGAAAAGAAAAGCTAACGTTTTTCTTGGACAGATTAAACTTTTAACATGAGAGTTTGATCCTGGCTCAGGATGAACGCTGGCGGCGTGCTTAACACATGCAAGTCGAACGGACTT
>JBHAJK010000051.1:0-18670 GCA_041826605.1 Lachnospiraceae bacterium | reverse complement strand
GCAGCGGGAGCTGCGGTGTTGCCACATGCTGCCAAGGTAAATACCATTACTGTAGACAGCATAAGCGCCAAGATTTTCTTTTTCATGTTTTTTCTCCTTCTATATAAATATTATTATACGTGGATAGTATACCACATTTATAACCAATCAAGTATGTTTTATTTATGAACTATGGGCAATACAACTGTTTGCGTGTTGTTAAATTTAATTGAAATTATGCCAGGTTTCCGGGTCCAAAGCCCAGGGGTAACAGTTCTTTCAGTGTATACACATCATACCGATTAGGATTTGTTGCAAGAATAATCTTAAATTCTTCAGGATTACAAAACTCCATCATTACCTGTCTGCACACTCCACAGGGGGCAGCATACTCACTTAATATCTCTTCCCTGCCACCTACCACGCAGATTGCATCAAATTCTTTTACGCCCTCGCTGATTGCTTTGAAAAATGCAGTTCTTTCGGCACAGTTTCCCGGAGAATAGGCAGCATTTTCAATATTACAGCCCTTAAAAATCTTTCCGTCCTTAGAAAGCAGGGCTGCTCCAACCTTAAAATCAGAATATGGGGCATAAGAAAAATTTCTTTGCTCCAAGGCTATATTAATTAAATTTTCAATAGTCTGCTTATCCATTCTGTCTATCCTCTTTTATAAGCTTTCTGATAGCCTCCACTGCTACCTGAATTGCCCTATCAGTATCGTGAACTACAGGATTTTCAAGTCCCGCCTTTTCTCTTTCCTGATTTGCAACTACTAAAAAGCAGGAACCAACTCGTACTCTTAAATAGCCTGCGACTATAAAAAGTGCTGCGGATTCCATTTCAGAAGCAAGACATCCCATTCTCTTCCAGGCTTCCCATTTATTTATAAGCTCATAGCTTACAGGCATTTTTTCAGGCTCATGCTGACCATAGAACGAATCCTTACACTGAACCACACCTACGTGATAGTCGGTATTTTTCTCCTTAGCCGCAGCAACCAGTGCATTTGTAACATCCAAATCTGCCACAGCAGGATATTCTATAGGCGCATATTCCTTGGAGGTTCCCTCCATTCTTATGGCACCTGTGGCTACTACCACATCTCCGCTTTTTACATCAAGCTGCATACCACCGCAGGTACCTATTCTTATAAAGGTATCGGCACCTGATTTTACCAGTTCCTCCATAGCTATTGATGCAGATGCGCCACCTATACCGGTAGAAGTCACGCTTACTTTTACTCCGTCCAGTTCTCCTGTATAGGTCACATATTCCCTACTGTCGGCAACAAGCTTGGGATTATCAAAATACTGAGCTATTTTTTCGCATCTTTTAGGGTCTCCGGGCATAATCACATATCTGCCCACATCTCCCTGTCCTACCTGTATATGGTATTGTTTTCTTTCATCTTCGGAATACTTCATATTTGCCTCCTTGACTATGTATTATTTTTATATCACACATTAATGTATGATAAAAGGACATTTGTCGGGTTTACTCATATATCTTTTCATCTACAAAATCTTTTATAAGTAAATATCTGTCAAAATTAATCAGAATATCTCTGCTACTCCTTATAATAAGTCCTTTTTCTTCAAATTCCTTTAAAATTCTTGTTACGCTTCGCTCTGACAGTCCGGTTATTTCCATAAATTCCTTACGCCTTATACATACCTCATCTCCATTATTGCCGGCTTCGGCGTTTTCATTGGAATAGATATCGTATAATCTCATAAGTACTATAGCCACTCTCTCTCGCCCATTTAAAAGTAGATTGAGCCTTTCCTTACGTACCTGTTTAAGTAAATATCGTTCTATTCTGGATGCCTGCATACGATAGGCATTTAAGTCATTGCAAAGCCAGCTTTCAAACTTTTTACTGGAAATTTTCAAAAATGTGCACTCCTCAAGAGTCATTAGAGAAGTCATATAATTTTTAATCTCTCCAATAATTTCCATGGCACCAAATACCTCTATGGGATGAAAATCATAATGTCTGTAAACAATATCCACCACTCTGTAATCAAGGGCAATAACTCGTCCTTTTAAAAGAATATAGATATTATCAGCCACTTCCCCCTCTTCAATAAAGGTGCTTTGAGCCGGCAGAGTCAATACCTGAAAGTCCTCCATCAGCCATTTGGGGGCATTTTTAAAATATTCTCCCAAGTATTCTCTGTAATACTCATTCAATTTAGCAATTTCTTCTTCAGCAGTTCTCATTACAAACTCCCTTACAGGTATTTTCCTTTGCATACCAGCCAAATAGGACGGATGACCGCAGCCATCCGTCCTATATTATTAACATTAAACACAGAACTTTCTATTAATATTAGAACTTTCCTGCTGTAGCTGCTTCCTCAATGGAAACTGCTGTAGATACAGTCATACCAACCATAGGGTTGTTACCTGCACCGATGAGACCCATCATTTCTACGTGAGCAGGAACTGATGAAGAGCCTGCGAACTGTGCATCTGAGTGCATACGTCCCATTGTATCT
This sequence comes from Lachnospiraceae bacterium, assembly GCA_041826605.1. Classification (GTDB taxonomy): domain Bacteria; phylum Bacillota; class Clostridia; order Lachnospirales; family Lachnospiraceae; genus Colinaster. Next base: position 16,187 of record JBHAJK010000051.1, on the reverse strand, counting down.
GTCATACCGTATGAAGCAGGACCTGCCGCCATATTATCGGGATGAAGTGTACGTCCTGTACCACCACCTGAAGCAACCGAGAAGTACTTCTTATTAGCTTCAAGTCTTTCCTTTTTATATGTACCTGCAACAGGATGCTGGAATCTTGTAGGGTTAGTAGAGTTACCTGTAATAGATACGTCTACATTCTCTTTCCACATAATAGCAACGCCCTCGCTTACGTCATTGGCGCCGTAGCAGTTTACCTTTGCACGAGCTGAATTGGCGTCCTTTGAGTAGCACTTACGTGATACTTCCTTAACTTCATTTGTATAAGGATCATACTTTGTCTCTACAAATGTAAATCCGTTAATACGTGAAATAATCTGAGCGGCATCCTTACCAAGACCGTTAAGGATAACTCTAAGAGGAGTTTTACGAACCTTGTTTGCTTTCTCAGCAATACCGATAGCGCCCTCTGCTGCCGCAAATGACTCATGACCTGCTAAGAATGCGAAACATTCTGTTTCTTCTTCAAGAAGCATCTTTCCTAAATTTCCGTGTCCGATACCAACCTTACGTGTATCTGCAACAGAACCGGGAATACAAAATGCCTGAAGACCCTCGCCGATTGCTGCTGCTGCATCCGCAGCCTTACGGCAGTTTTTCTTAATTGCTATAGCAGCACCTACAATGTAAGCCCACTTTGCGTTTTCAAAGCAGATAGGCTGAATGCCCTCAATAAGGTTGTATACATCAATACCTGCTGCATCTGTAATTTCCTTACATTCTTCAATAGAAGAAATGCCATACTCTTTGAGAACCGCAAGGATTTGAGGCTCTCTTCTTTCATATGATTCAAATAATGCCATTTTAAAGTCCTCCTTTTCCTTACTCTCTTCTAGGGTCAATTACGCGTACTGCATCAGCAACACGTCCATACTGTCCGGCTGCCTTTTCAAATGCTGTATTAGCGTCATCGCCTGCCTTAATGAAATCCATCATCTTACCAAAGTTTACATACTTGTAACCAATGATTTCATCGCTTTCATCTAAAGCTACACCTGTGATGTAACCATCTGTAAGTTCAAGATATCTTGGTCCCTTTGAAAGTGTTCCGTAAGTTGTACCAACCATTGAACGGCTTCCCTTACCTAAATCCTCAAGACCTGCACCGATTGCAAGACCTCCCTCAGAGAATGCAGACTGTGTACGTCCATAAACTATCTGGAGGAACAGCTCTCTCATTGCTGTATTGATAGCATCACAAACAAGGTCTGTGTTAAGAGCTTCCATTACAGTAAGACCGGGTAAAATCTCAGCCGCCATAGCAGCAGAATGTGTCATACCGGAGCAACCAATAGTCTCAACCAATGCCTCCTGAATAATACCCTCTTTAACATTTAAAGAAAGCTTGCAGGCTCCCTGCTGAGGTGCACACCAGCCAACACCGTGTGTATAACCTGAAATATCACTAACCTGCTTAGCCTGTACCCATTTTGCTTCTTCAGGAATGGGAGCACAGCCATGAGAAACGCCCTGTGCTACTGGACACATTTCTTCAACTTCTTTTGAATAAATCATGTAAAAACTCCTTTCGATTTTTAAATATATAACCAGTGAGTATTCTCTCACATAGTACTATAAAAATCCATAGTCAATTTTCCTCTCAAAAAACTATGAATTAATATAATCGCTTATATCAACTCCGATTATAACAGCTTTATTTTTATTTTCATTTACATCCATCCATGAAAATATTTTTCTGTTCCATTGACGCGCCATATAATTATAATTATCAGATACCCCTGTGGCTCCCGGGTCATTTCTATCCATTGAGCCAAGAGGACAGGTCTCACAAACCTTGTCGCTGTTACAAAGAGCCTTATGGCAAAGCTCCCCTATGCAGGAAGAATCGCCGTAGGATAATGCCTTTTTATTTGCAAACTCAATTCTATGGCTATCGGCATCCACAATATAAACACAGGCATCAATATTCTGAAACATATCCAGTCTGATCGCATTTTCTCTGGCGTAGGATGTATTAAAATATGAGAACACAGAAAGAAACTGCTCTCCTAATTTGGATAATTCCTCAATGGATATGTCTATTTTTTCGCCGGTAAGATTTTCAAAAATACATGCAGTTTGAAATTCATTTCCTGAATAAATCGGAAAATACAAAAGCTGAATAACACCCTGTTCTTTAAGGGTCAATCGTATTTCTTCATCCACAGTCTCATCATCAACATCAATGATTGAAATTGTTTTAAATTGTTCCCTAAGTCTTGCATGCAAATCTGCCAAAATGATTTTTAATGTATTGCTTTCCGGAAGAAATTCACATCCGGGATTCGCATATCTTAGCTTTCGTTTTTCTGCCTCGCTCAGTTCACAAACTGTATTAATATATACTCTGGAGTATCCCAGATACAGACAGCTAAGCTCCATTATGGACTGAAGAGCAGAAACAGAGTCCTCATGAAGCCGAAACATTGCAGTACAAATATCCCGATAACGCTCTCCTATATCAAAGAAGAAAAACTCATTGTCCTTTGCTTTTTTTTCAAAATCAGTTCTATTAAACATATAGTAAAAGAACAGAGCCTTTGTTTTTGCACTATCATAAAGTCTATAGGCATTTTTGCCGCTTCTTTTTACCTGTAGCATTGCCTGATAGCTTTTATCTTTAAGTTCTGAATAGGTTTTTCCATGTATTGGATAGACCGACATACCGATGCTTGCAGTCAAAAAATCATTATCCTTTAGCTTTAATGAATTAATAGCAGAATGTAATTTTGCTCCTAATAGCTCTAAGCTGTAAATATCTCGTACATTGCCGATAAAGATTACAAATTCATCCCCTTTTAGCGGAACAATAATATCAGTACCTCTAAAAGTCTTTTTCAAAAGCCCCATCAGTTGTGTTAGTATTTCATCACCATACTCATTGCCGTATTTCTGACGGATTAATAAAAAGTCATCCACATTTACAATCATCAGCCCGTGCAATGCATCCTTATTACCTGCTTCTATTTCGCTTAGTATTAATTTTTCATCCCGGTTATCAAGAAATTCAAAATGTTCCATTGTTATCCCTCATGGGAGTGCTTACATACGACCTGATATTTCAGTTTTATCTTTATAAATATGATTTTCAGGAATAACGCCTCTTACACAACTGGTTGGATAGATACTGCTGTGTTTGCCTATAACGGTTCCCGGATTTAACACCGAATTACATCCGACTTCCACAAAATCCCCAAGCATGGCACCAAATTTCTTAAGTCCTGTCTCTATACTTTCTTCATCCGACTTAACAGTTACCAGGGTTTTATCACTCTTTACATTTGAAGTAATAGAGCCTGCACCCATATGGGATTTGTAGCCTAAAATGCTGTCTCCCACATAATTATAATGAGGTACCTGCACATTATTAAACAGAATAACGTTTTTAAGCTCCGTACTATTACCTACCACACAGTTTTTGCCCACAATGGCATTGCCTCTAATAAATGCACAATGTCTTATCTCTGCGTTTTCATCTATAATACAGGGACCCGCAATATATGCGCTGGGAAATACCTTAGCACTTTTGGCAATCCACACATCCTCTCCACGCTTTTCATATAAATTTTCATCCAGACTACTGCCCAAAGCTAAAATAAAATTCTTTATCTCAGGTAATATTTCCCATGGATATGTATGACCCTCAAAAATATCTGCTGCAATAGTTTCTTCTAAAGTATATAAATCTTTGATTTTTAATACATTCATTATTCTACAGGTTCCCCTTTTCTTTTATATATTGCCTGTATATTATATCATATATGGTACATACAAGCCTTATTTATTTTATAAGTTTTCCCACAAATATTAATTACCGGACAGGCAATTAATTGTAATATTTTTTCACTTCACTAAATGCCTGTTTTATAGGTAATCTTCCTACATTCTGTGCTTTTACGAAATTTGTTTTCTTAGCCACAAAATCATTTAACTTAAAGGTATATTCTTCCGAGGTAATATTTCCCATTGCCACACCTGTAAGCCCTTTTTCCCAGCTTGCTGTAAGCTCCGGATTTAACAGAGCCTTAATAGAACCGTTTACCACTTCATAAATAATCTCTCCAAGTAATGTAGGTGTAATAATCTGCGTTTTTTTATTGAGTGCAAGATAATTATTTGCCACCAGCTTCTTTAATATTTCCGCTCTGGTAGCCGAAGTGCCTATGCCGCTTCCTTTAATCTGGGCTCTAAGCTCCTCATCCTCAATAAGCTGTCCTGCATTTTCCATGGCAAGAATAATACTTCCCGAATTATATCTTTTGGGTGGCGAGGTTTCCCCCTCTTTTATTTCCAGCGCTTCTTTATTTACCACAGTACCCTTTTTCAGTGTTTTTAAAAATGCCTCTAAATTTTCATCCGCACTCTCTTCCAGCTCTTCCTCGGAATTTCTATTATTTTCCGTTTCTTCATTATTTTGAGCTTTATCATTCTTTTTTGAAAAGGAATATTCCATAACAGCTAAATATCCCTCTTCAAGCAAGGTTTTGTAGTTGGAGAAAAAGCTTTCATTGTTAAGCTTTGTTTCCAAAGTTATTTTCTGATATACGGCGGCAGGATAAAATATAGCCAAAAAGCGACGTACAATTACCTCATACACCTTTTTTGCATTTGTCGACAGACTGCCATATGCAGAAAGTCCCTGTCCTGTAGGAATAATGGCGTAGTGGTCTGTAATCTGCTTGTCATTTACATATCTGCTCTTTGCAAGTCCCGTATAAAGCTTTTTTTCCATAATATGAGTTACAAATTCTCTCATAGCAGGTATTGCCAAAAGTCCCTTTAGATTTCCGTAGATTTCCTTTGCAACAGCACTTGAAAGTACTCTTGCGTCAGTTCTTGGATATGTGGTCATTTTTTTCTCATATAATTCCTGAGCAATTTTTAAGGTTTCATCAGGACTTATTTTAAATAATTTGGCACAATCATTTTGAAGCTCTGCCAGGTTATATAAAAGAGGAGCATTTTTATTGTTTTTCTTCTTCTCCACCTTTACAATCTCGCCCTGAGCCACATTTTCAAGTGAGGCTATAAACTCCTTAGCCAATTCCTCGTTATTAAATCCATTCTCTTTATAAAGATTGGGATTGTTAAAAAAGGGGCTATCCTCCGTCACTTTCCATTCGCCTCGATACAGGGCGCCATCGTAGGAAAAGACTGCCTGTATTTTATAAAAAGGAGTTTTTATAAAGTTTCGGATTTCACGCTCACGCTTTACTACCATTCCCTGAACACAGGTCATAACACGCCCTACGGAAATAACACATTTATCCGCTCCTAAAAACTCTTTTACGGAATAACCATATTTAAGGGTAAGAACGCGCGAAAAATTGATACCCATAAGGTAGTCTTCCTTAGCCCGTAAATATGCAGAAGCTGATAAATTATCATACTCCCCCATATCCTTGGCATCTCTGACACCTCTGCGTATCTCATCTTCTGTCTGTGAATCAATCCATACCCGCTTCCAGATAATCTCCGGTCTGCAACCGGCTTCCTGCTTTACAAGGCGCTGAATATACTCTCCCTCTCGTCCGGAGTCTCCCGCATTATAGATTACATCCACATCCCTTCTATGAAACAGTCCCTTAATAATTCCAAACTGTTTTTTTACATTATCAATAACCTGATATTTGTATTCTGACGGAATAAACGGAATGGTATCAAAGCTCCAACGCTTTAATGCCTCATCATATGCATCCGGATAACACATAGTAACCAAATGTCCCACACACCAGGTAATTATGTAGTTCTCCGACTCCATATATCCGTCACGATTTACCGTATTTTCCCCCAATGCCTTTGCAAATTCTCTTGCCACACTGGGTTTCTCGGTAATTATTAAACTCTTGCCCACTCAGCCTCCTGATTATTTTACGACCTATAATTCATCAAGAGTTACCAGTCTTATATTTTTCTTATTATTTGCTGCAAATCTTATTCCATCATCAAAATCTCCTGATGAAAAGAGATATACATAGTCGGGCTTAACCTTTGCCTGCTTACAGCAATACATAAGCCACTCATAATCCTCATAGCGCATCATAGGTTTTTCCCAGTTGCACAAGCCTATAAGTATATGATTATTGGCATCACGACATACAAAATCAATAGTTCCTGCCTTACCAATCCAAGAACCCATTCTATCATATTTTATAGGAAGATTTGAATAGGCATTTTCCTTATCCAGATAATCCCTGCAAATACCGGGAAAATATTTGGCAGTATATGACTTCAAATTAGACTTTATATGTAGGTTGAAAAACTCTATAGCTCCTATTTTTTCAAGTTCCTCCCTATATGGAAATAAAAACTTGTAAGAAAAGTCCACATAATTACAGCAAATATCATATACACCCTTACGTGTATTGTTTCTGCCCTCCGTATCTACAGAAAATTCCTTACTTACAAAGCCCAGTTCCATAAGATTTTTAATATATACAGATATTTTCGCCCTTGAAAACAAGGTGTGATTGTATAAATCATTTAATTTATTTTTGCCATTTGCCAGAGCCCATAAAATAGTACTGTATATACCTGTTTCTCTAAGCTCCCTGCTGACAAAATCTTCTCCATATGTAAATAAAGGAGCATTGGGCTTTAAAATATTATTAATAATATTATCCTTTAAGCTCTTAGTTTTATCAAAATACTGCCACAGCTTAGGTATTCCTCCAAGTATGGCATATCCACTTACACATTCATCATATCTGAATTTATCAAAATAAGCCCTGAAATCCGAAAACATCAGCTCCTTGAGTTTAAAAAAGCCTGAAATACCTCTGGCATTCATACCGATTTTAGAAACCATACTGTTTTCAACCCATTCGACTGATGAACTTACTAAAATTACAAAATAGTTCTTACTGCTCTTTGCCAAAAAATCAAATAGATGATTTGTAAATTCATTGGAGTATTTCAAAAGAAGCTGAAATTCATCAAATACAATTATATTTTTAGAATCCCCCTCTTTGAAATAACCATCTATTGCCGTAAACAGCTCTCCATAACCGGGGTACTCCGACATACCAAGATGTTCAAAGCTGCCATTGCTCCATTGATACAGTTGTTCCCTTGGAGAAACCTGTTTACAGTCAAACATAAGACAATGGGTGTTATCCGCTATAAACTCCCGCACTAATGCAGTTTTTCCAACACCGTAAAGACCGTACATAACCATTACCTGATTACCCTGTCTTTTATAATATTCATTTAATACATTAATTTCCGAAGCTCTGCCGATTAACACCCTTAATCTCCTTACCTTATTTCTTTGTAATATATCCCTGTGCCTTTAAAAGCTCTGCGCAAAGTACAGCACCGCCTGCCGCACCCCTTACAGTGTTGTGAGAAAGACCGATGAACTTCCAATCATATACATGGTCCTCACGGATACGACCCACATTAATACCCATACCGTTCTCATAATCCACATCCAGCTTAACCTGAGGTCTATTGTCCTCCTCATGATATGTAATAAACTGCTTTGGAGCGCTTGGAAGTAAAAGCTCCTGAGGAGCACCCTTAAAGTTTACCAGCTTTTCGATAAGCTGCTCCTTAGTAGGCTGCTTTTTAAACTTTACAAATACTGCCGCAGTATGTCCGTTAAGTACAGGAACCCTGATACACTGACAGGTAATTACCGGACTTGTAGCAGGCTTAATTACTCCGTCTTCAATCTTTCCCCAAATTCTTAATGGCTCTTTCTCGGATTTTTCCTCTTCTCCTCCAATATATGGGATTACATTTTCCACCATTTCAGGCCAATCCTTAAAGGTCTTTCCGGCTCCTGAAATAGCCTGATAAGTAGTAGCCACTACCTCATATGGCTCAAACTCAGCCCATGCCGTAAGAACCGGAGCATATGACTGAATTGAACAGTTGGGCTTTACTGCAATAAACCCTCTTGTAGTACCAAGTCTCTTTTTCTGGAAATCAATAACTTTCATGTGCTCAGGATTGATTTCGGGCACTACCATAGGCACGTCAGGAGTCCAGCGGTGGGCGCTATTATTCGACACAACAGGAGTTTCTGTCTTTGCATACTCCTCTTCAATTGCTTTAATCTCTTCCTTTGTCATATCTACAGCAGAAAATACAAAGTCAACCTCACTTGCCACAGCCTCAACTTCATTTACATTCATAACTACCAGCTTTTTCACTGCTTCAGGCATTGGTGTGTCCATTTTCCATCTGCCACCCACAGCCTCTTCATAGGTCTTTCCTGAACTTCTTTCACTGGCAGCAATAGTTGTAACCTCAAACCATGGATGATTTTCCAACAGAGAAATAAATCTCTGTCCTACCATTCCTGTTCCACCTAAAATACCTACTTTTAACTTGTCGCTCATTTTTTCATTCCTCCTCTGATAAATATTTCTCATATATCTTAAGCACCTCTTTCATCCTTTCAGGGCTTGGAGCCCCCTTTGTAAGGCGCTTTTCCACACAGGTTTTAAGGCTTACAGCCTCATATATATCCCCATCAAACATTTCATCTATGGTCTTTAATTCCTCTATATCACAATCCTCAATGGCTTTGTTTTTATCAATGCAATAAAGCACCAGTTCCCCGATTACTCTATGAGCATCCCTAAAGGGCATACCCTTTTTTACCAGATAATCTGCGGCATCTGTGGCATTTGTAAAGCCTTTCATTGCCGAAATTGCCATAACCTCCTTGTTAAATTTAAGAGTATCTAACATTCCGGTAAATAAGTGGATACAATCTTTAGAAGTATCTATTGCATCAAAGGTTACCTCCTTATCCTCCTGCATATCCTTATTATATGCTAAAGGAATGCCTTTCATTGTGGTAAGCATACTCATTAAGGCACCATATACTCTACCGGTTTTTCCTCTTACCAGCTCTGCAATATCAGGGTTTTTCTTTTGAGGCATAATACTGCTTCCTGTAGAATATCCGTCATCCAGCTCCACAAAGCGGTACTCATTGGAATTCCAAATAATAATTTCCTCGGAAAATCTGCTCAAATGCATCATTATAAGGGACAGAGCCGATAAAAACTCAATGCAATAATCCCTGTCCGAAACTGAGTCCATACTATTTAGGGTCGCTCCCTCAAAGCCAAGCATTGAAGACACATATTCTCTGTCTAAATCATAGGTAGTGCCTGCAAGAGCTCCGCTTCCCAATGGACAGTAGTTCATTCTCTTATATATGTCTTTAAGACGTAATCTGTCACGCCTGAACATTTCAAAATATGCACCTAAATGATGAGAAACAGTTATGGGCTGTGCCTTTTGCAGATGGGTAAAGCCAGGCATATAGGTTTCAAGATTTTCACTCATAAGTCTGTAAAGAACCTTTAAAAGTTCCTTTAACAGTTCATCACAGGCAAGCACCTCATCCCTTACAAAAAGTCTCATATCAAGAGCTACCTGGTCATTTCGGCTTCTTCCTGTATGCATCTTTTTGCCGGGAGCGCCTATTTTTTCAATTAGTTTAGCCTCCACAAAGCTGTGCACATCTTCAAAACCACCGGAAAAATCAAGTTTTCCGGCTATAACAGCTTCCTTAATTTCAGTAAGCCCTCTTACTATTTCATCCTTTTCCTCACAGGAAATAATATGTTGCTTTTCCAGCATAACCACATGGGCTATACTTCCCTCTATATCTTTTTCAAACAGTCTGTAATCAAAGGACAGGGATTCATTAAAGGCAAATACCTCATCCGCTGTCTGCTTTGTAAAACGTCCTCCCCACAAACCAGCCATTCTTACCTCTTTTCCATTGCTATCAATAAATTTAATCTAAATTTGATATTATCACAGTTTAGCGTGCTAAACAAGAGAGCGCCGAAAATTTCGACGCTCTCAAAAAGTTTATTTAATTAATTTCCATATTTTTCCATTGAAGCTTTGATTAATACATCATCATCAAAATAATTAATCTTCATAGCTTCCTTTACTTCGGAAAGGGTATTGGCTGCCACTTCTCTGGCCTTCTCGCTTCCTTTCTTTAAAACCTCATATACATAAGGAATATCCTTTTGAAGCTCTGCACGTCTCTCCCTTATAGGAGCTAACTCTGACTGAAGCACATTATTTAAAAATCTTTTAACCTTTACATCCCCAAGACCGCCTCTTGTATAATGAGCTTTAAGCTCTTCAAGATTTGCATAATCAGGTAAAAATTCTTCAAAATGCTTATCATTTGCAAAAGCATCCAGGAAAGTAAACACCACATTACCCTCCAGATGTCCCGGGTCCTCCACGCGCAAATGCTCCGGGTCCGTATACATCTTCTTCATAATCTTCTGTTCTACTTCTTTTTCATCCTCGGCAAGATAAATACAGTTTCCTAAGGATTTGCTCATCTTGGCGCCGCCGTCTATACCCGGAAGTCGTAAGCAAGCTTTATTATCAGGTAATAATATATGAGGAGTAACCAAGGTTTCCCCATATACATAATTAAAGCGCTGCACTATTTCCTGTGTCTGCTCTACCATAGGCATCTGGTCTTCTCCGGCAGGAACTGTAGTTGCCTTAAAAGCAGTAATATCCGCAGCCTGGCTAATAGGATAGGTATAAAATCCAACAGGCACACTTCCGCCGAATTCTCGCATCTGAAGCTCCGACTTAATAGTTGGATTACGCTCAAGTCTTGCGGTTGTTACTAAATTGGAATAGTAAAAAGTAAGCTCAGTAAGCTCAGGAATCATACTCTGAATAAGGAATGTAACCTTACCCGGGTCAAGTCCCGCAGCCATATAGTCAAGAGCTACTTCAATAATATTTTCTCTGATTTTATCAGGATTGTCAGCATTGTCAGTAAGAGCCTGAGCATCTGCAATCATAATATAAATTTTATCGAATTCTCCGCTATTTTGCAGTTCTACTCTTCTTCTTAAAGAGCCTACATAATGACCTACGTGAAGTCTGCCTGTAGGTCTGTCGCCTGTTAAAATAATTTTACTCATAAACTCATCCATCCCAAAACGCTATTTTGCTTTTAACATATATACCGTTTTATTTTTTTGACGTCAATATTTTGCATAATAATATGCTTTGACACTATTATTTAAGACATCATATTTAAAATACTATTGACTGCAAAAGTCATTATTAAAACTTTTACAGTCAATAAGCCGATAGTGGGACTCGAACCCATGACCCCTTCATTACGAGTGAAGTGCTCTACCAACTGAGCTATATCGGCGAATGTTGGTTGTTTAACAACATTGTGTATTATATTACAATAAGACAATTTTCTCAATGGTATTAGTAAATATTATAAAAACTATCTTTAATATCAAATCGGTATCGCAAACAAATCGATTATTTTTATATCATTACATTGTTTAAATCGAACGATTTTGTTGATTTGAAACCAAAAATCGACTAAAATTAAATTGTAATAATAAATAAACGTTTATAACTAATCCGTAGCACCGATAACGAAAAGAAAGGATGGATAATATGAAAGTTACTGCAACCGAATTTAAACTTAATTTTGGGCGATATTTGGACATTCTTTCCACTGAAGATATTTGGATTACCCGCAATGGAAAGACTGTAGCCAAACTAATTAATCCCAATGTTTCGTCCGTTGATACAATTTCAGGTGTACTGGCAGGAAAGGTAGCTCCGGACACTGACCGCCATTCGCTTAGAGAGGAGCGTTTTGACAAATATGAAATTAATGATTGATACCAATATAATTCTTGATGTCCTATTACAGCGTGAGAGCTTTTTTGAAAACTCAAAAGCTATTCTCTCCCTTTGTGAAAACAGAAAAATTCAGGGCTTTGTTTCAGCCTCTACTATTACTGATATTTTTTATTTAACCCGCAAGTCTTTAGGTAGTGTAGATGAAACCTATAAAGTTATAAACTCCATACTAAACATAGTAAAAGTACTAACGGTTACTAATGATGATGTTATTAAGGCGTTTCATTTTAAGGCAAAAGACTTTGAAGATTGTCTTTTGGCTACCTGTGCAAAATCAAACAAATGTGATGGCATAGTCACACGCAATAAGAATGACTTTATGAACTTTGATATTGCGCTGTATTCCCCCGAAGAAATCCTCAAATTATTATAATTTCTCCTTTACAGCACCGTTAGCCTCTTTTAAAGCCTTTGCTTTCTCCTTAGCCTCTTTTTCAACTTTCGCCTTATATTTAGCCACTTTTTCCTGTGCAATTTTTAAAAGTTCCTCCTCATTGTAGGGAGTATAACTATAAAAGGCCGTAGTCATTGGGGCAAGCTTTAAAGTCAGACTATTAGGGCGTCCATCATAAAACTCTTCTACAGTCTCTTTGTTCTTACCGCCAACCGTAGTTTTACCACCGAATTTTTTGTCATCCGAAGAGAAAATCAGTTTATATTTCCCCTCGTAAGGCATACCAAATTTATAGCCTGCATATTCATTATCAGAGAAGTTACATACCACCAAAACAGAGTGATTAAGGTATTCATCCTTTCTCACAAAAGAGAGTACACCATCTCCGGTATTCATAGCTTTAATCCATTCAAATCCATAGGGATTTCTGTCAAGACTGTGTAATGCCGGCAATTCCTTATATAATTTTCCAAGCACAGGTAGTGATTTGCCGTCTTCTACATTTATATTAAGAAGCTTTTTACCTGGGCGTGCCATAAAATATGCAAGCAGACTTCTTTTGGCTGCCTCTTTTTCATCCTCATTAAGATTAATTACATCAAAATAATCTGCGCCCTGTTCTATAGCCCCATAGTCATAATTGCTTGCTAACAGTATATCTTCCTTAGCTATTGATAATACATAATTTTCGCAGTAAGCATATGCCATATTGTCGGTAAGCTTATTTAAATCAGTAAAAGAATTATCCCCCTTTATAAAATCCAAAAATTCACTTCCAAAGCCATTATTTATTATATAATCAAAGCCTAAGCCTCCGTCGCTTATAGCCTCGGTAACCTTTGGAAACAGCCCCTCTTCCCTTGTCAAAGTTATAGCATAAGAAAATTCCTGATGAAGCGACTGATTTAGCTCTTTTACAAAATGAATAGCTTCCAGATTTTCATTTCCGCCATAAATATTTGCAGTCCATTCCCCATCATTTTTTCCATAATCCAGATATAACATTGAGGAAAGCCCCTCCACAAATAATCCATCTATGTGAAGCTCTCTAAGTAAATAATAAATTTTAGAATTCAAAAGAGTGGCTACTTCAGGTCTGCCATAATTAAAACAACGTCCGCCAAAGGCTGTGTTATATCTCTTACGCTCATCCAAATGTCCATAGAGATATGTTCCGTCAAAATAGCTAAGCCCGGTCTCATCATCCTTAAAATAACTGAAATTCACATCAAATAAAATTCCGATATTTTCTTTATGTAATAAATTTACAAGCGTTTTAAGCTCATTAGCGTTTTCATTTGTAAATCCCATTGTAAGGTCATTATTTAAAGAAAGACGAATATAATTATAGCTACAGTCTTTTAAATGCCTAATAAGGCCATCTTTACCTTTATCATCAATTAAATCTGTAAAATTTGTAATTTCACAAATATTAAAGGGTGCTTTGGATTTATCAAAGCGCTTCTTATTTTCAAGATAGCCTGCGTCTGTCCATTCAAAATCATTAAGTGTAGTTACTACGGAATTTCCGCTTTCAGCTACAGGGGAATACGGGTCAAGCTTGGTATATATGGCACCGCCTTTTGCCCGTATTTCATATTTATACCGGATCGCTTCATTAAGACCCGGAATAAATAGAGAAAAAATTCCACTATTTTCATCCAAAATCATTGGATGCACCTTGCCATTCCAATTATTAAAATCTCCAACTACGGATACCCTTACAGCATTAGGAGCCCATACATGAAAAGCAACACCTGATTTATTATTAACAACCGCCTTGCGAGCTCCCATAAATTTATAGGCATCTGTAGATTTGCCGGTTCTAAAGGCATTTAGTTCACTTTTGCTAAGCTTTACCATATTATTATATGGGTCTGAAAATACATTTTTCTTTCCATTTATATCGGTTACAACATATTGATAATCATCCTTAACTTTACCAAGCAAAGCAACTGCATAGAAACCGGCTTCATCTGCCAGTTCCATAATGTATTCCCTGGCTTCCTGTTCCTCCTGAGCCTGAAGCGTTAATATAACTTCCTTGGCATCGGGAAAAAATGCCTGAAATAAGGTATATGCAGATACATTATGCCTGCCTAATATTTTTTCGGGATGACATTCCTCGCCATAAACAATAGCCTCTATTTCAGGCCAATTCATCATTTTATAAAGCTTATCTTTCATTGTAACCCTCCAATACTCAACCTATGTCATGAAGAAAAATACCACTTCTTAGTTTCGGCTCAAACCATGTACTCTTGGGAGGCATAAGTTTTCCCTCATCTGCCACTGCAAATAATTCATTTATATCTGTGGGATACATAGCAAATGCCACACGACAATCACTCTTACATCTGCGCTCAAGCTCTGAAAGGCCTCGTATTCCACCTACAAAGTCAATGCGCTTGTCATTCTTAGGATCCTTTATTCCAAGCATTCCATCAAGTACATATTTCTGGAGAATAGAAACATCCAATCCCTCAACAGGGTCACTGTTTTCCCACTCCTTTTTCAAGGTAAGGAGATACCATTTACCCCCTAAGTACATTCCGCATTGTCCTTTTATAGCAGGTTTTACAGCAATATTTTTCTCTTCCACCTCAAAATATGTGCCTAATTCTTTTATGAAATCATCTTCCTCATATCCGTTTAAATCCTTTACAACTCTGTTGTAATCCATTATCTTTAACTGATTTTCAGGAAATAGCACCGATAGGAAATAATCGGACTCCTGCTCCTTACCATCCTTTCGTCTGGCAGCCCCAACCTTGCAGGCAGAGGCACAACGATGATGTCCATCCGCAATATAAACAGCCCCCATAGTGTCAAAGAAATCCGAAACCTTATTAATTTCCTCATCCCCATCTATAAGCCAAACCTTATGTCCTATTCCATCCTCACTTATAAAATCAAAATATGGTTCATTTGCTGTTTTTGCAATTAAGAAATCATCAATTTCCTTATTGCTTCTAAATGCAAGAAAAATAGGTCCCGTCTGCATATTTGTAGTATCTATATGACGAATTCTATCGGCTTCCTTAGCCGCCAGAGTGTTTTCATGCTTTTTAATTACATTATTTTCATAGTCTTTTACGGACGCAGCTCCTACAATACCGGTTTGCGGTCTGCCATCCATTATCTGCTGATAAATATAATAAGACGCTTTATCCGACTGAACAAAGCTGCCATCTTTAATCCACTCTTTTATAAGGTTTGCTGCTTTTTCATATACTCTATCATCATAAGTGTCCACATCTGATGGAAAATTTGTTTCCGCCCTGTCTATTCTCAAAAAAGACTGTGGATTTTTAGTGACCTCTTCCAGTGCTTCCTCCCTGTTATATACATCATAAGGCAATGCCGCAATCTTATCTTCCAATCCTTTTGCCGGCATATATGCTTTAAATGGTCTTATATTTGCCATAAATACCTCCAACTAATTTGTTTGTAATATTTTACTTTATCATTCTATCATTTTGACACTATATATCTCAAGTGTTAAAATAATCAGGCAATTAGTTATTATATTTATTTGAAATGGAGAATTTTATGAATGCTGAAGATAAAGAAATGCTTGCACGAATTAATGCCTATGCGGATGAGGTAATGCCTGATATTGACCCTGAAAAGGTTCGTATTTCCGAGCAGATTGATAAATTACGCCCTATATTACAGCAGATTGCTATGGAACGTTCTATGGATGTTTCGGAAGTATTTATTAAATATATGGACCTGGCCACAGAAAGTGCTGTAGAATTTGAAAACAAGATGAAATCAGAATATGGCGATGTATTTGATGGAAAAATTTAATACTTATATAAAAAATATTGTTATAAAAGCATTAAGGCTGTGGAATTATATATTCCACAGCCTTTAATACTTTATCATCAAATTGTTCATATCCCATTTCTTTCGCCAAAGAGCAGGAATGTTCCGTTTTTCAGTAAAATCTCTTTTGCTATAAAATCCATATATTTCTTCTATCTTTCTGTGTGAACATTATTTTAAATTCTGTTCCAATGCCTTGATTTATTCTACATCATACGTTTAT
>JBHAJK010000050.1:0-42446 GCA_041826605.1 Lachnospiraceae bacterium | reverse complement strand
GGAAGAAGAGGATGGTCTTGTATCTGTAAGAAGCCGATTTGAGGGCAACGAGGGACAGAAGACTATTGCAGAGTTCATTACTCAGATTAAAGAGGAAATTGATACAAAGGCAATAAGAGTGGAACTTCCCGAAGAGGAAAAGAAGAAGTAAATAAAGGCAAGAATGAATAGGGCTGTCGCACTGGTTGGTGTGGCAGCCTTTTTATATATAGCATATACAATTTGAGCGCTGATATAGAACCTGAGAAGATTATAGGTTGTTGAAATTTTTATAAAAATATCTTGACACTCAAAGCAAATAGATGTATATTACAGAAAGTAATTTGATTATCAAACTATTTGAAAATCAAATTAAAATCGAAGAATAATTATAAAGTATGGCATTATTATAATAAGGTTAAAATTCTATATACAGATAATATGCCACAGAAAGGATGAACATTATGCTAGAAACAATTAAGAAGATTATGGAAGAAAAGCTGGGACTTGAGGGAGTGGATATTACAGAAAGTACCAGCTTTAAAGAGGATTTGGAAATTGACTCTCTGGATTTATTTGATTTGGTTATGGAGTTTGAGGATAGCTTTGGAGTGGAAATTCCTTCTCAGGATTTGGAAAATATTACAACAGTCGGCGGTGTAATAGAATACATTAAGTCAAAGCAGGAGAAGTAAGGAAATAAAAACTGCCCCGGAGGAAGAATGAAAACAAAAATCACAGAGCTTTTAGGTATTGAATATCCCGTTATACAGGGGGGAATGGCATGGGTTGCAGAGCATACACTGGCGGCTGCGGTGTCAAATGCAGGTGGACTTGGAATTATAGGAGCAGCCTCAGCACCTCCTGAAATCGTACGGGAGGAAATAAGAAAATGTAAGGAGCTTACGGATAAGCCCTTTGGTGTAAATGTAATGCTGATAAATCCCAATGCAGAGGAAGTGGCAAGGATTGTAGTTGAAGAGGGGGTTAAAGTCGTGACTACAGGCGCCGGAAATCCTGCTAAATATATGGAGCTTTGGAAAAATGCAGGCATAAAGGTAATGCCTGTAGTTGCTTCGGTAGCAATGGCTAAGATGATGGAGAGAGCCGGAGCGGATGCGGTTATAGCAGAGGGAATGGAAAGCGGCGGTCATATAGGGCAGACTACTACCATAGCTCTATTGCCTCAGGTGGTGGATGCAGTAAATATTCCTGTGGTGGCGGCGGGAGGAATTGCAGATGGCAGGGGCTTTGCAGCAGCCTTAATGCTGGGAGCCGATGCAATCCAAATGGGTACAAGATTTGTGGCTGCAAAGGAGTCCATTGTGAATCAAAGCTATAAGGAAAAGCTTATTAAAGCTTCTGATATTTCATCCGAGGTAACAGGCTATTCTACAGGGCATCCGGTGCGTTCCCTTAAAAATAAGATGACTGCCACATATAGGAAGCTTGAAAATGAGGGTGCCTCCTTTGAGGAATTGGAACAGCTCACTTTAGGAAGTCTTAAAAAGGCAGTTATGGATGGAGATGTGATTAATGGCACTGTTATGGCAGGTCAGATTGCAGGACTTATAAAGGAAGAGCTTTCCTGCAAGGAGATAATTGAGGGGATTGTGTTGCAGGCAGAAGAATTATTAAAGAAAGGGGCAGGCTATGTCTAAGACTGCATTTCTTTTCCCCGGACAGGGAGTTCAGTATGTGGGGATGGGAAAAGATTTTTATGATAATGATGATGAGATAAAGAAAATCTATAAGGCTGCAAGTAAAGCATCAGGCCTTGATGTGGAAAAGCTGTGCTTTGAGGACAATGAGGATATTAATATAACAGAATTTACCCAGATTGCACTGCTTACAACCGAGCTTGCCATACTCTATGCAGTGAATAAAAAGGGCATTTGTGCAGACATATCAGCAGGATTAAGTCTGGGAGAATATGCTTCGGTATTTAATTCCGGAGTGTTTGGCTATGAGGACATTTTTGAAATAATAAGACAGCGCGGAATATATATGCAAAATGCTTATCCGGTTGGCGGAGCAATGGCTGCAGTTATAGGACTTGATATAGAAGAAATAGAGAAAATTTGCAGCAGTACTTCAGGAGTGGTTGAAGTAGCCAATGATAATTGTCCGGGACAGATTGTAATATCCGGAGAGGAGCAGGCTCTAGCTAAAGCATGTGTAAGATTAAAAGAAGCAGGTGCAAGAAAGACCATTGCTTTAAATGTCAGCGGTCCATTTCATTCAAGCCTGCTAAAACCGGCAGGAGATAAGCTATTAAAGCTTCTTGAAAAAAAGGAAGTAAAGGAACTGAAAATTCCATATATTAGCAATGTTAATGCGGATATTGTATATGAAAAGGAAATGGTAGTTCCACTTTTAGCTAAACAGGTATATAGTACTGTGCGATTTAGGGAAAGCATTATTCTAATGAAGAGTATGGGAGTAAACAATTTTGTGGAAATCGGGCCGGGAAAGACCCTGTCAGGCTTTATTAAAAAGATAGCACCGGAGCTTAATGTAATAAATATAGAAAAGTTACCTGATTTGGATAAGCTAAAGGAATTAAAATAAGGAGCAATGGGATGATACAAAATTTCATATTGGAGGGTAAGACTGCACTTGTAACGGGAGCAGGGAGAGGAATAGGAAAAGCCATAGCAAAAAAGCTTGCTCTGTACGGCGCATTTGTGATTGTAAATTATAATGGCTCCAGAGAAAAAGCAGAGGAAGCGGTTTTGGAAATAAAAAATCAGGGGGGCAATGCCATTGCAATCGGCTGTGATGTAGCAGACTTTGAAGCCTCTAAAGCTATGGTGGAGCAACTTATTTCAACATACGGAAAGATTGATATTTTAGTAAATAATGCAGGCATAACAAGAGATAATCTTATTGCAAGAATGACTGAGCAGGAATTTGATGAAGTCATTTCCACTAATTTAAAGGGAGCCTTTAATCTTACAAGACATTTAAGCAAATACCTTATTAAAAACAGAGGTGGACGAATTATTAACATATCCTCGGTTTCGGGAGTATCGGGAAATGCGGGGCAGGCAAATTATTCGGCTTCCAAGGCAGGACTTATAGGACTTACCAAGAGTCTTGCAAAGGAATTGGCGGCTCGTAATATTTGTGTAAATGCCATAGCACCGGGCTTTATTGAAACGGATATGACCAAAAAAATGGATGAAAGGGTAGCGGAAAATATAGTAAATGCCATACCTTTGAAACGAATGGGAAATACAGAGGATATTGCGAATGCAGCACTTTTTTTAGCAAGTGACTTATCAGGATATATTACGGGACAGATACTTTGTGTGGATGGCGGAATGACAATCTAGGAGTGGATATGAGAAGAGTGGTTATAACGGGGCTTGGAGCAATTACCCCCATAGGAAATAATACGGAAAGCTTTTGGGAGAGTATAAAATCGGGAAAGACAGGCTTTGCTCCCATTACAAGATTTGATACATCAGAATATAAATGTAAGCTGGCGGCAGAAGTAAAGGATTTTATAGCACAGGAGCATATGGATAAAAAATCTGCAAGACGTATGGAGCTTTTTAGTCAGTACGGAGTGGCGGCAGCTACTGAAGCCTTTAAGGATGCAGGGATTGATATGGAAAAGGAAAATCCATATAGAATAGGCTGTAGTGTGGGAAGTGGCATTGGATCACTTCAAGCCATTGAAAGGGAACATCTGAAAATCCTTGAAAAAGGTCCCTCCAAGGTAAGTCCCCTGTTTATACCTATGATGATATCCAATATGGCAGCGGGAAATATCAGTATTGCACTGGGAATACAGGGAAAAAATATTAATGTATCTACAGCCTGTGCTACAGGTACTCATTCCATAGGAGAGGCAATGAGGGCAATACAATACGGAGAAGCGGATGTGATGTTTGCCGGAGGTACAGAGGGTTGTATCACACCCCTTGGCGTGGCCGGTTTTAGTGCTCTAAATGCCCTATCGGAAGTAAGCTGTGTAAAAGAATGTTCCCTGCCCTTTGACAGCAGACGCTCAGGCTTTGTAATGGGCGAGGGTGCCGGAGTGTTGGTGCTTGAAGAGCTAACTCATGCAAAGGAAAGAAAGGCAAAGATATATGCAGAGCTTATGGGCTATGGCACCAGCGGGGATGCATATCATATTACCTCTCCGAGAGAGGATGGAAGTGGTGCCGCAGAGGCTATGAAAAATGCCATCTATGATGCAGGACTTAGTCTTTCTGATATTAAATATATTAATGCTCACGGAACAGGAACACAGCTAAATGACCTGTTTGAAACAAGGGCAATCAAAGCCCTGTTTAAGGAGGCGGCATATTATATTAAGATTAATTCAACAAAATCCATGATAGGCCATTTGCTGGGAGCGGCAGGTGCGGTGGAGTGCATTGCCTGTGTCAAGGAAATAGAGGAGGGCTTTGTTCATAAGACCGCAGGCTTTATGGAGGCAGAAGAGGAAATGGATTTGGACTACTGTAAAGAGAGCAGTGAGGAGGAATTGGAGTATGCTCTTAGCAATTCCTTGGGCTTTGGAGGCCATAATGCTTCACTGGTAATCGGAAAATATAGGGAGTAGCATATGTCATTACTTAATACTACTGAAATAATGGAAATAATACCCCATAGATATCCTTTTTTACTTATAGATACTATTGAGGAATTGGAGCCGGGAATAAGGGCTGTGGGAAGAAAATGTGTAAGCATTAATGAGGGCTTTTTTTTAGGACATTTTCCGGGAAATCCTGTAATGCCGGGGGTATTGCTGGTGGAAGCTATGGCGCAAACCGGAGCGGTAGCAATGCTGTCAAATCCTGATATGAAAGGTAAAACCGCATATTTTGCCCGTATAAATGAGGCAAAGTTTAAGCAAAAGGTATTACCGGGAGATGTGCTTGTGCTTAAATGCGAAATTGTAAAAATGAAAGGCAATATCGGCATAGGAAAGGGTGTAGCCACAGTAGAGGGAAAAGTAGTTTCGGAGGCTGAATTTACATTCGTAATTTCAGAATAAAAATGAATATATTACAAAGAATAGGCTTAGCTAAAAACAGTAAAGAAACAGAAAATAAGGAAGATATTGTACTTATAAAGTGTCCGGCCTGTGGAAAACAGATGGACAGGCAGCAGGCTGTAAAAAGGAAATATGCCTGTGTAGAATGCGGTGCATATTTTAGAGTAAAAACCATAAACAGAATAAAAATGGTGGCTGATGCAGGAAGCTTTAAACCCTGGTTTACGGATTTTGCCCCTGTTAATCCTCTGGATTTTGAGGGGTATGATGAGAAACTTCAAAGTACCAGAGAAAAGACGGGGTTAGATGAAGCCCTGACTGTGGGAGAATGTAAAATATATGGGGAAAGAGCGGTAATAGGTATATGTGATGCAAGGTTTATGATGGCAAGTATGGGGCACATTGTGGGAGAGAAGCTGACTCTTGCTCTTGAAAGAGCTGTTGAAGAAAGCTTGCCTGTATTTGTATTTTGCTGTTCGGGAGGTGCCCGTATGCAGGAGGGAATAATTTCTTTGATGCAGATGGCAAAGACCTCCGCAGCTATAGAGCGTATGGGTAAGGCAGGCTTGCTTTACAGTACCATATTAACAGACCCTACAACGGGCGGAGTGACTGCAAGCTTCGCTATGCTGGGAGATGTGATTATGGCAGAACCCGGCGCACTCATTGGCTTTGCAGGCCCAAGAGTAATAAGGCAGACCATAGGTCAGGAGCTGCCTGAGGGCTTTCAGAGCGCGGAATTTTTAGTTGAGCAGGGAATAATTGATGGGATTGTAAGGCGTGAGAATTTAAAGAAAACCTTATATTTTCTTATAAAAGCCCATGAATGCAAGGAGGGCAACTACTCTGAATTCGGTACTGTAGATAATAATTTTTCCATAACTGAGATACTTGGAGAAAGAATGGCTAAAACCTCGGAAATGACTGCATGGGAAAAGGTAAAGGCAGTCAGAGCACATAACAGACCTCAGGGGCCGGATTATATGCGATATATTTTTGATTATTTTGAGGAGTCCCATGGAGATGGCTGTATTGGGGATGATGGGGCTATTATTGGAGGCATAGGCTTTATAGGCAATCAGCCCATAACTGTTATTACGGAAAATAAGGGAAGAGACATAGAGGAATATCAAAAAAATAATTTTGGAATGCCAATGCCATGGGGATATAAAAAGGCTTTGCGCCTTATGAAGCAGGCTGATAAATTCAACCGTCCAATTGTTTGCTTTGTAAATACGCCCGGAGCCTATCCAGGGATTGAAGCGGAGGAAATGGGGATGGGCAGGTGCATTGCGGAAAACCTGTATGCCATGGCAGCTCTAAAGGTTCCCGTACTCTGTATTTTAATAGGAGAGGGGGGAAGCGGAGGAGCTTTGGCAACTGCTGTGGGTAATGAGGTATGGATGCTTGAAAATGCCACATACTCTATTTTATCTCCGGAGGGCTTTGCTTCTATTTTGTGGAAGGATGCAAATAAGGCGCCAGAAGCCAGCAGACTTATGAAAATGACAGCTAATGAATTAAAGGAATTTGGTGTAATTGAGAAAATAATTCCTGAATTTGGCGGTGCGGACGAAGTGAGCCAGCCCTTTATTGCTAAATATTTAAAACGTGAAATCTGTAATTTTATGGAAAAATACAGAGGCAGAACGGGGGAAGAAATTCGCGCCGAAAGATATGAAAGATTTAGAAAATTTTAAGATAGATTAAGTTTAAGAAACAGAGATTAATTATGGCAGTTAAAATACTTGGTACGGGAAGTAAGCTTCCAAAGAAAATAGTCACTAATGAAGATATATCAAAGATGGTGGATACCACACCTAAATGGATTGAGGAAAGAACAGGCATATGTCAAAGACATATATCGGACAAAAATGAAACAGCGGGATTTTTGGCTGCAAATGCCTGCAAAGAGGCTCTGAAAAATGCCAAAAGAGATGCCGGTGCAGTGGAGCTTATTATTGTGGCAACCTGTTCGGGAGTACCTAATATTCCATCTGTATCCTGTCAGGTACAGGAGCACATAGGAGCAGCTTGTGCGGTGGCATTTGATATAAATGCAGCCTGTGCAGGATTTTTATTTGCAATGAATATAGCTCATTCCTATATGAAAACAGGTATATACAAAAATGCTTTGGTGGTTGGAGCGGAGGTATTGTCTGAAATAGTGGATTTTTCGGATAGAAGCACCTGTATACTTTTTGGCGACGGCGCAGGGGCGGTGTATATGGAAAATGATGAAGAGCCATTGGATGAGTATGGATTTATACAGTGCTCGGACGGGAATATGGGTAAGGTGTTAAAATGCGAAAAATATATTGAAATGGATGGCAGAGAGGTATTTAAATTTGCCACAAGAAAGGTGCCTGAATGTATCTCTAAGCTTTTATCGCAGGAGAATATAGCCTTAGATGAGGTGGATTATTATGTTTTACATCAGGCAAATTATAGAATAATAGAAAATATAGCAGACAGACTTGGACTTAGTATGAATAAATTTCCAAGCAATCTTGAAAGAACGGGTAATACATCCTCTGCCACCATACCAATACTGTTGGATGAGTTAAATAAAGAGGGCAGGCTTAAAAGAGGAATGAGGCTTGTGCTGTCCGGATTTGGGGCAGGTCTGACTTATGGGGCTTGTATTCTTAAATGGTAGAAGCACTGCCACCTTAAATGGTATCCGGGGCTTGACGGAGTAGGGGGTACATCTTACAATCTTAATGTAAATAGTAGCAAAGGATGGATGATATGGCAGTAAGTGCGGGCAGGGGATTAAATGAAATGCTTGTAAGTCTTTTCAATCATGTAATGGATGTGGAGGCACAGGCAGTAATAACCGAAGAATTCAAGGATATAACCAATAATGATATGCACATCATAGAGGCTGTGGGTATAGGAGAGCTTAAAAATATGAGCCAGATTGCCAAAAGTCTTGGTGTCACTGTGGGTACTCTTACTACAAATATGAATGGTTTGGATAAGAAAGGGTATATTACCCGTAAAAGAAGCGACAATGATAAAAGAGTGGTACATATAGCACTGACGGATAAAGGAAAGATGGCTTTTTACCATCATAGGGATTTTCATAAGAAAATGATTAAAGCGGTGGTAAAGGATTTGGATGAGGATGAGAAGCGTCTGCTTTACAAATGCCTTGTTAAGCTGGATAAGTTTTTTACGCCGGAGCCGTAAATGAAGAGAGATATATAATATTTAAGGGAAGTGAGGTGCACTTCCCTTAAATATTTTCAAGCCCTAATAGTCTACAGGGATTGATACTGCTTATTTTATCAAAATCCTCATCACTGGCACAGGCACGTTTTAAAAGCATAAGCGCTTCCTTTTGGTCTGTCCAGGGACTGTCGGTACCAAAAAGCACCTTATCCGCTCCGGTAAGAGCCACTAATTCTCTAAAACGCTTTATGGACAGAGGCTCGTAAAAGTGTGAACTTGGCCTGTCGGAGGCAAGGCAGAAAGCTGTGTCCAAAAGAGGCTTATATTCTCCGATCATTTCTTCAACAATATCCAAATCCCAGCAATTCCAGGCTCCCATATGAGCAAGAATAATATTGTCAGGGTTAGTAGCTTTAAGCACAGGGATAATATGTTCGGGACGGGCGCATTCAGAGCTTGGCATACTCACATCAAGTCCTGCGTGAACGCTGATTAACATATTCTTTTCGCAGGCATAATCAATTATCTTTAAATATTTTATATCATCAAAGCAGGTATCCTGAAACACAGGATGGAGCTTAATGCCTTTAATCCCATGGGAATGCAGGGTATCAATTACCTCCTTGTAATTTTCATTATCAGGGTGCACTCCGCCAAAGGACTCTATAAGGCTTTCATCAAAGCTCTTTTCTTCTATAGCCTTTATAAAATTCTCATGACATTCCAGAACCTCATCTAAAATTTTAGGTGTCTGGGTGGGCTTTGTAACCACAGGCAGAAGCAGGCTAACATTGACCTTGGCCCTGCCGGAGGACGCCAAAAGAGAGGCTGTTGTCCCTTTTGTATAGGATATCAGCCCCTCTGTTTTTGATAAAGTTTCAATAGCTCTCTGTGCAATCGCATCAGGAAATACATGTGAGTGAAAATCTATAATCATATCAGCCTCGAAATATTTTAATAAATTATCAGGCAAATGCTTTGAGACTATGCGACACTATTGTCCAAGCGCTGTCTTTTGCTCCACCGTAGTTCTCTTATCATAACACGCGAAGGCACTGTCTGTCAGTTCCTTATCAGGTTTTTTTGTAAATACACTGACGATGGGAACGATTATCAGTCCCGAAAGCATAGCGATAACACCACAGTTAATGGGAGAGCGCATTATTTCAGGGAAGTTGCTTCTAAAAAAGATATTTAAAACCATAATTCCTGAACCAAAGATAAAGCAGGCATAGCAGGCAGCTTTGGTTATGCGCTTTGAGTAAAGGGAGTAGAGGAATGGAGCAAGGAACGCTCCTGCCAATGCACCCCAGGATACACCCATAAGCTGAGCAATAAAGGTAACAGAGCTCTTATACTGAATAAGTGCCAGCACTGATGAAATGGAAATAAACACAACTACCAGTACGCGGATGTATAAAAGCTGTTTTTTCTCTTCCATATTTTTAATAAAATTGTCCTTGATGAAATCAATGGTAAGGGTAGAAGCCGAAGCAAGTACCAGTGATGACAGGGTGGACATAGACGCTGAAAGTACAAGGATTACTACAAGGGCAATAAGTGCCGGAGATAAATCCGAAAGCATGGTGGGTATGATTGAGTCATAGCCATTTGCCGCAATATCTATTCTATCTGAGAAAAGTCTGCCAAAGCCCCCTAAGAAATAACAGCCACCTGCTACAACAAGAGCGAAAATCGTGGAAATAAGGGTGCCTTTTTTTATGGAGCTTTCATCCTTTATGGCATAGAATTTCTGCACCATCTGTGGAAGTCCCCATGTACCAAGGGATGTTAAAAGCACTACAAATAAAAGATTTATAGGGTCGGGGCCAAAAAACGAAGCAAATACACCGGGAGTTTCTGAAACAGTAGCATCACTTATTCTGGCAAGCTTATCAATAGCTTCAAAAAAGCCACCCTGACTTTTAAGAACTGCCAAAATAACTGCGACAATACCTATAAGCATAATAATTCCCTGTATAAAGTCATTGATTGCAGTAGCCATATAGCCACCTGCAATTACATAAATAGCGGTAAGCACTGCCATAAGAATAATACATACACTGTAGTCAATATTAAATGCCATACCGAAAAGTCTTGACAATCCGTTATACAGTGAAGCTGTATATGGAATAAGGAAGATAAATATAATCACGGAAGCACTGATTTTTAATGAGCTGCTTCCAAAACGTCTTTCAAAAAACTGGGGCATAGTGGCAGAGTCTAAATGATTTGTCATAATTCTGGTGCGCCTGCCAAGCACAGCCCATGCAAGGAGGGAACCTATAAGGGCATTGCCGATACCTGCCCAGGTGGCTGAAACACCGTACTTCCAGCCGAACTGTCCTGCGTACCCTACAAATACTACTGCGGAGAAGTAGCTTGTACCATAGGCAAAGGCTGTAAGCCAGGGACCTACGGAGCGTCCTCCCAAAACAAAGCCGTTTACGTCAGTTGCATGCTTTCTGCAATAAAGACCTACACCTATTAAAACAGCGAAGTATAGTATCAGTAGTAGTAGTTTCATAAATCTTCCATCCTTTTAATCTTATTTGCATATGGTCGGTGCGTGGAGCTTAAATCAATTACACGCTTTAACGCGTCTATGCTTTTATGCGCCAAAGCATAAAGACATTATCGCAATAATGTGGGTAAAAAGCAAGAGGAAATTATAAAAGTCTATTTATAAAAATATGCTCATATTATAATATAGAGGTCAGGAAGTATTTAGATGCTATGGCAAAGGTAGAGTGATGATTACAGAAACAACAGGTAATTACAGGAAAAAATTAATATTTATAGCATTACCCATAATGCTAAGCAGTATTATATCTCAGTTGCAGATGCTGATAGATAAAATATTTTTGGGGAGACTGGATATTATCTATATGAGTGCAGTGGGCAATGCCACAAGTCCTATGTGGATTACAATGGATATAGTATACACGTTGACAGCAGGTGCAACTATTCTTATAAGTCACGCTATAGGAAGTAAGGATGAGAAGAGGGGCTATGAGTTGACCTGTGCTATGTTTAAATATAGCAGTATATTGGCAGTCGCAATGTTTCTGTTTTGGATACTGGGAACAAAAAGAATATTTACTCTTATGGGAGTACCCATAGAGGCAATGGAGGCTTGTGTAATGTATACAAGGATTTATTCTCCGGTATTCTTAACATTGGGGGTTGGGGCTTCGGTAGCATCTATGCTGCAAAATTCCGAGAGAACAAAAAGTCTTTTGATTTATGGAATCATACGCTCGTTAGTAAATATAATTTTAGATTGGGCAATGATCTTCGGTCATTTAGGCTTTAGACCTATGGGAATAAAAGGGGCAGCTCTGGCTACGGTAATAGCGGAATTTACAGGAATGTTTATAACTCTGATTATTGTAATAAAGGATAAAAAGATAAAGCTTAAGCCCGGACTTCAGGATATTTTGGCGGCTAAATTTAAGCCATATATTGAGACTGTGAAAATGGGTGTGCCATCAGCACTGGAAAATTTTGCATGGAATTTAGGAAATCTTAGCATTATTGTATTGCTTAACACCATATCGCCGGTCGCAGCAGGAATTTATACTATTATATTCAGTGTGGAGCTATTGCCGATATGTGCTATAGGTTCTCTGGGAAATGCAACGCTTACCCTATGCGGTCAGGAAACGGGGCGTAAAAACTATGGACTTATTAAAAGAATTGCAGGAACAGCGGTGCTATGGTGTCTGGGATTGTCTATGTTTATTTTAGTGATGTTTATTATGTTTCCAGCTACTATTATGAGTTGGTTTACAACTGATACATCTGTGATAATGGCGTCAGGTATTTATCTTGCCATAGTGGGCTTTGACTTATTCCCCAAGTCGGGGAATATTATAATTGGCTCTGCAATAAAGGGGTATGGAGATACAAAATGGATGCTTTATACTCAGATATTCGGAACGGTATTTGTGATTTCAGTGGCAACTATAGCGGTCAAAGTATTTAATATGGGGATGACAGAGCTATTTTGTGTAGTAGTGGCGGATGAGATGCTTAGAAGTGCCATAAACTATTACAGACTGAGAAAAATCAGTGGAAATTAAGATAATATTAAGCTTATGGGGAGTGCAGATTAAGGTTTATGCTTTAAAATAAGCTTGTAGGATAGGTACTTTGCCTGGTATAAAAAGTATTTATATTCGAATAGAAGAACGTTGCGTAAATTAGTGAGTATAGCATTTGGTGTAGCTTAGGCAGGCAGGTATAGAAGCCTTTTGCTTAAATTAGTTAGTATACCTTTTGGAGTGAATTAGGCAGGTAGGCCATATAAGCCGTTGCGTAAAGGAGTGAGAAGTATATATGTGGACAAGAGCTGAATTAAAGGATAGGGCAAGGAAACGATTTAAGGCAAATTATTGGCGATGTGTAGTAGTGGGCCTCATATTGGCAGTAATAATGGGGGGAAGCGCCGGATATCCGGGCAACTCCGGTGGGAGTGTGGATAGAAGAAACAATGTGAGAACATTGGTAGATGGCATCAGTGAAAACTCTGAGAATGTGAAGAGTGCAGTGGAGGATATTACATCATCTGCCATTGCAAGCAGGGGCATTGTGGGAACTATAAGAGATGAATTTTCTTCTTTGGATACTATAGAAAGGGTTGCCCTTACTACAGTAATAAGCGTAGTTTTTATAGTGGTAATAGTATTTACCGCGATAATTGGAATATTTATATTAAATCCCATATTGGTGGGCTGTTGCAGATTTTTTGTGAAAAATTTAAATGAAGAAGCGAAGCTTGGAGAATTAACAGCGGGCTTTGGTAAGGAATATAAAAATATTGTAAAAATTATGTTCTTTCAAGACCTGTTTATATTCCTATGGTTTTTATTGCTTGTAATTCCGGGCATTATTAAGGCCTATGAATATCGTATGATACCTTATATTATAGGAGAAAATCCGGATTTAAGCATGGAAGAGGTCTTTGCCAAATCAAAAGAAATGATGGATGGAAATAAATGGGATGCCTTTGTACTTGATTTATCCTTTATAGGCTGGTATTTGCTGAGCCTTATAACCTTTGGCATAGTAGGTCTGCTTTATGTAAATCCCTATATGTTCCAGACGGATGCGGCACTTTTTGAAAGACTTTCTTACGACAACCGAGCGTTTGAGGTTTATGATAATTATATTGAGGTGGGATAATAGAAATGGGAAACAGAATATTAATTGCTGATGATGAAATAGAAATAAGACAATTACTTCGACTGTATCTGGAAAAGGATGGACATCAGATAATAGAGGCTGAGGACGGGCTTCAGGCACTGGAGCTTTACAGAAATGAAAAGCCGGATATGGCACTTTTAGATATTATGATGCCAAAGCTTAATGGCTATCAGACAATGCAGAAAATAAGAGAGGACAGTAATATACCTATAATTATGATTTCTGCAAAGGGACAGGATACGGATAAGATTTTAGGACTTGATTTAGGCGCGGATGATTATATTGCAAAGCCATTTAATCCATTGGAAGCAGTGGCAAGGATTAATTCAAATCTGAGACGCTTTTATTCTCTCGGAGGAGGGAGCAGTGAGCAGCCTACAATTATTCTTAAAAATCTTAGAATGGAGGTAGAGGCCTGTGAGGTATATAAAGATAATGAGCTCCTGGATTTAACATCCATAGAATTTAAAATACTCAAGCTTTTCATGGAAAACCCCGGAAGAGTTTTTACTAAGCAACAACTGTATGAGGCAGGCTGGGGAGAGGAATATATTGCGGCAGAAAACAATATTATGGTGTGTATAAGCAAGCTTAGAACAAAGCTTATGGACGATAAGGAAGAATATATTAAAACCATAAGAGGTTTAGGATATAGAATGGAAAAATAAATTCTATGGAAGATAATAATAAGCTTAGATTATATATAGTAAGAACCTTTTTGCTGACTATTCTTTTTATAGCAGTAGCCCAATTTGTTATAAATATTATATTAAACATTTTTGTTACACCAATGCTTGAAAATATATTAGGGCTGGAGGGAACATTGCTTGGAATGGACTCAAAGTCCATATTTGTAGCAGCATTGCAGATATTTTTAATACTGGCAGTAAAAAGAGCAGTAGGTCCGTTTGCCCTTTTATCAGATTATTTTTTTCAGGATTTATTTCAGAAAAATTTTGACTATGAAATAGTTCAAAAAATGTATTCGTTAAATGAAAAGTTTACGGACAGTGAGGCGATTGTATATATTTTAATTGTTGCAACCATTTTTATTATAATAATGGTTCTCTGGCTTTTTCCATATATAGCAGGTGCATTGGTATTTGCTAAAAGGGTATCGGGAAAGATACATGAAGTAGAAAAGATCAGGCAGGAAAAGGAAAGAGAAATGGAGAGTCAGCGAAATCTGTTGCTGTCGGACATTGCTCATGACATAAAGACACCGATTACCACTATGGCAGGTTTTTCACGGGCTCTTTTAGATGGTACGGTGGAGGAAGAGCATAGAAATGAATATCTAAGCTCCATATATACAAAGAGTATGCAGGTAAGTGAGCTGGTAACTCTGTTGTTTGAATATGTAAAAATGGACAGTGCGGGCTTTAAGCTTAGTCTTGAGAAAACAGATTTGTGCGAGCTTTTAAGAAAATGTGTGGGTGGCTTTTATACGGAATTTGAAGAAAGAGGAATAGAGCTTAGCATTGATATTCCTGATGAACCTGTATATGTGAATGCTGACATACTGCAATTAGGACGAGCTATAAACAATATTATTGTAAATACACTGAAGCATAATCCTGAAATGACCTATGGGGAAATAATTCTTTCTATTAAAAGAGGTATGGCAGTTTTGGAAATTTCTGATAATGGAGTTAAGATAGAAACAGAAGTGGCAAAGCATTTGTTTGATCCATTTGTGCAGGGGGATTATTCAAGAAAGAGTGGAAAGGGCACGGGACTGGGACTGAGTATTACCAAAAAAATTGTGAATATGCATAACGGAAAGGTGGTTCTTATTCAGTATCAAAACAGGGAAAAAAGTGGTAAAACAAAGACTTTTGAGGTTACACTGCCTGTTTTATACATTAAATAATGAATAAATACTGTATATTATTGCAATGGCGACGCTGGTTATGATATAATCAGCGTCGCTTGGATTTTACTTATATTTATGGGGGATGATATGAACTGGTGGGCATCATTCAGTGAAGAATTTATAAATAGCTTTATTAAAGAGGACAGATATTTACTGCTTCTGTCAGGTATGGGAGTAACCATCAGAGTTACTGTTCTGGCACTTTTAATTGGTCTTATACTGGGCTTTTTAATTGCTATGTGCAATCTTTCAAAGAATAAATTTCTGAAAATTGTGGGTGGTATATATACAGATGTAATCAGAGGTACACCGGCAGTAACCCAGCTTATGATTATTTATTTCGTAGTATTTGCATCTATTCATTGGGCTAAG
Organism: Lachnospiraceae bacterium; assembly: GCA_041826605.1. Classification (GTDB taxonomy): domain Bacteria; phylum Bacillota; class Clostridia; order Lachnospirales; family Lachnospiraceae; genus Colinaster. Next base: position 26,820 of record JBHAJK010000050.1, on the reverse strand, counting down.
TGGATTATTGCAGCCATTGCCTTTGGTATAAACAGTGGTGCATATGTATCAGAGATCATCAGAGCCGGTATTATGTCCATTGATAAAGGACAGATGGAAGCAGGCAGAGCCCTTGGTCTGTCAAAGGGTCAGACAATGAAAAATATTATTCTGCCACAGGCTATGAAAAATGTATTCCCGGCTCTTTGCAATGAATTTATTGTGCTTATAAAGGAGACTGCTATCGTAGGCTATGTAGGCTTGATGGATATTCAGAAAGCGGGAGATTTTATTAAATCAGCTACCTTTAGAGCTTTTATGCCTCTGTTTATGACAGCGGTTATGTATTATGTACTTATTAAGTTGCTCACTATAGGCTTAAAGCGTATAGAGAATATATTAAGAAAATCAGAAATGCACTGATTATATTTTACAGGAGGAAAGATTATGAAGAAGTTTTCAAAAATTATGGTTTTAGCCAGTGTTGCTGTGATGACATTTGCTACATTGGCAGGCTGTGGAAAAAAGGAAGAGACAGCAAGTACACTTAAGTTTGCTACAAATGCGGAATTCCCTCCCTTTGAGTTTATTGCAGCAAAGGGTGTGATTGGCGAATATGACGGTATTGATATGGCTATTGCGGATAAGATTGCAAAAGACAACAATATGGAAGTTTCCATGGAAAATATGGAATTTGACTCATTGCTTGTAGCTCTTCAGAACGGTCAGATTGATGCAACAATAGCAGGTATGACAGTGACAGAGGAAAGAAGTCAGGCAGTTGATTTTTCAGTGCCCTATTACACAGCTACTCAGGTAATGGTAGTAAAGGAGGACTCTGATATTGCTGCCGCTGCTGATATGGCAGACAAGAAGATTGCGGTGGTACAGGGATATACAGGAGAAATTTGTGTAAATGATTTAGGATATCCATATGAGGCATTTAAAAAGGGAACAGAGTGCATTATGGAGCTTAGCAATGGAAAATGTGATGTTGTAGTTATTGACTCAGCAACAGCAGCAAAGTATATTGCAGGCAGTACCGGTCTTAAGATAGTAGAGGATACAGAGGCTTTTGAGTCTGAAGAATACGCCATTGCAGTTAAGAAAGGAAATACAGAGCTTCTTGATAAGATTAATGCTTCAATCGAAAAAATGTTAGCAGACGGAACCATTGCTGACCTGGCAGTAAAATATATTGATGAGCAGTAATTTATAAGCATATAATTGATATTAATCCCATGGTTTTGTAGGAACTGCAAATCCGTGGGATTTTTCGTATAATAGGAAATTGCTTTATATTTCCTATTATACGAAATCTTAAGATTTGCTTAAGCTTAGCTAATATTTGCCTATATCTATGACAAGTTAAAAATTAAAGTGTATAATACCACTTGGTAGTGAGACTTTTGATGGATTATAAGTATCTAATTATTATATACGCATTTGGAGGAAGTAATGGAAGAGACGATTGTAAGTACAGAAGTAAAAAAAGACACAGAGATTGCAGAGGTTAAAAGCTCTGAGTCCGGTCAGGCTGAAAAAACAGAAGAAGTGAAAGAAGCCCAAAAAGCTAAAAAGATAAAAAAAGCTAAAGATGCGGATAAGGATACAAATGAGAAAAAGGAGAAGAAAGCAGGAAAGTTTTTTTCTGCTTTTAGAGGCTTTGTTAAAAAACATAAAAAGCTTACAGTATTTTTATGTATAATTTTGGTGCTCCTGGTGGCTTTTATAATTTTTAAGCTTAAAAATAAAAATCAAGACCAGTTTACAGCAATGACTTCAACAGGAATGGTGGAAATACAGGATTTGACTACAACCGTGTCTACTTCAGGAAAGCTTTTGGCTAAAGAAAGCAAGGATATAGCTGCAACTGAGCTTACATCAGCAGGTGCAAAGTTTACTGAAATCAATGTAAAGCTGGGAGATGTGGTATCAGAGGGAGATATAATATGTACCCTTGATACAGAGCTTCTAAATGAAGAACTGACTGTTTTGGAAAATCAGCTAAAGGCAAGAAAAATAAAAAACCAAAACAGTAAGGAAAGCACTGAAAGAAGTGTGGAGAGCACTAAGATTTCAGGAGTTACCCGTACCTATAGAAATATTGAAGCGGTGGATGATGCCCAGAAAGTACTTGACACAAAAATAGGAGAGCTGTCAGAGGCACAGAGAATTTATGATAAGGAATATGAAATTTATCATAATCTTTACAGTGAGGACAAGTATTACAGTTTAAAGGAAAAGGATGCAAACGGCACTATTTCAGCATCTGAAAGAACAGAGCTTTCACAGCAGGAAAATGCCAAGTCAAATTTGGCTTCTATAAAGAGTCAGGTGGACTCTGCACAGGCGGCAGTGGAGTCAGCCAAGGACACTTTAAAAAGAGCTCAGGAAAATTACACCGATACTATACGACAGGATATTAACAGTATCAAGGATGCAGATGATAGCTTAGAAAATATCAGGGCTGATGAACTGACAGCGGATGTGGACTTGGAAAAATCAATTCGCGAGAAAAAGGAGCAGATAGCGGCGGCTACAGTTGTAGCACCATTTTCAGGAACAGTTACCCTTATTAATTATTCAGTAGGAGACAGCTATAAGGGCGATACAATCATTAAGCTTGAAGATGCCAGCTCATTTATTATAGAAACAAGTGTGGATGAGTATGATATTAGCCGTATGGAAGTGGGTCAGCGAGTAATATTTAAAACAAATGCCACAGGAACAGAGGAATTAAGCGGAGTAGTAAGTCAGGTGGCTCCCAGAGCTACTGCGGCAGCATCCACAGGGCAGGGAAGCTCTGGCAGCAGTCAGAGCTCCAGCTATAAAATAGTGATAGATGTAACTTCAACTGATGAAAAGCTGAGGATGGATATGACTGCCAAGATAAATATTGTGGTAGATGAAGCCCTTGGCGTATTTGCAGTTCCCACAGATGCCATCTATATGGATGAAATGGGAAGAAACTATATAAGAGTAGAGGATAATTCACTGCCGGCAGGAGCGGCAGATGTACTGGATGGGGATGCAGGAAATATTTTACCCACATTACAGGTAGAAAATCAGGAAGAAGTAGCTGAAAAGATTATATATGTAGAAACGGGTATGGAAAGCAATTATTATACCGAAGTAAAGTCCTCTGAATTAAAAGAGGGCATGATAGTAATAATAAGTAATGATGAAAGTGCTGTAACCATTGATGATCTAATGATGCAGATAGGTCCTATGGGAGGCATGTAATGAACGAAAAGAAAAAAGTAATTGAAATGCGCGGTATATATAAGCGCTTTTATATAGGTACGCCTAATGAATTAGAGGTACTTAAAGGGATTGATTTGGATGTATATGAGGGAGAATTTATAGCAATCGTTGGGCAGTCGGGCTCCGGTAAGTCCACCCTTATGAATATTATAGGTTCATTAGACAGGGCGACTGAGGGAAATTATATCCTCGATGGTATAGATGTAACCACAGCCAAGGACAGTGAGCTTTCAGGCATAAGAAATAAAAAGATAGGCTTTATATTCCAGACCTATAACCTGATTGCAAAGACGGATGCACTGAAAAACGTAGAAGTGCCCATGCTCTATGGCGGAGTGTCCAGAAGTGATAGAAAAAAAAGGGGCACTGAGCTTTTACAAATGGTAGAAATGGAAGACAGAATGCACCATTTGCCGGAGGAGCTCTCAGGCGGTCAGAAGCAGAGAGTGGCAATCGCCAGAGCTATGGCAAATGACCCCTCCATATTACTGGCAGATGAGCCTACAGGAGCCTTAGACTCAGGGACAGGGCGACTGGTTATGGATATTTTCCATAAGCTTCATAAGGAGCAGAAGAAGACAATTGTACTTATTACCCACTCCAATGAACTGGCAGAGGAATGTGAGCGAATTATTACAATAAAGGACGGAGTGATTACAGGAGAGAGAAAGGGAGGTGGCAGAAATGTTACTGTCTGAAAATATAAGACTTGCCCTTTCCGGTCTTAAAGCCAATAAAATGAGGGCATTGCTTACAATGCTTGGAATTATTATAGGAATAGCCTCGGTAATAGGAATTATGACTGTGGGAAATTCCCTTTCGGCAGGGGTAAATGAGTCGTATGCTTCCTTTGGCGCCAGCAATATAAACGTCTATGTAAACAGACGCTGGTATGAGGATGAGTTCAGCTCTGGCGGAGGCTCCGTTAAGGAGAGAGAGGTTACGGATGATGATTATATAACTCCCGAAATGATAGATGCATATTGCAGAAAATTCCCGGATAAGGTTGATTATGTTTCAAACTCCGTATTTCTTACATCCTCGCAGGTGACGGAAGGGAAAAACTATGCCAATATTTCAATACAGGGCTCTAATGCAGGAGAGCTGAAGTCCGCAAAGCTGGAGCTGCTGGCAGGCAGATATTTTAATATTACGGAATTTTCCAAGGCTCAGACTGTGGCCATGGTTTCAGATTATTTTGTAAATAATCTTTATGATGGGGATATGGATAAAGCTCTGGGAGATACGGTTGAGCTGGAGATAGAGGGCAAGAATTATAAATTTACCATAGTCGGGGTATATAAGTTTGTTCAGAGTGCCTACTCCTTTGAAACCGTAAGCGAAAAGGATATGCAGACCACCTTTTATATTCCGCTGAAAACCTCAAAGAGGATAAATAAAACGGCAAATTATTCGGAGTTTACGGTTATACCTAAAACCGGAATTGATGTAGAGGCCTTTGTGGAGCAAACAAGAGAGTTCTTCAATAAATATTATGAGAACAATCAATATTTTCAGGCGGATGCCTATTCAATGCTTCAGATGTTGAATGAGATGAATTCAATGATGAAAGGAGTAACCATAGGAATATCCGTAATCGGAGGAATTGCGCTGCTGGTGGGCGGAATAGGCGTTATGAATATTATGCTTGTATCAATTACGGAGAGAACTCGTGAAATTGGTACAAGAAAGGCCCTGGGTGCTCCCAATAGTTCTATTAGAATTCAATTTATTGTGGAGGCTATCGTTATATGTATAATCGGTGGTATAATTGGAATGGTACTGGGAATAGGCATAGGCTCTGTGGGCTGTAAGCTGATGCAGGTAAGCAAAACTGTAATAGAGCCCTCAAGTATAGTACTGGCATTTGCCTTTTCTCTGGCAATCGGAGTGTTCTTCGGTTACTATCCTGCTAATAAAGCGGCGCAGCTTGACCCCATTGAGGCGCTGAGATATGAATAATAATGATGAATGGATTTGTAAGATGGCTATGTAAATTAATACCGAAAAAAATAAATAACAGGGTGCTGGTTGGCACCCTGCTTGTTTTTAGCAAATTTAATAAATATGGCAGATTTTTTGTATATAGCCATGAGAACACAAATAAGGAAGAGATATTAAGGCTAAGGGGAGTCGTAGGAGAAGATAATAAATTTATTGAAAATCAGCAGGACTATGAAAATGTATATATAGGGCTGGCGACTCTTAAGGATGCCGGCTGTGGAGCGATTGCCACCTATAATGCTATAAGACTTATAGAGAAAGAAAATGCAGAAAATGCAGAAAATGCAGAAAATGCAGAAAATGCTGTATCTAAAGAGAATGGGGGTGTTGAGAACAAAAGCTTAAATTTTACGGGTACATTGCCTCTTTGGAAAATTATCAGCAAATATGAGGAAAGAGGAATTATTTACTCCGGAAAATTTGGAATTTCGCCCAAAGCTATTATTGCTGTTATGAAAGATTTGGGATATCATATCAATGTATTTATTCCAAAGACTGACAGTGATATAGATGAGTTTGCCGGATTAAATCAGGTTATTGTAATGACATATTATAATAATAAATATGATTTATATGACCAATTGCACACTGTTGCAATAGGGAGAAGCAAGATGGGTTATAGAGCCTATAATGTATATGGAAACGGTCAGTCCCATGGATATTTTAAAAGCCTGAGTAGTCTGGTAAAAGCACTGGGCACGGGTAATGCTGCCCCCATAATATTGGTGGGAATAAATGAGGAGAGAGTGGAAAAATGATTTATGCGGTTGTAATGTTTTTAGTTGGATTGGTGCTACTGATAAAGGGTGGAGACTGGTTTGTGGACGGAGCTACGGGAATTGCAAAAAGATTTAATATTCCGGAACTTTTAATAGGAGCAACAGTGGTATCCATTGGTACCACATTGCCGGAGGTAATGGTATCGGCTACCTCTGCGGTAAAGGGAATTGGTGCTATGGCATATGGAAATGCCATAGGCTCTATTATATGTAATACTGCATTAATTGCTGCCATTACAGTAGCAATAAAACCATCCAGGGTGGAGAAAAAAAGTCTTATGCTTCCGGTGGCATTTTTCTTTGGTTCAGCCCTGCTCTATGGTGGAAATGCCATTATTACAGGATATTTTAGCAGAACATTTGGCTTTGTAATGCTGGCAATATTCATTATATATATGGTAATTATAGTGAGAAGTGCTTTGAAAAAGCCGACAGTGGAGACCGGCGTGGAAGCGGGTGTGATATCCGGCACAGATGATACGGAAGCGGGCGCAGAGGCAGTAAAGACAGGTAATGAAGCTAAGGTAACGGATGTAGAGGCATCAAAGACAGGTAATAAAACTAAGGAAGAGGAAAGGCCACTGTGGCAGGAAATACTGTTTCTTGTGGCAGGTGCCATACTTATTGCGGCAGGAGCGGACTTGCTGGTAAATAATGGTACATATATAGCTACAGCTTTAGGAGTACCCGCCTCAGTTATAGCTCTTACCTTTGTGGCACTTGGAACCTCACTTCCGGAGTTTGCAACAGCCATAACTTCTCTTGCCAAGGGACATGGTGCATTATCCCTTGGAAATATTATTGGTGCAAATATTATTAATCTGGTGCTGGTAAGTGGAGCATCAATGTCGATTGCTCCGTTTGCACTTCCTGCGGAAAAACTGATAGCAGGCATGAATGCATCTGTAATAGTAGATTTACCTGTAATGTACGGGGTAATGTTAATACTGACAATACCTGCACTTATCAGAGGCAAGCTTAGCAGAGTTCAGGGAATTGCATTACTTCTTATATACTTTACATATGTAGTATTTCAGTTTACAGCATAGTATTTTGAGCGTGTATTGGTATATGTGGCATATTTAAGCGTACAACATATAGGAATTATAAAAAGGAGAGTGGGCTATGAAGATTGGTTTTATTGGAATGGGAAATATGGCACAGGCAATTGCCGCCGGTTTTATTTACAGTGGTAAGATAGATGGTTCTGATGTATATGCATATGCACCACATCAGGATAAGCTAAAGGCTAATGCGGGGAAAATAGGCTTTGTTCCTGCTCCTACATTAAAGGCACTGGTACAGAGTGTGGAGGCTGTAATTATTGCCTGCAAGCCATATCAGATTGACAGCGTATTGGAAGAGATAGGAGAGGATATAAGAGGAAAGATGCTGGTGTCCGTGGCAGCAGGCTGGGTATTTGATGACTTTAAGTCAAAGCTTTCAGACGATGTGCGTATTCAGTGTATAATGCCCAACACTCCGGCAATGGTGGGCGAGGGCGTCCTTTTATTCGAGCGGAAAAATTCTTTAGAGGATAATGAGAAAGCGGAGATAAAGGATTTATTTGCCAGTCTTGGAATTATTGAAGAATTGCCAACAGCTCTTATGGAAATAGGCGGTGCAGTGGCGGGTTGCGGTCCTGCATTTATGGATATGATTATGGAAGCCTACGCGGATGCTTCTGTAAAATATGGAATACCCAGACCCCTGGCATATAAACTTGTTAGTCAGACCATGCTTGGGGCTGCAAAATTACAGCTTCAAAGCGGTACCCATCCGGGAGCGCTAAAGGATGCGGTATGCTCTCCCGGCGGAACGACCATTAAAGGAGTGGCGGCTTTGGAAAAAACAGGTCTTAGAAATGCCTGCATAAGCTCTATTGATGCTGTGATGTGGAAGTAGAACTTTATCAATGTGATGCGATAATTTTTAAACTTTACAAAACTAGAGAAACTAGAGAAAATGCGGGAAAACCATTGACTGTGGGTGGCTTTTTTGTTACTATTCTTGTGGCAAAATGTTAAGAAATGTAAGAAAAGTGATATAGATTTGAAAAATAGGTGTAAGGATGGGAGTTTTGGAGACCAAGAGAGTTATAAGACAACCCAAACGTAGAAGAATGTTGCGCCATATGCATATGATAAGGGTATGTGTAAGCCTTTTTGCATTGGTGGTGCTTACTACTGTACTGGGAATTGTAGTATATGTGGTAGGCTTTGCCGGATATACAAATGTGGATTTGGGAGAGCTTACAAGAGCAGAGGTATATGGCTATGATGGCCATGGTACAGTAAGCACAAGCACTGTAGTAGTGCCGGGCTATGAAGAATTCTTTGAGACCGTAAGTGTAGAAATTATTGAGCCAAAGGAGAGTGCAAACGGACAGCTTTCCAATGGAGATAAAGTAGATATTGAATATGGATATGACAAGCAGCTTGCTAAGCAGTTAGGACTTAGGGTAAAGGCAAGTGAGGAATATGTCATTGTTAAGGATTTGCCTGAAGCTACGGTAATAAGTGATGAAGAGCTTTTTGCAGGTATTGATATTAGCTGTGAGGGAATTGCTCCCATGGTAAGTGTTGAACTTAACAATAATTCAACTGATGAAGTATTAAAGACTGTTCAGTTTGAGATAGTAAATCCAAAGAATAATTATGATGTAGACGAAGAAGTAGTGGTTAAGGCAGTATGTGATGCCGAGATTTTTGCAAAAAATGCCTATGAGCTGGAAAATGGCACTTTGGAGAGCACAAAGAGCTATAAGGTTACAGCTACAGAAAGATATGTTTCAGATGCAGAAATGCTCCCTACAGAGCTTTTAGAGCAAATGAGGGCGGCAGGAGCCAAGCTTTTCGGCACAAATCCCGGAGACGCTAATGAGTATGGTTTAAGAATTTTCTCAGATGCAGGACAAATGTATACTACTGAGAATAAGGAATATACCTTTAGATTTACAGGTACAAGCTATATTTCATCATATTTCGTATGTGCAACACCTGAGAATATGGAGGAATTAAAAAATCATTATAATGATGTAAGAATTGCATACGATACAGCAATTACGCAGTCCGATGGCAAGGTGGTAGCAGCGGAGGCTGTGGTAATATTCAGAAATATTGTACAGAATGAAGATGGCAGTATTTCGGTAGATTTGGATAGTGGGGAAATCGTATCTGTATCAAGAAGTGACGCTCAGATAAAAGGGCTTGTACGATGCAGTGATGATGAAAATTATACATCAGTAAGACTGGAACGTTAGATTTTTAAGCAGGGTTACTTAGGTAATCCTGCTGTTTTTAAAGGATTATTTTTAAAAGGAGGAAGTAGATGAGTGTAATCAATATTTGTATTATGGTGGCAATGGGGCTTTATTTAACAGGTATGCTGTTTATTGGATTTATTTACAGCAAGGGCAATGGGGACTCCGCTGATTTCTATTTAGGTGGCAGAAAGATGGGACCTTTGGTAACCGCTATGTCGGCAGAGGCTTCGGATATGTCCTCCTGGCTACTTATGGGTATACCCGGACTTGCGTACCTTTCAGGACTTTGTGAGCCATTCTGGACAGCCTTAGGCTTAGGAATAGGCACATATCTTAACTGGCTTTTTGTGGCAAAGCGACTTAGAAAGTATTCAGCCAATATTAATGCTTTTACAGTTCCACAGTTTTTCTCAAAGCGTTTTCATGATGATAAAAATATATTAAGTGCCATTTCGGCAGTGATAATAATAATTTTCTTTGTGCCGTATACAGCATCGGGCTTTGCAGCCTGCGGCAAGCTTTTCAACAGTTTCTTTGGCGTAAATTATACGGTGGCAATGCTTGTTTCAGCTCTTGTAATTGTACTATATACAATAATGGGTGGATTTAAGGCGGTATCTACCACTGACTTTGTGCAAAGCTGTGTAATGACAGCGGCGCTAATAGGTGTGCTTGTCTATGGAATAAGCGCGGCAGGCGGAATAGACGCTGTAATGGAAAATGTAAGAGCTTTGCCGGGACATTTAAGCTTTTCACAGTACTATGATATAGGTACAAACTCGGCCGTAAGCTATGGCGGAATAATCGCCATTATATCTACTCTTGTATGGGGACTGGGATATTTTGGTATGCCTCATATATTACTTCGCTTTATGGCTATTGAAGATGAAAATAAGCTTAAGCTTTCAAGAAGAATTGCAACAGTATGGGTTTTTATAGCAATGGGTGCTGCTATCCTTATAGGTATGGTGGGACTTGGTGTTACAAAGGCAGGAGGTCTGGAGTATTTAACCGACTCCGGAAGCAGTGAGACTATTATGGTACGTCTGGCCGGACTTATTGCGGCCAACGGAGTAGTACCGGCTCTTATGGCAGGAATAGTTTTAGCCGGAATTTTGGCGGCAACTATGTCTACAGCAGACTCTCAAATGCTGGCAGCGGCTTCATCTGTTTCGGAAAATATTATAGTGGAGTTTTTAGGTTATAAATTAAGTGCCAAAAAGAAGCTTTTAGCTGCCAGACTTGCGATTGTGGGAATAGCAATTTTAGGTGTGTTATTTGCCCTTGACCCATCATCATCGGTATTTAGAATTGTATCCTTTGCCTGGGCAGGCTTTGGCGGAGCCTTTGGTCCTATTACGCTGCTTTCTCTTTTCTGGAAGAGAACTAATTTTGCCGGTGCAATTGCCGGTATGCTGTCAGGCGGTGTGATGATATTTGTGTGGAAATTTGGATTAAAGCCACTAGGTGGAATTTTTGCGATATATGAATTGCTTCCTGCATTTTTGGTATCATTGGTCATAATAATAGTAGTCAGCCTTTGCACTAAAGCACCAAAGGAAAGTATTTTAAAGGAATTTACTGAGGCAACATTGTAAATACAAAGTATATCTGCTATACTGTTGTGCGGATATGAAAGCGTAAATTATTACGTTTTTGGTATATAATCATTTAAGGTAAAGGAGAAATTACATGAATATTGTAGTTGGACAGTCAGGCGGCCCTACAGCCGTTATTAACTCATCAATCGCCGGTGTTTATGCACAGGCAAAGAAGCTTGGTTGCGAGCACGTATATGGTATGATACATGGTATCGAGGGCTTTTTAGAGGATAAGCTTTGCGATATGGACAAGTACTTTTCAGAGACAATTAATATTGAGCTTTTGAAGAGAACTCCATCAGCATTCTTAGGCTCATGCCGTTTTAAAATGCCTAAGATTGAGGGTCACGAAGATGTATATGAGAAAGTATTTGAAATCATGGAAAAGCATGATATTGATGCTCTTTTCTATGCAGGTGGAAATGACTCAATGGATACAGTAAAGATGCTTTCAGACTATGCGGCAGCTCATGGCAAGAAGCAGAGATTTATGGGTGTTCCAAAGACTATCGACAATGATCTTCCTATTACAGATCACTGCCCCGGATACGGTTCAGCCAGTAAATATATTGCTACATCTCTTAAGGAGATTATCCGTGACAATGAGTCATTTGGAGCAAAGAAGCCTACTGTTACAATAGTAGAGATTATGGGACGTAACGCCGGCTGGCTTACAGCAGCAGCAGCTCTTGCTAAGGGAGAGGATTGCTCAGGCTGTGACGCTATTTATCTGCCTGAAGTAGATTTTGATATGGACAAGTTCCTTGCAGATACAAAAAAGCTTGGCGAGACAAAGTCATCAGTAGTTATTGCAGTATCAGAGGGTGTACACCTTTCAGATGGTACCTATGTATGTGAGCTTGCAAATGAAAATGTAGCAGTGGATGCTTTCGGTCATAAGCAGATGAGCGGTACAGCAGCATTCCTTGCGCAGGCAGTTGCGGCAGAGACAGGACTTAAGACAAGAGCTATTGAGCTTTCAACACTTCAGAGAGCAGCTACACATATGGCTTCACTCACAGATATTAATGAAGCATTCCAGGCCGGTTCTGATGCTGTGCAGGCAGCATTTGACGGACATACAGGAGAAATGGTTATCTTTACACGTGATGGAGAGAACCCTTACGAGTGTGGTACAGCAACCTATGATATTCATGAGATTGCAAACGTTGAGAAAAAGGTTCCTGCTGAGTGGATTACAGCCGATGGCAAGGGTCTTACAGACGACTATATAAGATATGCAAGACCTCTTATTATGGGCGAACTTACACCTATCTTTGTTGATGGTCTTCCAAGACACATCGTTATGAAAGAGCTTTTTGATTAATATATGTTTTGTTTACACCCTCAAACTGCACAAAAGTTTGGGGGTGTTTTTTGTGGAGAAATCACAAATATTTTAGAAAACTTTCGTTGATTAATAAAAAATATTTACTTTTTTGTAAAATTGGTATAGACTGTATTTCAGGGAAAGCTATAAATTGGTTTTCAAAGAGTAAAAGAGGTGGAGACACCGCCGATAGATAACATTCATTTTTTAGGAGGAAAAAATGGCATTACAGGCGACATTACAGAGAAACATTATTGAAGATCATCTTGAAGATGAACTGCTTAATATTGCTAAAGAGAAATTTAACAAAAGCCTTAAGGACTGTACTGACAAGGAAGTATACTATTGTGTACTGGAGCTTACAAAGGCGCTTACCCGGTCTACAACTCCCATTGCAGGCGACAAGAAAGTATATTATATTTCAGCAGAGTTTTTGATTGGAAGACTTATGTCCAACAACCTTATTAACCTTGGAATGTATGATAAGGTTAAAGAAGTGCTTAGTGCACATGGTAAGGATTTAAGCCTTATTGAAGAGTGCGAGCCGGAACCATCTTTGGGTAACGGTGGTCTTGGAAGACTGGCAGCATGCTTCCTTGACAGTATTGCAACCCTTGGACTTCCGGGAGACGGAATTGGTCTTAATTATCATTTAGGACTTTTCAAGCAGGAGTTTAAGGATAAAATTCAGTCGGCAACAAAGAACGAGTGGATTGAAAAGCAGTCATGGCTCAATAAGACAGATTTAAGCTTTGATGTTAAATTTGGAGATTTAAATGTTAAGTCACGTCTTTATGATATTGATGTAGTAGGCTATGACAATGGTGTAAATAAGCTTCATTTATTTGATATCGAGACTATTGATGAGAGCATTGTAAAGAAAGGTATCTCTTTTGATAAGGAGGATATTGCTAAAAATCTTACACTGTTTTTATACCCGGATGACTCTGATGAGGCAGGAAATTTACTTCGTATTTATCAGGAATATTTTATGGTATCTAACGCAGCCCAGCTTATTTTGTGGGAGATGAAAGAGCGTCACTATGACCTTAGAAAGATGTATGAGCATAGTGTAATACAGATTAATGATACCCATCCCTCAATGGTTATTCCTGAGCTTATAAGAATTTTAACAGAGGATAAGGCTTTTACTATGGATGAGGCTATTGATGTAGTGTCAAAGACCTGTGCATATACAAACCATACCATCCTTGCAGAGGCTCTTGAGAAATGGCCTATTGAATATTTGGAAAAAGTAGTTCCTCAGCTTGTTCCTATTATTAAGGAACTGGATAAGAGGGTTCGCGCTAAGTATACTGACGAAAGTGTATACATTATTGATGATACCAACAGAGTTCATATGGCTCATATGGATATTCATTACGGATATTCTATCAATGGTGTTGCGGCAATCCATACAGAGATTTTAAAGGATACCGAGCTTAACAACTTCTACAGGATTTATCCTGAGAAGTTTAATAATAAGACAAACGGTATTACCTTTAGAAGATGGCTTATGAGCTGTAATAAGGAGCTGGATGCACTTATTACCGAAACAATCGGAAATGGATATAAGAAAAATGCTTTAGAGCTTGAGAAGCTTCTTGAGTTTAAGGATGACGAAGCTTTCCTTAAAAAGCTTCAGGGCATTAAGGACAACAGGAAAACTGAGCTTGCCGCTTATTTAAAGGAAAATGAGGGTGTAGAGGTAGATGCAAACTCTATCTTTGATATCCAGATTAAGAGATTACATGAGTACAAGCGTCAGCAGATGAATGCTCTTTACATTATCCATAAATATTTGGAGATTAAGGGTGGTAAAAAGCCATCAACTCCTCTCACATTTATTTTTGGAGCAAAGGCAGCTCCTGCATATGTAATTGCTCAGGATATTATTCACTTACTCCTTTGCTTACAGGAAATTGTAGCAAATGATCCTGAGGTAGCACCTTTCATGAAAGTGGTTATGGTAGAAAACTATAATGTAAGCTATGCTGAAAAGCTTATTCCGGCCGCTGATGTATCAGAGCAGATTTCACTTGCTTCAAAGGAAGCTTCCGGAACAGGTAATATGAAGCTTATGTTAAACGGTGCTGTTACAATCGGTACAAGTGATGGCGCAAATGTGGAAATTCATGAGCTTGTAGGCGATGATAACATTTATGTCTTTGGAAAGAAAGCAGATACAGTAATTAAGCATTATGAAAAGGCTGATTATGTATCTAAGGATTTCTATAAGAACAGCCCTGTAATTAAAGCGGCAGTTGACTTCATTGTAAGTGATGAAGTGCTTAAGGTGGGTCATAAGGAAAATCTTGAAAGACTTTACAATGAGCTTTTAAACAAGGACTGGTTTATGACACTGCTTGACCTTGAAGAGTATATTCAGGTTAAGGATAAGATGTTTGAGGACTATAAGGATAGAGCTAAGTGGCAGAGAATGATGGTGGCAAATATTGCTAAAGCAGGCTACTTCTCATCAGACAGAACTATTGAAGACTATGACAGAGATATCTGGCATTTAAAAGACAGCGTTAAAGGCTAATACTCCATTTTTTTACGCAATACAGAAACGCATCCGTATTTATCGGGTGCGTTTTTGGCGTTTTTTGGTATAATTATTGTGCGTGGCAACTAATGGTTGACATTTTGACAGCTTTAATATGTAGCTTTTAAATATCTGATATTGCATTATTGGGATGAAAGGAGGGAACATATGGTGGAGAATTTAGGTATACGTATTAATGAATTAAGGAAGAAAAAAGGTTACTCGCAGGAAGAGCTGGCGGATAAAATTGGTGTATCAAGACAGGCTGTTTCCAAATGGGAGTTGGGCAAGGCATTACCGGATATATATAATGTGATTTATATGTCAAAATTGTTTGAGGTTACAACGGATTATATTCTTCTGGGAAATAACAGTGAGCTTGAATTTACACTATCGGATGTAAGAAAAAAGAATAAGAAAAATATTCGGTTAAAAGGAATGGCTGTGGGGATTATAATCCTAATGCTTATGCCTGTTCTTGCGAACCTGTATCAGCTTATACAATTTGCTATATTTCATCAATCTTATACCAATGCACTAAATTATATTTTTGAATGGCCACTATTGGGAATTCTACTTATTGGGGCAGCGCTATTGATAATTAATGGTGGATTTTTTGTGAAGGAGGTATTTTTTAATGAAACTAAAAAAATAATATATTAAAATCAAATTTATGGTAATATTTTTATTTTGTATGTATTCTATGGGGACTAAAGTTCAGGCGTCAAATTATAATGAATATGTAAATAGCGTTGTAAACGAGAGTTTACATAATATAGAAACAAACTTGCCTAGAAATGGTGTGAGTGAATTTGAAACATTTTACAGAGATAATAATACACGTCAGACTCGCTCAGGAGGGAGCTTTATATATCGCTATGGATACAAGTATACAAAAGGTCAATTATTGCAAGGTGCATGGCGAAATGGTGTAAGTGGCGGGAGTACTATTGCTGCTAGTGTATTATCTATGAATCGTTCATCAGATACCTCGTATAATGTATCATTTACTGCAAGTGTAAGCGGAAGTTATAGTAGTGGATATAATATTGGTGCGGATTTGGGAGTGACGTTAGGAAAATCGAGAAATTATTCATTAGGAAGTGGCTATACGGTTACGGTTCCAAAAGGGAAGCATTATTTAATACAGTACAGACCAGTATACTATAAATATACCGTTGTAGAAACAAAATACATGGAGCAATATGTTCCTGGTGTAGGCTTAAGAAGCTGGCCAGTCGGAAGCAAAACCTGTTATGTTGATGTATTTTCGCACTGGGACTATAGAGCAACGGCTAATTAATTGATAAAGTTTGTTGGTTTTAAACGTTTGTTCTATAAAGACTTTGAAGGTTTGTATACAGAAACGCATCCGTATTTATCGGGTGCGTTTTTTGTGTCTTTTTGATATAATTATGAATGGTAATAAACTTTAGTCTCGGAGGAGAATTTATGGCGGAGGAAAAACGCTTTGCGGTACTTATTGATGCTGATAATATTGCACCTAAGTATGTAAACAGTATTTTGAATGAAATATCGGATAAGGGCACAATCACTTTTAAAAGGGTGTATTGTGACTGGACGGGAAATGGTGCCAGTGGCTGGAAAAAGGTATTGCTTAAATTCAGTCTTAATCCCATACAGCAATATAGCTATACATATGGGAAGAATGCTACGGATTCAGCTATGATTATAGATGCTATGGATATTTTATATAGCGGGGAAGTGGATGGATTTGCCATATGCTCATCAGACAGTGACTTTACGAGATTGGCGGCAAGGCTTAGGGAGGCCGGCAAGATGGTGGTGGGACTGGGAGAGAGCAAGACCCCTGCTCCCTTTTGCGCAGCCTGCAATGAGTTTAAATTCCTTGACAGAATTATAGATGAAGAGGATGAAAAAGAAGAGAAGCCGGGAAAGATTAACGGTTCCAAGAAAAATGAGGGTAAGGCAGGAGTAAACAAGATATCCAATAGTAAAAAGGATATAAAGGAGGAGAAGGATGATGAAACTTCAATCACTCCATTTGATACAATTGCCACAGCCTTAAAGGATATCATTCTTGCCAATGGGGATGAAGTAAATGGCATAGATATGGGGGAACTTGGCAGCCGACTTCAGAAGCGATACCCAGATTTTGATACAAGAAACTATGGATATTCAAAATTCTCAATCTTCCTTAAAAAATTTGATTTCCTCACAATGGAGCATATTGGAACATCAATTACGGTCACACTTAATTTGCCTGATGAAAATGAGGATTTGGCCACAAAGATAGTGGAAATGGTTACAAATCATGGAGAAAAGGGTATAAATATGGGAACTCTCAGTATGGAGATTAAGAATGAATACCCTGACTTTACTCCCAAGGAATATGGCTTTTCAAAATTTGAGCAATATATACGAAGTATAGATGGACTGGAAGTGAAAAATATTACCCCTCTCAATAAGAGAGTGTATATTAAAAAATAATGGTTACATAGCCTTCTTTAAAATTGTAAAATAAATCAGTTGCATATCGGGGGTGCATATGAAGCTTAATTACAAAAGAACGTTTTTGGTGGGATTGGTATTTATGTCCATAAGTGCCTTTTGGCAGATGTATGACAATGTGGTGCCTTTGGTGCTGAAAAATACTTTTAATGTGCCGGATGGGGTTGCCGGCGTCATTATGGCTATGGACAATGTGATAGCATTGTTTTTATTGCCCTTACTGGGGGCAATGTCGGATAAGACAAACACGAAAATAGGCAGACGTATGCCGTATATTGTAGTGGGAACAATACTGGCAGCAATTCTTATGCTTTTTCTGCCAATTCTGGATAATGCTTATTTTAATAGCCCCAGTCCATATTTAATGGTGGCATTTATTTTTGTATTAGGACTTTTACTTATTGCTATGGCAATTTATCGTTCTCCGGCAGTGGCATTGATGCCGGATGTTACACCAAAGCCTTTAAGAAGTCGTGGAAATGCTGTTATTAATTTAATGGGAGCAGTAGGCGGTATTATATATTTGATTATTTCCTCGCTTATATTTAAAAAGAGCGGAATAAGAAATGACTATATGCCTGTA
This sequence comes from Lachnospiraceae bacterium, assembly GCA_041826605.1. GTDB lineage: Bacteria > Bacillota > Clostridia > Lachnospirales > Lachnospiraceae > Colinaster. The sequence continues at coordinate 8,971 of JBHAJK010000050.1, read as the reverse complement.
TTTATAATTGTGGCAGCTATTATGCTGTTGGCAGTGGCTATTGTTTTTACCTTTATAAAAGAAAAGGATTGTGTGCAGGAAGTAAAAGCATATGAAGCCGGTCATCCGGAAGAGGATTTAGAGGTTAAGGACGAAGACGGAGAAAGCTTTTTGCCAAAAGAGGTAAAGAGAAGTCTTATGTTTATTTTGCTGTCTATTTCTCTTTGGTTTATGGGATATAATGCAATATCTACCTCCTTTTCGAAATTTGCCACATCGGAATGGGGAATGAGCCTTGGCAGAGCCAACACCTGCCTTACAATTGGTATGGCAGTAGCTATTTTGTCATATATACCCATTGGAGAATTAGCATCCAGAATAGGAAGAAAGAAAACTATTATAGCTGGTGTTATTTTATTAACATTAAGCTTTGCGGGTTGCTTTTTAGTGCAGGTTTTTGTGGGCGGATACTCGCCGGTTATTCTGGTATTGTTTTGCATAGTAGGCTTTTCATGGGCATCAATAAATGTAAACTCTCTGCCAATGGTGGTGGAAATGTGTCGTGAAAGCGATATAGGAAAATATACCGGTTATTATTATACCTTTTCTATGTCGGCTCAGATTGTAACACCTATTTTATCAGGTATCTTACTTCAGTATCTGGGATATTGGACACTGTTTCCCTACGGAGCGCTATTTGTATTTTTTTCGCTGCTTACCATGCTTCAGGTAAAACATGGGGACAATAAGCCGGCTATGCCTAAAAATAAATTGGAAATGTATGAGGAAATGGATGATTAATAATATGAAAGAGAGCAATATAAAATGTTAAAGGCACTTTTAATAGTGGCTATGGTCACCTTTTTAATATTGCTTTGGCTATATTTAATAGCACCGGCAAAGGACAAGGACTGCAATGCTTTTAAAGGAATTATGTTTGCCCATAGAGGGCTTCATCAGCCAAATATTCCTGAGAATAGCGGGATGGCTTTTAAAATGGCGGCAGATGCGGGATATGGAGTTGAGTTGGATATCCAATATTCAAAGGATATGAAAATAGTGGTTTTCCATGATGCCACATTAAGCAGAATGTGCGGTGTGGATAAAAAGGTTTCTGAATGTACCTATGAAGAGCTTTTAAATTACTCTCTTGACGGAACTGATGAAAAAATTCCCCTGTTTAGTGAAGTACTGGAAATACTAAGTGGTGCTCCCCTGGTGTGTGAAATTAAAAATCACAATGGAAACAGAAATTATAAGCTCTGTGAGGATGCCTTTGAACTGCTTAAAAATTATAAAGGCTTATATTGTATAGAGTCCTTTAGTCCCTTTTTGGTAAAATGGTTTAGAAAGGTTCATCATGAAATTGTTCGTGGTCAGTTATCCTGCAGCTTTAGACGGGATAAGGAGGTAGACCCGGCAACGGGATTTATTATGAGAAATCTCCTTATAAATTTTATATCCAGACCTGATTTTATATCGTATCGGCATAAGGATACCAATACCCTTGGATTTAAGGCATGCAGTAAAATATTTAATCCTCTTTTAATAGGATGGACTGCCAAAGGAAATGAGGAGCAGAAGCTTGCCTGGAAGAAATTTAATTCCGTTATATTTGAACGTTTAAAAGACTATAATCCCAATGAGTAATCTTGCAAATAGGGCAGTAGCAAGGTATAATTAATCTCGGAATATTTTATAAGGAAAATCAGATGACGGATATAGAAAACAGTTCAAAAAGGCGTCGCAGAGTTAAGCGACTGAAGCGTGCGATTATTGCTGTTTTTTTTCTTGCGTTAATTATTCCTACAGCTATAAGTCTTGTACTAGGAGTAAGGCTACATAGCCAGGGTAGAGAACTTGGGAGAATAGGTAAGGCATATGATGAACAACTGACTCTCAATCAGAAGCTACAGGAAAAATTAGATGAGGAAAAGAATTTAAGAATAGCTGCCCAGGCAGAGCTTAGTGAGGCGGCAGTAGCATTAAATATAGATAGTATTACAGACAGTGAAGTGACAGAGGATGTTAAAAAAGTATATCTGACCTTTGATGACGGTCCCAGCATATATACAGAACAGATACTTGATATTCTTGATGAATATGGAGTTAAAGCCACATTTTTTGTAACAGGGGAAGCGGGACTTGAAAATGCAGACAGATATGCAATGATTACGGAAAGAGGTCATACTATCGGTATGCACTCTTTCACACATAGATATAGTGAGATATATGGCAGTGAAGAGGGATTTATATCCGACTTTACGCGTATAAAAGAGTTTTTACAGAATATCACAGGAGTAACACCTGTTATATATAGATTTCCGGGCGGAAGCAGTAACAGAGTAAGCTCCACGGATATGAATAAACTGTTTGATTTTCTCAAAGAAAATGATGTTCAGTATTTCGACTGGAATGTATCCAGCGGAGATGCCAGTGTGCAGACACTTTCCACAGAGAGAATTGTATCAAATTGTATGTTAGGAATTGAACAGCATGGAACCTCCATAGTATTGTTCCATGATACATCTGCAAAATATACTACAGTGGCGGCATTACCCATTATTCTGGAGAATTTATCCCAGATGGAGGATGTGGAAATATTGCCAATCACAAAGGAAACAGAAGTTATACAGCATAGAAAGAGCGAGGAGTAGAGTAATGGGATTTTTTCAGGAATTAAAGGAAGATTTATCACAGGCGGTTAATGAACTGGTACCGGAGGATAAATTTGAAGCAGAGGAAGAGGTGGCAGTAGCAGAAAGTAATCTGGATGAGGATGCTCTTTTTGCTGCGGCAGAGGAATCTATGGGAATAGAGAGAGCTGTGGACATAGAAGATATGATAGCTGCTTCCGAAAAATTAGATATGGCAGGAGCACCGAATGATTTACCTGACAGCGCATTTGTAAATGATATGGCAGGTAGCATGAAACAGAATGCCGGTGCTTCACAGGATGTCAGCGCTTTATCGGATGATGGTGCATCAGAGGAAGAAGCGGTATTTGTCAGTGATGAAGTGGCTACCGTTACCAGAATGATGACTGTAAACGGAGATGTGGTTTCAAATGGCTCATTGGAAGTAGTGGGAGCTATAAACGGAAATATTCGCATATTAGGAAAATTAAATATTACCGGTACTATAAAGGGAAATTCAGAGGCATCTGAGGTTTATGCTCAGGACGCTAAAATAGATGGAGATATTACAAGTTCCGGCTCAGTAAAAATCGGAAATAATACTGTTATCAGAGGAAATATCTATGCTACAGGAGCTGTAATTGCAGGAGCCGTAAAGGGCGATATTGATGTTCACGGTCCGGTTATCTTAGATTCAACAGCCATTGTAATGGGTAATATTAAGTCAAAATCTGTACAGATCAATAATGGTGCGGCAATTGAGGGTATGTGCTCACAGTGCTATGCAGAAGTAAGCCCATCAAATTTCTTTAGAGATTAAAATAGGAGACAGTGTATGAAGAGAATATTGCTGAAGTTAAGTGGAGAAGCTCTTGCGGGAGATAAGCATAAGGGCTTTGATGATGAAGTAATAAATGATGTGGCAAGACAGGTAAAGGAAATTACCGACAGTGGCATACAGGTAGGTATTGTTATTGGCGGAGGAAATTTCTGGAGAGGACGCCAGAATAATACAGTGGACAGAACAAAGGCTGACCAGATTGGTATGCTGGCTACAGTAATGAACTGTATTTATGTATCTGAGATGTTCAGAGGTCAGGGCATGGAAACAGCCGTACTGACACCCTTTGAATGTGGTTCATTCACAAAGCTTTTTTCAAAGGATAGAGCAAATAAATACTTTGCAAAGGGTATGGTGGTATTTTTTGCAGGAGGTACAGGACATCCTTATTTTTCTACAGATACAGGGGTGGTGCTTCGAGCTGTTGAAACGGAAGCGGATGTTATTTTATTAGCAAAGTCAATAGACGCAGTATATGATGATGACCCTAATATAAATCCAAATGCTAAAAGATATGATGAAGTATCCATTGATGAAGTGATTGCTAAAAATCTTCAGGTAGTGGATATGACAGCATCAATACTTGCAAGAGACAATAAAATGCCTATGTGGGTATTCGGATTAAATGAAAAAGACAGTATAGTAAATACAATGAATGGAAAATTTTGCGGAACTAAGGTTACCGTATAAATGTATATAGGGAGGAATATATGGACACAAGACTACAGGTATATAATGAGAAGATGCAAAAGGCTTTTGATTATCTTTTAGGAGATTTTCAGACAATCAGAGCGGGACGTGCAAATCCCCATGTTTTGGATAGAGTTAAGGTGGATTACTACGGAACACCTACTCCCATTCAGCAGGTAGGCAATATTTCAGTTCCGGAACCAAGAATGATTCAGATTGCTCCTTGGGAAAAGACACTTATAAAGGATATAGAAAAGGCAATTATGGCATCAGATGTAGGAATTACTCCCAGCAATGATGGTGCGGTAATAAGACTTGTATTCCCTGAGCTTACAGAGGAAAGACGTAAGGAGCTTTCCAAGGATGTTAAGAAAAAGGGAGAGGATGCTAAGGTTGCTGTCAGAAACATAAGAAGAGACGGAAATGATGCTCTTAAGAAATTAATTAAGGAAGATGTATCCGAGGATGAGATTAAGGATATGGAAGAGCAGCTTCAGAAGATGACTGATAAATTTATTAAGGACATAGATGCTGCAATAGAGACAAAGTCCAAGGAAATTCTTACTGTTTAATAAACATTTGTGTAAATATACACATTTATTATAGAGGGGCTTGTATAAACAGGCACCTCTATAAATTTAATTAGGATTTAATATTTTGAAATAGAGGATTATTATGGAAATACCACAGCATGTAGCCATTATATTGGATGGAAATGGAAGATGGGCAAAGGCTAAAGGACTGCCCAGAAATGCAGGTCATGTACAGGGAGCCAGGGTAGTTGAGGATATGTGTGAGATAGTGTGGGATATGGGAATACGTTATTTCACAGTATATGCCTTTTCCACAGAAAACTGGTCGCGTCCCGAGTCTGAGGTAGCTGCATTAATGAAGCTGCTTAGAAATTATATGACTAATGCCAAGAAGCGGGCAAATAAAAATAATATGTGTGTCAGGGTAATTGGAGATAAAGCCGCCTTGGAAGAGGACTTAAGAAATTCTATTGAGGACTTGGAGCAGAGTACAAAGGACAATACGGGACTTCATTTTCAGATAGCTATTAATTATGGTGGCAGGGATGAAATCAGAAGAGGTATACAGGAAATTTGCAGGGATGTGGCAGCAGGCAGAACAAGTGTGGAGGACATTGACGAGAGTATTATTTCCTCAAGCCTTGATACATCAGGACTCCCTGACCCGGATTTGCTTATACGTACCTGTGGAGAACAGAGAATATCTAATTTTTTATTATGGCAGTTGGCGTATACAGAGTTTTATTTTTGCGATTGTCCCTGGCCTGATTTTAATAAGGAAGAGCTTACAAAGGCTATAGAAGCATACAATGGAAGAAACCGTAAATTTGGCGGATTAAAGGATAAATAAGCATAAGGAGAGAAAAACATTGGTTACCAGAATAGTAAGTGGAATTGTTTTGACAATTATAATAACGGGAAGTGTAGTGCTGGGCGCCGTACCCTTTGGAATACTTCTTATGATATTTTCTTTAATAGGAGTATATGAGCTGGCTGGAGCAGTGGAAATTCGTGATAAGGGTCAAATATTAAACGGAGTTACCTCAGTAATGTATTTAGCTACCATCCTTATTTATATAGTAAGCTTTCTAAGCAGTATGGAGAGTATTGACAGGAATGTAACGGCAGTAATTATAGGAATGGTGCTTTTGCAATTGGGAGTCTTTGTGTTTACATATCCCAAATACCACACTACAAAAATAACATCAGCTATATTTATAGTGCTATATGCACCCTTAATGCTTTCCTTCGGATATAGAATTGAGGCTTTTTCAAAGTATCCCTTTATTACAACTGCCCTTATATTTGTAGTAGCATGTATCAGTGACATAAGTGCGTATTTTGTAGGAATTAATTTTGGAAAGCATAAGCTGGCACCGGTGCTTAGCCCTAAAAAATCTATTGAGGGTGCTGTGGGAGCCATAGTTTGTACTGCACTTATGTGCGGTGTATATGAGCTATGCCTTAGAAAGGCAGGACTGCTACCGGCAGGCAATTTTATAAAATTTGTGATTATGGGAGGAGTCGGAAGCGTGATTTCCCAAATAGGGGATTTGGCAGCTTCCGCCATAAAGCGTAATTTTAATATTAAGGATTATGGCAATCTTATACCAGGGCATGGTGGAATAATGGACAGAGTGGATAGCTGGATTATGGTAATGCCCATCATATATATGGTAATAACATGTTTTGAATGATATGGAGAACAAAGTGAAAAGACTGACGATTTTAGGCTCTACAGGCTCTATAGGCACGCAGACCCTGGATATAGTAAGAGATTATAGCCGGGCTTTAGAGGTGGCAGCTATTTCCGGTAATACAAATGTGGAGCTGATAGAAAGGCAGATTAGGGAATTTAAGCCTGAATATGCCACTATGATGGATGAGGCTTCTGCTAAAGCGCTTAAGGAAAGAGTAGCCGACACTGATACAAAAATACTATCTGGAATTGAGGGCTTGATGGAGATATCCACATTGCCCCGGGTAGATATGGTAGCGACTGCTATTGTGGGAATGATCGGAATACGTCCAACCATTGCGGCAATTGAAGCGAAAAAGGATATTGCATTGGCAAATAAGGAGACTCTTGTTACTGCTGGACATATTATCATGCCTTTGGTTAAAAAAATGGGAGTTCAGCTATTGCCGGTGGATAGCGAACATAGCGCAATTTTTCAGTCCTTACAGGGACATAACGGAAGCTCCGCCATAGATAAGATATTGCTTACAGCATCAGGTGGACCTTTTAGAGGGAGAAAGACTTCTGAACTGGAAAATATAAGTCTTAAGGATGCTTTAAATCATCCGAACTGGTCCATGGGTAAAAAGATTACAGTGGACTCATCCACATTGTGTAATAAAGGTCTTGAGGTTATTGAGGCGAAATGGCTCTTTGACGTGCCGCTTGAAAAAATAGAGGTACTTATACAGCCACAGTCCATTATTCATTCAGGAGTGCAGTTTGTAGATGGGGCAGTGGTGGCACAGCTTGGTGTGCCGGATATGAAGCTTCCGATACAATATGCTCTTTTCTATCCTGACAGGAGGCCTATGCAGGATAATAGGATTGATTTTGCAAAGCTTGGAAGCATTACCTTTGAAAAGCCTGATTATGACACCTTTAAAGGACTTACGCTGGCTAAGGAAGCAGCCACAGCAGGTGGAAATATGCCTACTGTATTTAATGCGGCAAATGAAAGAGCGGTGGCTCTTTTTATAGAAGAAAAGATTAAATTTTTACAGATATATGAAATTATTGAAAGCTGTATGAAAAATATAGCATTTATTGATAATCCCACTGTTTCTCAAATTCTTGACACGGAGAAAGAGTGCTACGATTATATAGGGGAATACCGGGAATAAGAGGTTTTATGTTAGATAATTTTGTTACAATTTTACTGTTTATATTTGTGTTTTGTATTTTAGTAGTGACTCATGAATTTGGACACTATATTTTGGCAAAGATAAATGGTGTAAGAGTTATTGAATTTGGTATAGGTATGGGACCTAAAATAGCAGGTTTTCATAAAAATGGTACGGACTACTGTATTAGACTGTTTCCCTTTGGTGGGGCTTGTATATATGATTTGACGGATGATGAAACCGCCTACGAAAGCGTAGCAGGAAGTAAGGGTGTTAAGGGAGAAAAAATCTCTGATAAGGCAGGAAGTGATAGTGGCTTTTTACATGAAAAACAGGGTATTCCCTATGGGGAAGCTTCGCTTTTTAGCCGTATTTCCATAGTCCTTGCAGGACCTGTATTTAATTTTATAATGGCGTATTTTTTAGCTCTTATTGTAGTGTGGAATACAGGAACCACTCTGCCTGAAATAACAGGGGTAATGGAAGATTATCCTGCGGCAGAGGCAGGAATACAGGCGGGAGATGTGATTACAAAAATGAACGGAAGTAATGTATATCTTGCCAGTGAAATCTATATCAATACCTATTTAAATCAGGAAAGGGATATGACAATAGAGTTTTTAAGGGATGGGGAACGTAAGGAGGTTACCCTTACACCTAAATACAATGAAGAGGCCGGCAGATATCTGGTGGGCTTTAATGGCTATGGAAAATATATTACCACTAAGAATATAAGTGTTTTTAAATATGCTTATTATGAAGTGAGATATAGCTTTGTGGGAACCGGAAAATCTTTGCTTATGCTGTTACAGGGCAGAGGCAGTAAGGATGATGTGGCAGGTCCTGTGGGTATAGCCCAGACAATAGGAGAAGTAAAGGATGCGGCGGCACCATACGGAGCCTGGATGGTTATGCTGAATATGCTGAACATTGCCATGCTTTTCAGTGTAAACATAGGTATATTAAATTTATTGCCACTACCGGCTATTGATGGGGGCAAGTTCCTCTTTTTAGTGGTAGAGGGTATAAGGGGCAAAAAAATTCCCCCTGAAAAAGAGGGAATTGTCCATCTGGTAGGCTTTGCCCTTTTAATGGTGCTTATGATTTTTGTAATGTATAACGATATTATGAGGATTATTGCGGGATAGTCAATTTGATTGATATAATGAAGTGTCTTGATTGCCGTGCAACTACGCGTTTGGAGAGGTTGCACGGCACTATTTTTACATAGCGCGCGAGTGCGTCTGGAGCAGTTGCACGGCAATATTTTTACATCGCGGGAGTGCACACATTTAGCGGAGCATTTATACAAAAAAAGGATATCACACTGTGATATCCTTTTAGCAGCTCGTAGCGGAATCGAACCGCTGTTTCCGCCGTGAGAGGGCGGCGTCTTGACCGCTTGACCAACGAGCCATTTATGTGGCGTC
>JBHAJK010000049.1:0-26679 GCA_041826605.1 Lachnospiraceae bacterium | reverse complement strand
TTATTCTCGGTATTTTTATTTATAAATACCTTAGAAAACAATTCCTCCCCTCTATCCCATAAAATGTTTACAATGGGTGCAAAGGTAAGTGCAAAGCAAAATATACCAAACCAAAGGCTTTTATCCGTCATCCTCACATTTTCCACCGCCTCCATTCTGGCTCCAAAATGAAGCGCCATAGACAATGCCAGCGCAAAGAGATATGCATATATACGTTTTTTTCTGCCACTTTCCCAAAAAATCGGTAGCAACTTATAAAAAATTGTATTAAGTCCTATAAAAATCAAAAAAGAGAACATACTGTTACTGTAACGTATGCTCTCGGATGCACCAATAGCCACAATACCTTTAAGTCCCAATGTACCTGAGAAGCTCCAAAGCATTGTTAAACCTATTTTCTTTAATTCCTGTAAATTACTGCTTTTATTCATAAATCCCCATCAGTTATCTTAATTTTACTCATAAATACCATATCTGCATAGCTTCCGTCAGAGCAGGGTACGTTCTTTACCTCTTCCTCCACTCTAAAACCTGAATTTAAAAAGGAATTTATCGAGGGAGCATTTGTAGAAATCGCCCTGGCATATACCTTTTCAAGTAAAAGCTCCTCCCAGGCAAATTTCAAAGTAAGATTAAGCACTTCCTTGCCTATGCCCTTACCTCTTATGCTTTCTTCGCCAAGAAAAACGCCGTACTCGGCTGTTTTTTCTTCGTAATTAATATCTCTTAAATAGGTACTTCCTACAGGTATATCTCCATCTTTAAGACATACTATAAATTGAGCAGCCTCCCCTGTTTCCAGCTTTGTTTTAATCCAGTTTCTATGCATTTCCCCGGTAAATTCTTCTCTAAAGAAAAAATATTTTTTTACATTTTCCTGATTTCGCCAGTTGACGATTAATTGTGTATCATCTTCGGTAATCGGTCGAAGATATGCTTTTTTGCCCTGTAGCTGCTTAGCTTTTAATTTCATCTGTCATATCCCTTATAACATATTGGGGAGCATTATTTATGCCTATATACATTCTGCCTATATATTCTCCCACCAGTCCAAGCATAATGAGTATCATACCTCCAATAAACATAAAGGCAGACATCATAGAAGCATAGCCCATAGGTGCCATCCCTGAAATAAAATGTTTAATGATTGTATATATACCATAGGCAAAGCCAAAGCAGGCTAAAATCATACCTGCATAGGTGGACAGCCTTAGAGGTGTTACACTAAAGGCGGTAAAGCCGTTCATCCAAAGTGTAAGGAGCTTGCCCAGTGTATATCCTGATTCTCCTACCTCTCTGTCCCGATGATTTACGTCCACATTTGTAATTCTTTTTGTGCTTCGAAGTACCAATCCCATAAGATAGGGATAGCTTTTATCATACTTAAGCATTTCCTCCACCACAAAGCGCCTTGCCGCAAAGTAACTGCTTACATATAATTCCTTGGGCTTTCCCAGCATAATCTGAAGCATTTTTTCATTTACTTCACTGCCGAAATTTCTAAACAGAGAGTGTTTCTTGTGCCTGTATCTGGCATACACCACATCCTCTCCCTCTTCCAGCTTATCAATCAGCTTAAAGACTTCATTGGCAGGTGTTTGCCCGTCATCATCAAGGCATACCAGAATATCCCCTGTAATGTAATGAATACCTGCCATTATTGCCGCATGCTGACCGAAATTTTTAGCAAGACTTATGCCCTTTATATTTTTTTGTGAAGCTGCCAGGCTTTCTATTACTTCATAGGTGTTATCAGGAGAACAGTCATTTACCAGCACGATTTCATAGGTATATCTATCCGACACCCCAAACATTGTTTCATTTATTTCATTTATTACCTTAGGTAAAGTCTGTTCACTCCTATAACAGGGAATTACATAGCTTATTTTTTTCATTTTTAAGTCCATTCCAAATACCCTACATCAAGGTTTTAATCAAACCTCTTGTATGTCCATTTGCCATCTTCCAATTTCGCAAAATATTTGTTCTCACTATTTTCCGATTTGTATTTATCCAGCGGACTTCGGGCAATCCATCCCCCTGCCAACTGCTGGTTCGCTTTATCGTATACTTTAGTCCCAAATATCGGCTCAGTAAAATCCACTGTAGAATATACATCTATAAGATAATAGCCCTCATTCGCTTCAGTATACTCATTAAGCTCCATATATTTTAGGTTAATATTATTCCTTGCAGCCTGTTTTTCACGCAACACCTTTCCGTTCATTACTCCGTTTAATATACATATGGTAAAAATAAACAATGCTGACAGATAGGCAAAGCCCTTTACTGAAAAACGATTTTTTTTTCCGATTCTCAGCTCCCTCAGCAGTAGGGCTGTTAGTATAAGAATTTCTATCATTAGCATGGGATGGGTAATTCGCGGCACCAGCCTGCCCTTATGGTAGATATAAATCCATGCCACACTTCTAAACGCTATAAGTATGGCTAATTTGCTTATTATCATTCCGCTTTTTGAAAAATAAGCAATTACAAGCAAGGTTGCATATAGCAATATTACAATCAGATTCATTGGCAAAAGCTGATGCTTTTCTTCTAAAAAGGGATAACTTCCATCTCCTGCATAGCCTGCCCCAAGGTCAAATACTCCTCTTATATACTCTCCCAATGTTGTTTTTATACTTTTGGAAAGTCTGTTGTCCGCACCTCCATCAGCTAATTTTGCCCCACCGCTTTTAACATAATCCGCAATATTTTCAAGCATATTTGCATCAATACTTTTATCTAAATCAAAATTATAGCTTAGCAAAAGCTTATATTGTTCCTTGGAAATACCTGCATTTTCATAAAATTCTCTATTGGCAGAATAATCAGGAATTTTAGTGAAGTCGTAAACTTCCGTCCTTGCATCAAAAAATCTTCTGAATTCCTGCCAATCCTTTCCCGCATATGCTATCCTGTCCACCGTAAAGGTTATAAGCATGCCTGCCGCTATAAGGCCTATCAGGCTTAAATATTTTTTAAAATTTAATGTAAAATTACTCTTTATAAATTTATTTTTTTCAGAAGAAGTCGTATTATCTTTATCTCCATCAAATACTGTATCTTCCATCCATGCAAACAGTCCAACTGCTGCCATAAAAGGACACATAAGCAAAAACATTTCACTTCTGATATTAAATGCCAATACCGCTAACAGTATCGCAGGAATATTATTTTTTAGAAATTCAGATATTTTTTCTCCCCTTGGCGCTGTATAAAACCAAATAGCAGCCGCTCCGCAAAGTATGCCGCTTACTACAGTATATTGCAGCATTGTTATTTCCCAAAGATACACTCCTAAAAAAAACACAGCCTGGAGCAACGCAAGGGCAAGCTTTTGCCATTTTTTTTCACAGTAAATAAGCAGCCTCACGCCAATAATAATAAACGAACCCGCCAAAGTACCCATTTCAAACAGACCAAACCACGGAATGCCGGGTAGCACCTTATAAAAAAGCGTAAACATAAGACTGATTGGATACATCATCTGATTATTATGAGGCTCAGGCATACCTGTATATACCCCGGATATAATATCCTTTATCAGTACATCATCATTTAAATCGTAATAAAAATCGAAAATAAGCCCTAACATTGCCCACAATATAAGTGCAACAATTACTGAAATTATTAAATTAAGATTTTTATTTTTATTATCCATTATTACCTGTCGAAATATTTATGCACTGTTTCACATATATAATCAGCTTCATCTTCAGTCAGTTTGTAATACATAGGCAGGCGCACAAGTCTGTCACTTTCCTTTGTGGTATATCGGTCCTCCCCATTAAATCTGGCAAATTTCAGTCCGGCAGGGGCGGTGTGCAGTGGAATATAATGGAACACAGACATTACCTCTTTAGATTTCATATATTCTATAAAATCTCCTCTCTGCTCCAAATCCTTTAGTTTGATATAAAACATATGGGCATTATGGACACAATCCTTGGGAACTGTAGGAAGTTCAATAATTTCTTTTTCCTTTAAATCCGATAGCAGCTCATAATACTGATTCCATCTTGCCATTCTGGCATTATTTATTTCCTCTGCCATTTCCAGTTGTGCCCACAAATATGCAGCATTTAAGTCACTGGGCAAATATGATGAACCATAATTCATCCAGCGATATTTATCCACCTGTCCTCTGTAATACTTACTTCTATCCGTTCCCTTTTCACGAAAGATTTCCGCATCCTCTTTATATTTGCCATCCCTCATTAAAAGAGCTCCGCCCTCTCCCATTGAATAATTTTTTGTTTCATGGAAAGAAAAGCATCCCAAATCTCCTATTGCACCTAAGGCTTTACCTTTGTAGGTTGACATAATTCCCTGGGCTGCATCCTCTATGACCAATAGATTATATTTCTTTGCTATTTCCAGAATTTTATCCATTTCGCAGGATACTCCCGCATAATGAACAGGTACTATTGCCCTTGTTTTAGATGTGATGGCTTCCTCAATTTTATTTTCATCAATATTCATGGTATCAGGTCTTATATCCACAAATACCGGGGTTGCCCCTCTAAGTACAAAAGCATCTGCTGTGGAAACAAAGGTATAGGAGGGCATTATAACCTCATCTCCCGGCTTTATATCAGCAAGTAATGCCGCCAGCTCCAAAGCATGGGTACAGGAGGTTGTGAGAAGCGCACTTTCACAGCCTGTATTTTTTTCTATCCACTCATTACATTTTTTTGTAAATTCCCCATCTCCGCAAATCTTTTGAGCATTTATTGCCTGCTCCATATATATCAGTTCTTTTCCCGTAAATGGGGGTACATTGAAGTTAATCATATAATCTCTTTTCTTTATACAAAGCCCCTATTGCCTCATATTAATACCGTATTTTTCCTATGTTCATCCTACCTATACACCAAATACTCACTATTTTCAAACGTGACTTCCAGATGCCTTGAAACTATATAATCCTGCAAAAGCTCCTGCTTGGCTAAAACATTATTCTCTGATGCAGCATCGGATTTTTTCCAAATAATTGCCACATTTTCCGCATAATCAGATGTTGAAACAGCTATCAGCTCTTTATCAAAATTGTCCACAGGATATGTATCTAAATCAGGCCATGTAGTACTTATAGCCGGTGGAATTTTAAATATATATGAAAGTCCGGGACAATCCCCCCAGAAAATCGCCGAGGTTAAAGGTTGACATAATTCCTTATTCCCATTATTTTTTCCTATACCCTGAGAATTTTTCTCTGGGCTTTCAGGCTTACTTTCAATTATATATTCATACAAATCTATGAGAGCTTCAGCATTTTTTTCATTCGTATAAATTCCATTTAATGTATCTATTTTTTCAAGCTTTGTATCCCTTGGTGTTCCATCCATTCCGTCCCTAAACACAAAGTTTATATGAAATAAGCTTACCTGTATGAATGTTACGGCAAACAATACTATTACCATACTCATCCACGGAAAATTACAACCGTAAAAAATACCTTCAAGCCTTATTCTGTGAGTTCCCCTATATAGCCATCCGCCGATTACAAATATGGTAAATGGCATAATCAGAAACATATTATTTAAGCTCTGATAAGTATAATTATTGCTTCCCAATGGAGTAATCACAACTACAATCAGACAGATTGCTGCATATGCCTTGGTTATAATATTATAATCCCTTTTTATAAGCACTACCAGTATAGCAATCCATGATAAAAACAGCATTATCATCCCCCATTCATACATGGAGGTATAATCCTCGTAATATTTAAGGGTAAACATTCCTCTGCCCCAGAAAAGCCTGAGCATAAGTGCCACCACACCTAAATATAAAATCCTGCCAAGCATTTTCAGAGCTTTGTTTTTTTTCAAAGCTCCTATTAAAATAGTGCCTGTAAATATAACTGCGGCTATTATTCCTATCCATTTAAGGCTTCTCATATATGCACTTATGATGGACAAAAGCATTGCTCCTACAGTATAGGTATCATCTCCGGCAGACATGGCAAAAAGACCTGTAACCATATCTGTTATTCCCCCTGTTCCAAAATTTGCCAAAATAAGCAGTATGGGAATGCCTGCCCCGACTATATATCCTGCCATGCACAGCAGAGTCTCTTTTCTTATTTTATCCAAGATAGCCTTTCTATCATTTTTTTTATTTTTAGAAGCTATTACTGCCAGCCACCACACAGCTAGTATCAATGCGGCTTCTGCCAGATTGGGAATTCTTACAAATACATTCAGTCCCAGGGCAATTCCTGCGATACAGTACAAATAGTCCTGCTCCGTTCTCACGGCTTTGTATATTAAAAGTCCGCCTATTGTAAAAAGCAAATAGGTAAGGTAATTATATAAAATGCCTGTAGGAATCCAGCAAAATGCTATGGCAATAAATTCTCCAACAAAGAGCACCGGAGCTGTAAAGTCCTTTTTAAGCGAAAAATAACAAATAAGAGCAATAACAGCCAGCACAAGTCCTGTGTATATATTCATTCCCATAAGTGTATTTCCAAAGGGCAAGCTTACCAACAGACTTCCTGCCAGATTAGACATATAGGTGCTTGTAACCCACACTCCACTAAGCCTGTCTGCAAAAAGATAATTTCCCAGGCTGTAGGTGGAGTCTGATACATCCACTCCCTGATTTACCTTAATAAGGCACCAAAGAATAAGCACTACCGGTAAAAGTATATTTTCAAACAGCTTACTATTTTGATTATATATTTTTTGTACTATTGTTCCAAAGGATTTAATCTTATCCATGTCCTCATTCCATTGCGGTTTTAATAATTCTGCGCGGACTTACTAAGGTTATTTCTTTTAAAGGCCCTAAATATACCTTTTCTTATAGCCTCTATTAAAGTTCCTACTGTAAAAACCACTAATATACAAAATACCAAGTGAAGCGGTTGCCATAGCTTTCCATTGGCAAAACCGATGCCAAGCCACTCTTGCCAGGCATTTCGGATTACAATATTTTCGTGTAGCAAATACACTCCAAAGGTTTGAGCGGCAATATAATTTATTCTTCGGGCATATTCAGGAGTAGTATTTCTATCTATACCCTCCTCGTCCATTTTCTCTCCCCAAAGCAACACAGCATAAAAAAGTGACACACTTGCGGCAAATACCGTCACGTAATTATAGCTATAGGCCATATCCATATAGTATTCCAGCTTGCCTATATTTCTTACTGCTAAGGATACTGCCACAGCTATTCCAAAGGTAAGAACGCTAAATAAAGCATATAATAATACACTGATTTTCAAGGAATTAAATATTTTTATTCCATATTTTCTAATATATCCTGCTGCCAAAAACAGGCAGATAAACCATAGCACGTCGCATCCGTATTTATCCCAGGGTATTAAATATGGATTTATGGATTTAAAGCCACAAAATATAACAAGGAGCACCACAATAACAGCTTCAAAAACTCTTTTTTCAAGATTGTTTACTGCCAAAACCAATATTGGAGACAGTGCGTATAGCATAATATATGAAGTAGCAAACCAGTAATGCTCATATTGTATGGGCAATAGTATCTGCTGCCATATAGCAAGGTTAAAAGTCCCTAAGTCCACAATCCCAAAGGCTCCCAAAATAAGGGGTACGAATAGAGAATAGACAAATACCTGTAGCCATAGGGTAATAAGCTTTGATATTTTCCAGCTACCTGCCCCGCTTTGTTCTTTTTCCGAGGGGATAATGGTGCTCTTATCCTTATTACCGCATAGAAAATACCCACTGATTAAAACATAGACATTTACTGCCACAATGCAAAAAGCATAAAGTATCCAATAAAATATATTGCCTGCACTTAAATCCTCAGAAAGCTTAGGCAGCTTCATTCCCTTTGTCATATAATGCATGGCTATTATCATACACATGGCTATTATTCTAAGCAGTTCAAAATTCCACTGTCGATTTTCTGTATTGCTTACAGATTTCATTTATTTGGACTCCCCTTTGTTCTTAAAAATCCAAAGCTTGCTTAACACATAGTTGCTTACAATCACAAATATCTGTCCAATACCCTTTACAATGGTTCCGTCATCCAGAGGGATAAATGGCAGGATACGGTAGGACTGGGCATTAAATCCAAGTATATTACAGCCTATTATAATTATTACCTCTTCCAGACCTAAGGTTGCAAGACGGGCAATAATAAAGTTTACAAATTCTTTCCCAAAAGCTGCCACAGAACCGGCTTTACTTCTGAATACAAAAAGCTTATTTGTGAAAAATGCAAATATAACCACTATTATCCAGTCAACAATATTGGCAAACCATTCTTTCCAGCCCAGCTTGTTTGTAAATAAATAAAAAATAACCATACTAAGCAAAAATGCCACCACTCCCCAAAACAGGTAGCTGATGACCTCTCTGTGCTTTTTGTATAATTCTTTCATACTTCCTCCACTTTTCTCTGTCTCATTTCTAATTTATATTACTTCATTTTGTCTGTGGATTTCAGGAGCCTCATATCTGTCCATAAAATCCTCTCCCAGCAATATACATTCCCCTGCAAAATCTATGTTTTTTACCTGTGTAAACACGCTTATCAGCTTGTCCACATATAATCCGGGAATATCATTCATAACTTCCATCGGAAATCTACCGCCTATAACCATACTTTCCGGAAATTCCGCCCCATAATCCAGTGTATCTCTTGGATGTGGCTTTATATATACAAGCTTTCCCTGTCCATATTCCCTTATTATATCTTTGAAAATACGCTTTCTTGTTTCCAAATCGCACAGTGGCTCTGAAAGAATCATTATTGCAGGTCTGCCCTTACCTGTCTCAATTTGTCCCAAAAGCTTCTGTGGATTTTCCAGAAATATATTTACAATAGTCTGCCTATCCTCATCTCTAAGATTATTATAAAGCTCTCTTCTTGGTACCTCTTTCATATTTGAGGTAGGGTATTTTAGCAAGGAGATATTATTTACTTCCATATCAATACAGTATTTACTGTAACCGTTCTCAATAAAAATAAGCCCCAGCGCTGCCAATGCCGCCTTTATTTTAAAGCTTCCTCTATTGCTGAAACGGGCCGTATCATAATAAGCTATACAGTCCAGTCCATCCTCTATGGCGTGATAATATATTTTATTCGCACACAAATAATACCCAATGGGGTCGGAGTCGCAATAAACATATATATCCTTATATTCTCTTAGATTTACAGGGATGTGCTTTTCCTGTAGCTTTCCCAGTTTTTTTGTATACAAAATACGCTGAAACAGATTAAGCAGGGTATTTTTCCTATCCCTATGATAGCGCATAACCTCTTCACTGCTTACATCCTCTTTTTCATCAAAGAAATATACTTCTTTGAAAAGTCCGCTTTCAAGTAGTCTCTTGTCTATATTTCCAAAGTCATTGGACATAGTGCTTAATAGGATGGAGGCCTCGCCATAGCCTGTACCATCATCCTTTGCCGTACCCGGGCTAAGCTTTAGGCGTATATTTAATTCCTTTACGACTGTTATATAAACATGGTAAAAGGTGTGACATATATATATCCGTTCTTTCATCGCTCTCTTTTAATTTTTCCCGCCTCAACTCTATAGACCATATTGCATTTTTCAATAGTCTGTAGTCTGTGAGCAATTATTACCAGAGTTTTCTTTCCTGCTAAGATATTAATAGAGTCCATAATGGCTGCTTCTGTTTCATTGTCCAAAGCAGAAGTGGCTTCATCCAACACCAGCAATTCCGGGTCTTCAAAAAGCGCCCTTGCAATTCCTATCCTCTGCCTTTGTCCTCCGGAAATCCTTATTCCACGTTCTCCGATACGGCTATCCAGTCCATCCGGCAAGGATTTTACAAATTCATCAAGCTGGGCTTCCTTAAGCACAGCCCACACTCTTTCATCATCTATTTCATCATCGGCATAGCCAAAAGCCACATTTTTTCTAATGGTGGAATCCGTCATAAAAATAGTCTGGGGGATATAGCCTATATTTTTAAGCCAACCGGGATAATTGCTTTTTATATCCACTCCATCTGCTAAAATTGCTCCATTCTGCAATTTCAGCAGCCCCAGTAAAATATCAATAATAGTGGTTTTTCCCGCTCCTGAAGTTCCGACTACACCTACCGCTGCCCCAACAGGAATTTCCATATTTGCATTTTCAAATATAAAATTATCCGTGTTAGGATATTTATATGTAATATCTTTAAGCTCTATTTTTTCTTTAATTGGAAGCTTAACCGCCTCCACATGTCCCCTATAGGCATTTTCGTCATATATTACGCTTTCGTCATTAATATCGTCCTGCAAATGCTCACTGATATTCCATAAAAATGGCTCGAAATAGCTTATTGAGGTGGTGTAATTGTTTATTCTGTTGGCACTGGGTATAAGTCGCATTGCTGCCAAACCAAATACCGTAAGCTGAGGCAGTATTTCCTGCACAGTTGTGCCGCTTAAAATAACAATTATCATATATAGCACAAGTCCTGCTATACATACGGTTTCAATAAGGAGCCTGGGGGTTGAATTATAAATATTATATTTTTGCACAGCTTTCACATAACCGGAGCCGCAGCCTGCGTACTCATTTATAAAATGACTTTCCTTATTTGCTACCTTTATTTCCTTAATACCTGTTACGGACTCATCAATAATCTTATAAAGTCCTGAATAATAGTCCTGATTTTCCTGACCTGCCCGCCTCATAATAGGCTGTAATATTTTCTTTATAACAAGCAAAATCACGACAAGCAAAACTGATATGGTTAAAATCATTCTAGCATCCACTGCCAAAAGCACTCCCACTAAACATAAGAAAACCACAGCTTCGCTGGTAAGCTGAAGTATGGTAAGAATAAGAGCGTACATATTATTTACATCAGAGGTTATATTTCTCTGAATGACAGAGGTGTCAGCTCCCAGATAATACTCGTAGGGGCGCTTCATAAAATTAATCATCATTTTTCTGGATGTGGCAAACTGATTTGAATATACAAATTTTAGCTGCACAACATTCTGCAAAAGTAAAAACAGGTTTTTTAGCACAAACATAAAAATTAAAAGTACTAAAAAGGTAATTGTAAGCTGCAATGGGCTTGTCATATGGAATGTATCATACACTACCCGCAGATATTTATTGGAAAGTGCTGTCTCTGCATCCACCACCACTCTAAGCACCGGAATTGCTACGGATATGCTGACAGACTCCAGTACACCGCCTATAAGCATAAGAAATACAATAAGCACCATCTTTCGCTTCTGTTTTTTATCAAGTAATAAATTAAGTCTTTTAAGTATTTTAACCAAGACATATCTCCCTTAACGCTCTTTATAAAAGGCTGTATTTTAGCTCTGCCAGCTTCCAGTCAGTTTCATTGTCAATGTCCTGTACCTCCAGCTCACTGATTTCTAAAAACGCCATATCTTCATCATGATTTATATTTTCATCCAAGAATTTCTTCACATCATAAAAATAAAATTGTCCACAATCATGATATATTTTTTCCAAATCCTGACTTCTTTTCAGGGCATTTTCCGGCTCCCTGTAAATTACTCGCTCTCCCTTTACCACAACTCCCCGCTGTGGAGGAAAGGAATAGACAGTAACGGGCATTAATTGAGCCGCGCCTGTTTTTAACAGTTTTTCAAATGCTTCCCTTAGTCGTATATGCGTTATAAAGGGCGCTGTAGGATATAGGCATGCCATATAATCAAAGCTTTTACCCAAGGCCTTATATTCCTGTAGCACCTCAAGCAACACCTCATCCGTCGTAGCATAGTCGCCGGCAGTATCAGCACTTCTCATAAAGGGTACCTTTGCCCCCGCTTCCACGGCAATTTTAGCAATTTCCTCATCATCAGTGCTTACCATAACCTCATCAAAAATTCCGCTTTTAAGTGCGGCTGTAATTGAATAGGAAATTATGGGTTTGCCTAAAAATAATTTTTTATTTTTTCCGGGGATGCGCTTGCTCCCGCCTCTTGCAGTAATTATAGCTATTGCAGTCATTTTTATCATTAATCCGCCTATTTATAGATACCCACAGGATAAATCATTTTATCACATATATATACTTGATTGCAATTTTGCCATATGAGATAATCACTCTATGAAGCTAAGTATAATTGTGCCGGTTTATAATATGGCAGACCACGGAAAACTTGAATTTTGTCTTAACTCTCTCGTAAATCAGACTATTTCTGATTACGAGATTATTGCTGTGGACGATTGTTCTACAGATAATTCTTTTGATATCTTAAAGAATTATGAAGCACGCTATCCCCATAAGTTTATAGCTTTAAAAAACAGCGAAAATCTTCATCAGGGTGGCGGAAAAAATACCGGGCTTAGAGCAGCTAAAGGAGAATGGATTTCTTTTATAGATGCAGATGACTGGGTTGTGCCCGATTATTATGAGAGAATGTTTGCACTTGCTCATAGCACAGGTGCCGATGTGGTTGGCTGTGATTATTGTCTGGTTTCTTCCCATACCTTTGAAGCTACCGACAGAATACCTAATAATAAACTTTCCCAAACCGGAATTTTAGATGATGAAAAAAGGAAAAGTCTTATATTGGATGGTGGCAGTCTTTGTACCAAGATATTTAAGCGACAGAGAATTTTAGATAGTAACCTTTTCTTTCCGGAGCATATTTTTTATGAGGATAATGCTGTGGGCAATTCCTATATGATTTTAGCAAATCATTTTGAATATATTCCGGAGCCTCTTTACTTTTATTATCAGCACCAATCTTCTACGGTACATACCTTTTCCGTAGACAGATGCGAGGATAGACGCACTGCCGGAAAGCTTATGATAGATGAAGCAAGGCGACTTAATTATTATGAAAAGTATAAGTCCGAACTGGAATATGCCTTTACCCTGCTTCACTATCAAAACACCCTGTTTACCTATATGGCACAGGTTAAGCCTGCAAAGATAAGTTATGTTCGTACGCTAAGTCTTGAAATCAAGGATTATTTTCCTGATTTTGAAAGCAATACATACTATATGGAGCGCACCAATCCTGAGGAGCGAAAGCTTTTACATATGGCGCTGAAATCTCCTCTGGCCTTTTATATATATTATAGGCTGCTTTGGGGCTATAGAAATTTCAGAGGTTATTTTAAAAAATTATGATAGGAATACGAGCAGATGCAAATAAGGAAGTAGCAACAGGACATATTATGCGTTGCCTTACCATTGCAAAAGAACTTAATAAATTAGGCGAGGATGTTTTATTTTTTACTGCTGACCACGAGGCAGATGGGCTACTGAGCTCATACAATGATTTATCAGATGTGTCAGATGTATCAGATGTAATCTCAGATAATACTGATAAATGTGTTAGCTTTGGCACTATAAGACATATCGTTTTGGAAAGTAATTGGAAAGATTTGGAGAGTGAACTGCCTGTTTTAAGCGAGATTATAAAAGTCTATGGTATTGATACTCTTTTAGTTGACTCCTATCTGGCAACCTATGATTACTTTAAGGCTCTCCGTAGAATATGTAAGGTAGCTTATATTGATGATTTGCACGAAAGTATTTTTCCTGTAGATATGATTATTAATTACAACGGCTACCAAAGCCTTTGGAATTATGAAGCTGAATACACAGATACAAAGCTTCTATTGGGACTTGATTTTGCTCCCTTACGCCCACAATTTAGGTTGGAGAGAACAAAGGACAAAATATTTAATACTGATTTTCATATTCTGCTGGCAGCCGGAGGCGGAGATATTCTCCACGTAATGTCCTCTCTGCTTTATAAAGCCGAAAGCCTTGATTTTTTTGGAGAATGCAGGTGGCATGTGGTAATGGGCAGCTTTACTGATAATCGTAATGAGCTTATTTTGCTTGCCCATAAGCATCCCAATATCATTATTCATGAACAGGTGGCAAATATGGCTGCTCTAATGAGCAAATGTAATATTGCAATAACTGCCGCAGGCACTATGCTTACGGAATGTGCAGCTATGTGTCTGCCTGCAATATATTATCTTTCAGCAGACAATCAGCGCTATGAAGCAGGCTTCTGGTCCATAAAGGGGCAGATGCTTTTTGCAGGGGATATGCAAAATAACCCCTCTGATACTTTAAAAAATATTTTAGATAACACCAAACAGCTTTTCCATAACAGAGCTACAGTTGAACAAATGTCTCTTGAACTGTCAGATTTAGTGGATGGAAAGGGTGCTTATAGAATAGCAACGGAAATCAAAGCGCTTTAATAGCGCTTTCACACTTTGAAACGGATAAATTATGAGAGCAGCAATAATAGGAGCAAGCAGTGAAGCTCTGCATACAATTAATATAGGAAAAAAATTAGGATTGGAAATTGTTTGTCTTGACGGAAACCCCAGTGCTTATGGACTTGCTTTGGGCGATATTAAAAGGGTTGTAGATATTTCGGATAAAGAGGCAGTTTTAAAGGAGTTAAGCACTCTAAATATTGATTTTAATTTAACAGCCCCCATCGGCAGATATCTTACTACCATCGGATATGTAAATGATAAGCTAAGGCTTCCCGGTGTATCTGAAGCCGCAGCTATTTTATGTACGGATAAATACTCTTTCCATACAGCCTTGGCAAGAAAAAATCTTAGAGATTGCCACTGCTATCTTGTAAATACAGATAATTCCTGTGTTGCATCAAATTATGAACTCTCATATCCGGCAATTTTAAAGCCTCGTTTTGGCTCCGGAAGCCGTGCTGTTTGCTATTTGGAAAAGAAGAATGATTTGGCAGATGCTTTAAATGAACTTCCAAATGAGGATTTTGTTCTGGAAGAATGTATTCCCGGAGAGGAATATGGATTTGACGGGGCTATTATAAATGGAAAATTTGAGCTTATTTTGTTAAGAAAAAAGGATAATACTCCTTTGCCCGCAAGGCAGGCTGTTGCCTATTATTCTGTTTCTCCCAAGGATGTATTCTATCAAAAATGTTTAGATTATGTAAACCAAATTATTCAAACTCTTAAACTTAGTGAGTGTCTGATACATGGGGATATAGTAAGGAGGAAGAATGATACTCCTTTTATTATTGAGCTATCTGCCCGTCCATCAGGCCACAATCTCCATAATCTGTTTACACCTCTTTGTACCGGAATTGATATGGCAAAGGAATATATCTGCCACAGGATGAACATACCCTATAACTTTACTCCTGTTACCACTAAAAGTATGATGATACACTATTTTGATTATGAGGGAAAAATCTCGAATATTCCAAATACTTCTATGATTGAAAATCTGGTAGCCGAGTACAGTGCCGGGCTTATAGAATGGAAATGTAATTTAATGGCAGGAGATATTCTTTCCCCTGCCACAAATGGTCACTCCCTTATGGGACGTGGTTATTATATAATTGATTTTTCAGCGTGTAATATAGAACATCCGTATTTTTGTGCAAAAGATATAAACAATCGCATAAAAAGTTTATTTTCCATAACAGCGGATTAACCATATTATCTCTTTGTCAAAGCTTATATTGCACTTTTGTAGGCCTAAATGCTAAACAATCATATCCCAGGCAAGGGGCTCGCCTTTTTTCAGAGCCCTTTGGGCTTGCTTTCCCAAAATTTCTTCATAATACTTTGTATGAAGTCCGTCTCCCGGACGTATTGAGCGAATGTTATCGGGAGTAAGCACTTCCCCCACAGCTACATCCTTTACCACAAATAAGGAGCGTGAACCTCCGTGCTCGATTTTCTGTGTGTCCGTTAGCACATATTCCGGCTTTCCCAATGCTTTTTCCATTATGCGCACATCACGCACCATATCAGCAAATTCCTGTGGCTCCATTGAAAATACACTGTCAGCACCTCCATCCGCGCGTCTAAGAGTCAAATGCTTTTCTATCATTTTACCCCCTAAGGCGACACTGCCTACCGCTACCACCCCACCCATGGTATGGTCGGAAAGACCTGCTATACAATCATATTTTTCTTCCAAGGTGTTAATAACCCTTAAATTTACCTCTTCATAAGGAGTTGGATATGCACTTACGCATTTTAAAAGAATAATATCCTCATTCCCCTCTTCCTTGCAGACCTTTAATGCCAGCTCTATATCCTCAGGCAATGCCACCCCTGTTGCGAAAATAATGGGCTTATGCAGTGCTGCTACCTTACGGATAAGAGGAATATCATTGATTTCATAGGATGCTATTTTATAGGCTGGAACATCCATCTTCTCCAGAAAATCCACTGAAGAAAAATCAAAAGGAGAAGAAAAGCACTCCAGACCTAATTTATTTGCCTCTTCTTTAAGACGTGGCTGCCACTCCCAGGGAGTATATGCCTCTTCATACAGCTTGTAAAGGGTAGTTCCATCCCAAATTGTACCCTCATTTATCTGAAAATATGGTAAATCACTGTCTATTGTAATAGTATCCGCCGTATAGGTCTGCAACTTAACTGCATCGGCACCAGCATCCGCAGCGGCGTGAATAATTTCCACAGCCCTATTGTAATCTCCGTTATGATTGGCAGAAATCTCTGCCACAATAAAGGCAGGGGAATCTTTTGAAATTATTTTATTTCCGATTTTTATCTTTTTATTCATGGTTTATTACTCCGTGAAATTGTTCTGCATATATTCTGTGTTAGTCCAGGGTTTGCGAGCTGTAAATAGAGAGCCGTCCATATGCTCCACATAAACCGCCGGAAAATAATGGATAAAAAGAGGTGTTAAGCATATGGTGTAGCCACCCGCAGTATCATAGATGATTTTATCTCCGGAAACCAATTCTTCCTCTTTTTCAATTTTAAACAATCTGTCATATTCCATACAGGTAGAACCGCAAATCCACTGTGTTTCCGTATACTTCCTATCTATATTTTCCAAAAGTTCAAAGTGATGAGGATATATATGTCTGGTTACCTGAGGATTTAGATTTACACGACTTCCGTCTGTAACCACATACCTTATGCCCCTCACATCCTTTGTATCTATTACAGAGGTTACAAAAGTACTTGCTCGTGATATGAGGGATACTCCGGGCTCAACTATTAGCTTAGTTGCATCAGGCTTAAAATGCTTTGCCAGTTCCTCGCATATGGCAGGTATATAATGGCTATAATCAGGCTTATCGGTTCTTCCGCCAAAATAACCTCCTCCCATATCCACATATTCAAGACTAAGGTCATACTCCTTTGCTAACTTGACTGCCATTTTAGCCAATGCCGCATACACCTTTACACTTCTTGACTGAGTAGAGGAATGAAGATGTATTCCTGCAATCTTCACATTCGGCAATGCTTTTAATCTATCTATGGCTAAGCTCAAGCTTCCATTTTCATAGCAGTAACCAAACCTTCCCCCATCCTCTTCTACCAGTACCTCATCAGGGCAAAGGCTGCTTATATCACAGTTTACTCTAAGACCTACTGCATATTCTTTCTGTAAGGCACCGCCAATACAGGTCTCTTTGCTATTGCAGGCATATCTTTCCTCCAGCCAATCCAGCTCATAGTTGGAGTCCAGGTTTACATAACCTTCATTTTCCAGAACCTTAAAAAAGACCTGCTTGTCCTTAATTGGACCATTATAAATTACAGTATCGTCATTATATCCCAGTTTAAGTGCCAGGTCATATTCTGTATCAGATACAACCTCTGCAAAAAATCCCTTTTTCTGCAAATATTTTAAAAGCCAGGGAAGAGAATTGGTCTTTACTGAATAGCCCATTATATAATTTCCCCAATATTTCTTTAAAGAATTTTCCAATAACTCAATATCAAAGAGCAAATCCTTTTCTTTTATATAATAATAAGGTGTATTCATAATTCTCCCTTGCTAAATTTACATTGATTATATATGGTAATAATTTATCAATCTTTCTACTGCCCTAATAACATCTTCACAATCCTTGTCACTCATTCCGTAATAAAGGGGCAATGAAATCATTTCCTCATAAAGAGCTTCGGCATTGGGGCAAAGTCCCTTTTTATATCCCAGCTTCTCATAATATGGGAAATAATACACCGGAATATAGTGAACATTGCAGCATATTCCCTCTGCCTCCATAGCATCAAAAAACTGACGACGATTTATTTGAAGCTTTTTACTGTCAAGTCTTAATATATACAGATGGCGACAGGTATCCGACTCCTCTATTTCCTGCTGAACCAATACTCCATCCAGCTTTGAAAATGCTTCACTATAGGCCTCTACCAGTTCATGGCGGCGTGCTTTAAATATGTCCAGTTTATTTAACTGGCTAATAAGCAGCCCTGCCTGAATATCTGTCAGCCTATAATTATAGCCTAAATCCACCTGCTCATAATACCAGCCTCCCTGGGATGGATTATTCATAAGACTTTCATCACGGGTAATTCCATGAGTTCTTAAAAGCATAAGCTTTTTATAAAGTGCCTCAGAATTAGTCATTATCGCTCCACCCTCGCCACTTGTAACAGTTTTAACGGGATGGAATGAAAAGGTAGTCATATCCGCAATACTTCCTACCGGCTGCCCACTATAAAGAGTTCCCAGAGAATGAGCCCCATCTTCAATAAGAATAAGATTATGCTTTTCACATATACTCTTTATTTTATTAAGCTCCACAGCCTGTCCCGTAAAATCTACTGCCACAATAGCCTTGGTATTTTCTGTAATATGCTCTTCTATGGAAGACGGGTCAATATTATAGGTACTTGGATTAACATCGGCAAATACAGGGGTTCCACCACAATAAAGAACACAATTTGCACTTGCTGCAAAGGTAATAGGAGTAGTTATAACTTCATCCCCCTCCCCTACACCTGCTGCCATTGCCGCAAGATGTAAAGCCGCAGTACCATTGCTACAGGCAACAGCATATTTTGCTCCCGTTATCTTGCACAGCTTTTCCTCCAATTCTGAAATCTTAGGGCCACAGGTAAGATAATCGGATTTCAGCACATCTAAAACTGCCTTGTAGTCCTCCTCATCCAAATATTGATGACCATAGTATATTTTATTTTCTCTTATGGGCTTTCCACCCTCTATTGCAGGAATATTCATAGATTACCTCCATTTTAAAATAGGCGTCCATACGAACGCCTACTATTTACTTGCTGTATTTATTTTTCCAGTTCAATGGTTTTAAGAAGCTCTTTTATCTCCTCCACAGTCAGCCACCAGTTGTTGTTGCCTGAACTATAAGAAAAGCCCTCTTCAACCTTTTTACCGCCGGGTACTCTCTGCTGTCTGTCATTCCATACCATCTGAGGATATACAATGAAATGCTTGTCATACTCATAGGTAGTCATAGAATCTTCCACTGTAACCATTATTTCATGAAGCTTTTCGCCCTCACGAATACCTACCTCCGGCATCTCACATCCGGGCAGCATTGCCTGAGCCAAATCTGTTATTTTAAAAGATGGAATTTTACTTATAAAGGTTTCTCCACCCTTAGCCTCTTTTAAAGCCTTTATAACCAGCTCCACTCCCTGAGTTAAGCTTATCCAAAATCTGGTCATTCTATAATCGGTAATGGGCAGTTCCTTGCCGCCGTTTTTAATAATATTGTTAAAGAACGGAATTACGCTTCCACGGCTGCCTGCCACATTTCCGTAACGCACTACTGAAAAGTTAATATCATTTGTACCGGAATATGCATTTGCCGCAATAAAAAGCTTATCCGAAACAAGCTTTGTTCCACCATAGAGGTTTACAGGATTAACTGCCTTATCTGTTGACAATGCCACCACTTTCTTAACACTTCCCGAATCAAGGCATGCATCAATAACATTCATAGCGCCATGAATATTGGTCTTAATAGCCTCATTAGGATTATATTCGCAGGCAGGAACCTGTTTTAGAGCCGCTGCATGGATAACATAATCTACACCCTTTAAAGCCCTTGTAAGTCTTTCCTTATCCCTTACATCTCCAATGAAAAAACGAAGCTTATCCGCATATTCTTTCATTTCATTCTGCATAAGGAACTGTTTAAACTCATCCCTTGAATAAATAATTATCTTCCTAGGATTGTAATGTGTCATTACATATTTTACAAAGCATTTACCAAAAGACCCGGTACCGCCTGTTACAAGTATTGTCTTATCGTTAAGCATTTCTTCGCCTCTTTATAATATTATTTGCACTGCACATTTTATCACAACTTGCCCTCATCTGGCAATGTGATGAACTTATTCTCCTCCAGGCTATAATGCCCGCCCTTAAACAGCTTATGCTTTACTACCCACCAGCCGGGAACCCAGATGCGTTGCTTCATTGCAGGAGCTGCCGAGCCAATCATCCAACAGTTTTTGTCGCAGTGTTTTACCCAGTCACGTACCCTTGCTGCCTGCTCGCTGTTCCATATCTCATCCCAGCTCTTCTCATGAAGATTTCCCATGGACTGCTTAGTGGTAGAACCGTTGCAGGGCAATACATCTCCATATGGGTCCAGGAAAAATCCATTTGTACCCATTTCGCAGGGAAGAAGTCTTGGCTGTCCATAGAGATAGTTTATAAGTCCGTGATTAAAATAAGCTCTTCCCCACTTCTTAGGGCTTTTACTCTGCAAAAGCTCATTAATAAGCTCTTCAAAAGCTTTACTTACTCTGTATTTATCATCAATCTTATTATCTGTTTTTCTGAAATAAAAGCTATTATGCAAAGTGGCTGTAGCAAATTCCATATCAAGCTCATCTGCCAAGTGATAAAGGGGCAATAAGTCCTGACAGTTCATATCCTGCACTGTCATTCCAAAGCCCACATCCTTGTGCCCCATTTCCACCAGCTTTTGCAGAGTACCATAGCCTCTGTTAAATCCATCGGGAAGTCCACGAATGGCATTATTGGTTTCTTCTAAGCCCTCAATGGAAATTCTGATACCCACCTCAGGAAACCTTTCGCAAAGCTCTAAAATCCGGTCTGTAAAGTATCCGTTGGTTGAGATTACAATTCTTGGAGTTTTCTTATACAAGAGCTCCACAATATCTCCTATATCCTTTCTTATAAAGGTTTCTCCACCGGTTATATTGGTAAATGCCATATTGGGTAGCTTCTCCAAGGTGGCTAAATCAATTTCCTCCTCCGGTCTGGTAGGATCTTTAAAGCAGTCACACATATTGCAATGTGCGTTGCATCTATATGTAATAATTATTGAACCATGTAAATTTGTCTTTGCCATAATTTACGCAGTCTCCTTTCTTATGTGTTAAAACCTGACCTCCCCCTCATGGGTAAGCAGGGATATGCCATACACACCCTCTATAGTGTTAAGGGCACCTACAAGAGCCCTCTCTTCTTTAGAAAATACTTCTAAAATAATATCAAAGCCTGTTTTCTTTATATTACGTGATTTAATCTTTGCACTTTTGCTGTGAGCATTTATAGAATTAATAATCTCCTCTTCCTGCTCTATACTTGAAGCGTTCACTATTAAAAGGTAGGGCTTTCTGCTTGCCGGCAAATATTCCAGCAAAAATATACCGAAGGTAACAATTAATGCCACCACAATTCCTATATCAAACAGCCCCGCACCGCATATGATACCCTCTCCGATGCTCCAAAACAGAAAGAGCAAATCCATAGTATCCTTAACTGCTGTTCTAAAACGTACAATGGATAGAGCGCCCACCATACCAAGAGAAATAACAATGCTGCTCTGCATTGCAATAATTATTCCTGCTGTAATCACAGAAATAATGGACATAGCCACATGAAAGCTTCTGTCGTACAACGCACTTTTATTAACCAGCCTGTAAATAAAGAAAATATATATTCCTATCATAAAGGTAATTAATAAAATTGTTATTATTTTACTGGTGGGCATATCTGCACTGGCAAAGCCTTCCAGCACTGATTTTTTAATTACATCTGAAAATGTCATAAAGGCATATCCTCTTTCAATTTTATCACGCCTACATAGCATAGCATATAGGAGTACTTTCTGAAATTCTTGCAAAATAATATTTAGAAAATGCTGTTTTGCTTAAATTTCCCTCATCAATAATTTCTTTTATATAGTCAGGTATGAATTCATCATATCATCAAAATAAACGCTTCTTATA
This sequence comes from Lachnospiraceae bacterium, assembly GCA_041826605.1. Lineage (GTDB taxonomy): Bacteria > Bacillota > Clostridia > Lachnospirales > Lachnospiraceae > Colinaster. Next base: position 4,706 of record JBHAJK010000049.1, on the reverse strand, counting down.
AGATAGGACTCTCCCTGCATATTGGCATCCAGCTCCATATAGCCTTCTAGGCGTGTCTTTAAATATTCTATTTGTCTGTCACTTATTAAATATTTTTGTTCTACTCTGTAATCCATATTTTGTCCAAAAACTCAATTCGGGTTCTTAAAAATAGCTTTAGTTCCTCATATGCCCTATCGTTTCCGGGTAGCTGCCCATCTCTTTCATACATATTTTTCCAGCGAATTCCATCCATTATGGCAGAGGAGGCCAGCTTTTCCTTTAATTTATCTATCTCTTCGTCAATAAGATAGTCCATATACTCCCTCAGCTCTTCCCTGTATGCAGTTATGGCATATTCATAAAAATCCTCTTTATCATACAAGGCACTATACCAGTTACTTGAGGACATAACTGCATTTAGCCTTGTAAGCCCCGTTCCGTCCTCCTCACTGTATTCCATCCAGTCAAGATAGTTTCCCATACTCATATCATAGTCCCAGCCGGAGGCAAGTTTCAGTTTTCCGCCATTTAATTCACTGTCCTTATAGAAATATGCGCTGGAAACTCCTGCATCATAATTTTTTGTTACTTCTCCTACCAGATACCATAGGGCAAAGGATTTTACATCGATATAGTCCTTGTAGGACTTGCCCGTTTCCTTGTTTACTCCATCCTTGGCTAAAATAGCCTTTTCCGCTTCATTCACATAATCATAAATATAGTTAATCTGCTTTTTAGAACAGTAGGAGGGGGATTTAATCACAAAAAATTCTCCATTTTCTGTTTCAAAGCCACTGGGATTGGTTTCATATTCCAGTCTATAGCGTCCCTCAAATTCTCTCTCAATAAGGTATCCACCGGTATAATCAGACACCTCTTCTTTTAAATTCCAGCCCTTCATATATGGAGTTTCATACACCGGAAACCCCGTATAATCGCTTTTGGAATATAGTTTATCCATCTCTTTTTCGATATTGCGTATATTTATGCGTTCTTCGCCTATGCTTATAATGGGGCAGAGATAATAATTCCCCATATATTCCCCATTGATATATAAATCCGTAAATCTGCCAAGGCTGACACTTTCCATTGATATAGCGCTTTCCATCTGCCTTGCCAGTTCATTCCTAATTAAAGTATTATCCGAAGCATTGGCAATTAATGCAAAGCTTCCTCCCGCCGGCAAGCCAAGAAGTCCTGTGCTGTTTCCCACATTTATAGTAAAAGATTTTTTCTCCCAGTTATTCCAGGAATAATTACCACGCCCCTTTATATACTTCAAGCTACCAAAATAGTCGGTACTTCCATCCTCATTATAAATATGAATTTTACCGCTTTCCTTTTTATGGGCACTTTCATAAACTGCCTCCATATTTCCGGATGCAGTGGATATAAATATTGCAGGCAGATTATTTGAAGCATATATTTCCGGCTCTTTTTCCCAAATTCCTTTGTCTGCCTTAATATCTTCCTCTTTAGCAAAGGATGGCAGAAAAATATAGCTTTTATCATCTTCTTCAAAAAGTCTGATTTTTTCTCCCGCCACCTTTATTTCAAATACAGGCGAAGTATTCTTTGCTTCGATTACAATTTTAAGAATAATCAGGAACGTTATAATACACATAAGTAAGGGCTTTATAGCCTTATTTATATTCCACTTCCTGTTATTCATCCTCATCCTCGTATTCAAAGTAATCAGCTTCACTCTTTCTAAGCACTGCTACAAGTATCATTATTATAATCGTTACAGCGCTGAAACCGGCACCAATAATAAATCCATCGGGAATATACACCAGCTCTATGGTTAAATCTTCTCCGGGGGCAAGCTCCGCCCTTTGCAGAGCCTCCGTAACAGGTATATACATAAGAGCGTCATATACCTCGATTGGGGTCACTCGCACTCCTGCTACCTTTACAGTCCAGCCCTTTTCGTAGGGTATTGTGGTAAATACCCCCACTTCTCCACTAAGTTCATCCCCTATAGTATATTCACTGTCAACAGTCAGTAAAAGATGTGATGAACTTATTTTTTCCACCTCTGCCTGTCTGGCGCTTGCTAATTCGCAAGCCGTAGATAACGCCTCCACATCCTCTGTCATAAAGAGGGCATTTCCAAACTCATCCTCATCCTCTGCTTTTATGGTAATAAGGATATAATCCCCTTTTTCCAAATATCCAAGATTAAGCACTTTAAGGCAGGAAGCATTTCCGTAATATGTATAAAACTCCCCGTTAATATAAATTTCCATATTATCGAAGTTGTCAATTAGCTCCGTCATATAGAAATACATTTCGCCTGATTTCTCCGCTATTGCCATATATGTCTTTTCAGGACGCCCCGAAAGAAAGGCAACCTCGGTTTCCTCAATAGTGGCAGGTACGAATATAGAAACAGGCTCTCCCACTATCCTTGTATATATTTCCTCCTGATAAGAAAAGGGATTTAATGCCTCCCCGCTCATTTCTCTATATACTCCCATTGCCACCGATAGTGCATAGGGATTTTCATACGCCTGTATTTTTCCATCCACTGCAAGGGGATAGTTGGAATGCATACGATTTTTATGTGCAGCATCCGTTAATACATATTTAATACCCAGTATTGAATCCGCAGTCTGGGTATTATTATGCCCATAGTCCAAATATGTTTCGTCATCATCATATCCCAGCTTCTGTAAAAAGCTTCTGGCATAATTAAGGCTGGAAATACTATAATTTGTCACGGAATTATAGGCAAACATCATACCGTCATTCTGCTCTCTTCCCGACCATGTCTCCGCACGATAAAAGCCCTTGTCCTTTTCTTTAAGAGCACTTACCGCTTCCTCCATTAATGCTGTTTTCTCCGCAAATTCAGAGGCTTTCTGCTCCCTAACCGACTCATTTCTATATATGTATGAAGCATTTAACCCTAAATCAAAAAATTGTAGCACAACAAGGAATAGCGCCGATAATACAATAATGGGCTTTTTATTTTCAAAAATAATAAGTGCTGTAAATACAAATGTAATTATTATTAAAATAACATTAAACACTATTTTCCAAGGCTGTATTCCACTTGAATTTCCTAACAGCAAAGCAACTGTTATTACTATGGTTGACATAAAAATGGAAATAAAATTCCTCTTAGTAATGCCTGCTTTTATATTCTCAACACTGCGGCAGGCACAAACAATTATTACAAATACAGCAAAAATGGCTTCCCTATAAGGAAATTCCGCATGGGCTATTCCTACATGCCAAATTAAATTCAGCCTTTCGTAAACAAAAGTAACCAAAAACAGTAGCAGCATTACAAACATTGCTACTCTCTCACGCCGGGGAATTTTTTTGTTTATAAAAAAGAGCAGTGCAAGTATGGGTATTACTGTGCCACAGAATATCATTGGCGCTTCCCAATATATCTGAGCAGAATTAAAGGATAGCGAATAAAGCTTGGAAATTACCTGGAATATATTTATATTATTTACAACTACAGAAATATCCTGTGTTGCTTCACTTCCAATTAACGAATTATTTTTTAGCTCCAGAAATGCAGGCATTAACAGTACCACATTTACGCCTGCTGCCAAAATAGTGCCTATTCCCAGCCTATAAAGGGCCTGAGTAGGGCTTTTTTCTTTAACTGCCCATATCCTTACCAAAAACCATATAAGCACAAATATCAGCACCATATATGAAATGTAATAGTTTAAGTAAAGAATTGCAGCAAGAGATATAATATATCCCAGCAATCTGCCCTCATTAATAAGCCTTTCAGTCATCAGCATAACAATGGGGAGCAAAATCAACACATCCAACCACATAATATTCATAGAGTTGGCTATTAAATATCCACAAAATCCATAGCTTACAGAGCAAATATAAGCACTCTTACCACAGAATTTTTGTAAGAATATATCCATTGTCAAAGCTGATAAGGAAAGCTTAAGGCCTATTACAATACTAAGAGCCAGCGGAAACAAAGCTCTTGGAAATAGGGCAATAATAAATAAAAACGGACTTGTCAGATAATAGGCAAAAAATCCCATTGTTCCCGAACCCAATGTGGTGCTGAAAGAATAGAATATATTATTTTCGCCATTTAAAATACTTTTCAAATAACCATAAAAATCCGCATACTGCCTTTTCATACCAAATACAAGCCATGTATGGTCTCCAAAGGGCACTATTTTATTTGCCCATAAAAAGGCAACATACATCAACAGCACTAAAAATGCTGCAAATACTGCATGGGAAATATTCAGTTTCTTATTAAGATTTTCCTTTATCATATTTGGATAATCCACTTTCTATTCTACAAAGGTCAAAAAATGCCTTTATTCCTATTTTAATGATTTTGGGTATATTAATACTGTTTTTACCACCCTGTCTGGGTTTAAATGTAATATTCTTAAATTCAACTTTAATATTTAGTCGCAAAAACACTGCTGTCAATGCAATATTGGTAAGGTTAAAGTTTTCCGGTACAAAATTCAAGGCTTTTTCAAGTGCTTCTCGCTTCATAAGGCGATATGGCGTATTTACATCCTCAGCCCTTACCTTAAACACCGTAAATACCACAGCTCGTACAACGAAAGATATGGTTTTTCTTCCAAACCCGTCTTTTCGCCTGCCCCTGTTGCCTATAAGCACATCATATTTTTCTCTGTCAGCCCAAAAGCCATCAAATTCCTCTGCTAAGGTCTGACCGTCTGAATCTGTCTGAAATATATAATCTGCAC